>JAKQKT010000431.1 GCA_029560515.1 Pseudomonadota bacterium
AAACACCTACCTGTGGAATTTCGGCGACGGCAGCGCGCAGGTTTCAGGTGCTTCGCCCGGCCACACTTACCAGGCCGACGGCACTTACACAATTGTTTTGTCGGCAACCAACGCCTGCGGTACCAGCCAGGCCTTCCAGACCGTTACGGTGGTAACGCCGCCGACAGCAGGATTTACGGCCGCGCAAACAAGCGGTTGTGCGCCGCTGACGGTGCAGTTCAGCAACCAGTCGAGCGTCAATGCCGTTTCTTTCCAGTGGAGTTTCCCGGGCGGTTCGCCCGCTGCGTCCACCCAGGCGAGTCCGGTTGTTGTGTACGCCAACCCGGGCACTTACCCCGTGACCTTGATGGTGGGCAATCCGGCCGGCGCGGATACAATCATTCAGACAGGATTTGTGGTAGTAAACGGCGGCCCGACCGCTGCATTTACCAGTAGTACCAATAATTTAACTACCTCATTTTCAAACACTTCCAGCAATACCAGCAGTTTTGTCTGGGATTTTGGCGACGCCGGCGCAACCAGCACCGAAGCGAATCCGAACCACACGTACGCTACAGACGGCACGTATACGGTGACGCTGACGGCAACCAATGCCTGCGGCTCCCAGGTCGTTACGCATACGGTGACGGTGGCGAGTCCCCCGACAGCCGCTTTTGCATCTGCACAAACAAGCGGATGTGCGCCCCTGACGGTGCAGTTCAGCAACCAGTCGAGCAACAACGCTACTTCCTTCCTGTGGACTTTCCCGGGAGGTTCGCCTTCGTCTTCTACGGCCGCCAATCCGGTGGTCGTTTACGCTACGCCGGGCGCCTATTCGGCTACGCTCACCGCCTCGAACACGGCCGGAGCGAGCAGCATCAGCCACACCGACTACATCACGGTGCTGGCTTTGCCGACGGTTCATTTTGAACCGGCAATCAACGGATCGGGCGCCACATTTACCAACGACTCTCAAAACGGGCAATCCTATTTCTGGAATTTCGGAGACACGAATTCCGGTAACAACACGAGTTCGGAAACCAGCCCTTCGCATACCTTCAGCCAGGACGGGAACTTTACAGTTACCCTGACGGTGATGAACAGTTGCGGGGCAGCCAGTCTGAGCGAGATTGTGACGATCGCTACGCCGCCTGCTGCTGCTTTTACAGCCAGCGCGACCTCGGCTTGCGCACCTGCGGCTATTCAGTTCCAGAATGGTTCCAGCGATAATTCCGCTACGTTCGCCTGGGTATTCGAGGGCGGCAATCCGGCGGTTTCCGATGAAAAGCATCCAATGGTTTCCTGGGATCTGCCGGGCAGTTATATGGTAACCCTGACAGCGATCAATCCAACCGGTAGCAGCACGTACACCGATACGATTGTCATCGACGGACCACCTGTTGCAGGTTTCAGCACACAGACAGCCGGTTTGTCGGTGGTAACGACCAACACTACTTCGGGCGCAGTTTCCTATACCTGGAATTTCGGCGATCCGGCTTCCGGCAATACGAATACGAGCACGGAGGCAGCGCCGGTGCACGACTTCAGCAGTACAGGCACTTATTTCGTAACGTTGATTGCGGAAAACGAGTGCGGGGTGGATACTTTCATCTCCACCGTGGTAATTGCGGGTGATGCACCAATTGCGGCTTTCACCACCGGCGGTGTTTCCGTTGCGTGTGCGCCTGCTTCGGTGCAATTCAAAGATGTTTCAGCGGGCGCGCCGAACAGTTGGTTTTGGGAATTTCCGGGAGGCGATCCGGCCACTTCCACGGAACAGAATCCTGTTGTGACCTACTCTCAACCAGGTACTTATACGGCTTCACTGACCAGCGGAAATATCTACGGTTCCAATACGGTATCGGATACACAGGCGATATCGGTGATCGTGCCGCCCAATGCTTTATTTGGATATGTTGCTATCGACGACCAGCTCGTATTTTCCAATGCATCCACGGGGGCAGATACTTACTTCTGGCAGTTCGGCGACGGCGATACGAGCACGCTGGCATCTCCGCAGCATACCTACACTGTGTCGGGAACGTACGACATCGTTTTGATAGCCAGCAACTACTGCGGTACCGATACTTTTGAACGGGAAATAGTGCTGACCATAACGGGTACGGAAGATGCCGCCCCCTGGGACATTTTCAGAATTTACCCTAACCCGAATCAGGGTAGATTTACCGTTGAAATGAGCGGTATCGCACAGGATCAGTTGGAATTTGCGGTGTTCAATACGCTTGGCCAGCAACTGACCTTTGAAACGGTAGATTTCCGGAGCGGCTACCTGCAACGCACATTCGATTACAGTTACCTGCCGGCGGCCATGTATACGCTGCGGATCAGCAGTGGCAGCAGGAGCAAATTTGTGAAGATTGCGGTGCAGCGCTAGGAGTTGAGGATTTGAGGTGTTTTGTCAAGAGGTGGCATGGACTTATAAATTTCAGGCAGTTTTTATTTCTACCGAAATAAAAACTGCCTGAAATTTATAAGTCCATGCCACCTCTAAGTAAAAAGAGGTAGGTTTGTACAGGCAATCCAATGCGCAAACAAAGCACACGCACTACCTTTACATCAAAAATGTTCAAGCATACGTTGTTTCGCCGCCTGACCGGGCTGGTCCTTGGAATCTTCCTCGCCTATTTCCTGCTCATATTCACGATCGGTTATTTCAGCGACTGGCAACCTGCGGACGGCGCCGTTGCGATTACCCCGACACAGCCATCTGGCCTGACCAAATTGCCCGACACCCTGCATTTTCTGACCTGGAATGTCGGTTACGGCGGCCTGGGAGCGGAGTCCGATTTTTTCTATGACGATCAGGGTATGTGGTATTCGGGCAGCAGCATGGTGCGTACCCCGAAACCGCTGGTGGAGAAAAACATTGCCGGCGCGCTGGATGTACTCCGGCAGTCGGACGCCGATTTTTTCCTGCTACAGGAAGTGGAAGATGCTTCCGACCGGAGTTATAACACCCGTCAGTATGATGCATATTGCCAGGCTTTGCCCGGTTTTGCGGCCACTTATGCCGAAAATTACCATTGCGACCGGGTGCCCATTCCTTTGCTGGAACCATGGAATGCGTATGGAAAAGTACGCTCGGGGTTGGGCACATTTTCACGTTTTCAGCCGTCGGAAGTATTACGGCACCAGTTGCCTGGGCATTATCCGATGCCTGACCGGATTTTTCAACTCGATCGTTGTGCAGCGCTGCACCGTTTTCCTGCAAAAAACGGCAAAGAACTGGTGGTCATTAATTTACACAACGCTGCGTACGACCCCGGCGACAAGATAAAAGCCATCCAACTTCCCTACCTCCATGATCTGGCTTTGGCGGAATTTGAAAAGGGAAATTACGTGGTGCTGGGCGGCGACTGGAATCAGTGCCCGCCGCATTTCCGCTTCGATTCGTTTGCACCCGATCCGTCCGGCCGTTACCGGCAGGGAAATATTCCGGCTGATTTTTTCCCGGAAGACTGGGTATTTGCCTACGACCCGACTACCTCCAGCAACCGAAAATGCAGAGACCCGTATACAAAAGGCAAAACGTTCGAGACCTTGATCGACTTTTTCCTGGTTTC
>JAKQKT010000440.1 GCA_029560515.1 Pseudomonadota bacterium
CCTGCAGCACGGTAAGTTGTTTTTCATTACCGTATTCATCTACAGCGATCAGGCCGTTGATAGGAACCCGGAACGGAATGACGTTTTGATCCGTGCGGTCGCCCACGTCGATGATAATGATAAAATCGGAGCGAAAAGTCAGTTGTGCGATGCGACCATACCCGCTGACGGCTTGTCCGTTGGTGCGTGTGAGGCCGATATCCAGTTGGCGGCGGCTGTGGTTGTCTTTTGGAAGCCACAGCGTGTGATTGAAGCCGAACATGCAGGCGCCGTCGTAGTTGGCCGACAGGTTGTGATCGACAAATTCCGGGTAACGCAGTGCGCAGGCAAGTCCGTAAATATTCAGCGCAGGGTGAGCGGGCGTTCCGAGGTTCAGATCGGCGGTTATTTCCAGTTGCTGCGGATTATCTGTGTCCAGAATAATGGTATCCATCGGGAACGACACCCAGATGGGCGGCGCATCGGCCATTGGAAACACTTCCGTGGTGTCTATCGGAGCGTAATGTTCCAGGATGACATCGGCATCGAGGGCATTCACTGCGCCGTTCCCGTCGCAATCGAGGTGCTTGTAATTGACGGTTTGCGTCACTGCCTGCGGCCAGTCGGGCGCAAATTGCGGGGTCCAGTCGGAAGTGGCAAAAGGACGCGGCGCACCGGCTGCATAGTGGCCGATACCGATATTGAGCAAGTCGTACACGTTGGCTTTGAAGTCGCCGTTGGCATCGCCGGGCATCACATAATCCGTGCCGCCGGGCATATTGTCTACCGACATATTGTACGCGTCGGTGAATACGAGTTGGGTCACCGACGACACACATGCGTTATTGATCCAGCCGCTCAGATTGGTTTTGTAAATGCCGCCTGCGGGATAAGTATGCGTCAGGGTATCGAACTGCGTGCCTTCCCACAGTGCCGTACCGTCGCCGTAATCGAGTTGAACAAACGCGAAATCGTTGCCGGAAGTGCGCACAAACTGCACGATAAACCCTTCTTCCGGGCTGCCGCCGATCACTTTGGCCTCCATTTCAAGGTGGCAACTACCCATGGCTTCCGCACAGGTGCCTGCCCACCAGACGGATAGTCCGGCGCCCTGGGCTTCGCATTCATTGCCATAGGTAAGGCCGTCGCAACCGCACACCGGCGCATACACCGGCGGGCAAATGGTCGCTACCTGCTCCATCACCGGGTTTTTACACCCGGCTTCCACCACTACCAGCGGCTGGCAGCGCGTTGTGGTGCAGGAATCACCCGTGACGCTGTTTTTAATCTTGTACTGGGCGCAGATCAGGTAATCGCCGTAACCGGGCAATTGAGCCGACAGGACGGGATTGTCCGATAAAACCTGGTTGGATTTGCTGGTGTACCATTCCACCGAAGACACATACAGGTCCGGGTTGAAAGTAATGGGCGACAGTTTGCCATACAAATGCAGACCCACTGCCGTTACCTCCGTTTCATAGCCGCAATCGTTCGGGTTTTGTGTGCCCACGCTCACTTCCTTGCAAATTTGTGTGCTGCAACCAAACG
>JAKQKT010000010.1 GCA_029560515.1 Pseudomonadota bacterium
CGTAGGTGCAGAGCCGTCCAGCGGCATTCTGAATACCGAAGACTGGTTGGCTTTCTTGCCGGCACCTCGCCATGGCGATGTCCACACATATACCGAATCTTCCGACACATAAAACACACGGCCACTCGGACCCAATACCGCGGTAGAACGACACGTCATGGCGGGACGCGACAGATCGCAGACGCTGACCGTGTGCAAACTCGTGTCGTACATATCCAGCTCCTGATCGGTGCGATAAATCCGCGTGGCCGGTAGAATGCGCTTGAACTCTTTCCTGTCTGCGCCTTTATGCCAGGCACGCATGGCCGGCATGGAATCGTCGATGTTTCCGTAGCCATTCAAATACATCGGCGTATAGAAAATCAGTTTATTGCCGATCAGGCGACTGGCGTAATTTCTGGAGGAATAATAATCATTGCTTCTCAGGTGATAAGTCGCCTGGTATTTCAATACGCCACGGTCACTGAGACTGAACAGGCCCACCTCGGTACCGCCACGTTCATAGCTGTAGCCGATAACGACGACCGTGTTGCCGCTGATCAGCATTTCGTCGTACCAGGTTCCGCCTGGATTAACATCCGGCGCGTAGGCATTGCTCATCGATACTGGCTTTAAATTATTTTCGCTGACTTTCAGCGTGAACAGCCGACCGCGACGCAGAATTATTAAGTAATCGCCGCGCTTTTTGACGATATCGCCTTCGTCCACACCCTGGGTTTGAACATTAGTGATTCCGTCCTCTTTATTTTTTTCGCTTTTGACGCGTGAACCGGTTATTTCAATCTTTGCCAATGCCGGTGCACTTGCCGGTGCTGCCGCATTGGCCATGACGGGAGATGGCGATGGCGGTGCCGGTGGATTCAACTCCATCACGCGCCTTTGCTCCGTCTTGAATTTTTTCATGTAGGCCAGAAATGCCTGCTCGCTGGCAAAGGCTTTCATGGTTTTTTTCTGGGCCGGAACAGTTGTGCCGGCATATGACGAGCAGGAAAATGCCGTCATCAAAAAAGCGAAAGATAAGGTTCTGATCAACATGGCGCACCCCACTGTGGAATTCACGATATGCAACGCATGGAACCTGGAATCGGGGTTAATTGGATATTCACCATGCTGCAACGGGGATCGCTTTTTTGGGAGCTGAGTTGCCAGCGATTGAATGTTGCAGTCTGCAAACGCAGGCCTGCGTAACATCGGGATCTTATCGGTGGTGAACCAGCTCCAAAGAGTCAGGCCCGATGATAAGGATGGTTCGTCAACAAGCTTTGTGCCCGATAGAGTTGCTCGGCGAGTACCAGTCTTACCAGCATATGAGGCAATGTCAGCGGGCCGAGTGACCAGGTTTCATTGGCAGACGACATCACTTCGGGGGAATGCCCTTCGGGTCCGCCGATCAGGAAAACCAGATCGCGGCCTAGCTGACGCCAGAATTCAAGCCGTTGTGCGAGTTGTTCGGAAGAATGCAGTTTGCCCCTGCCATCGAGTGCGATGATGTAGGCGTTTTTCGGATAGGCGGCCATCACGCGCTGGCCTTCCTCGAAGGTGGCTCGTACTGCATCGCGGCCCTTGCCGCGAATGCCTGGCGCGACTTCCACCAAATCCAGTGGCAAGCCGTGCGATAAACGTTTTTGATACTCGGCGAAACCCTCGGCTACCCAACTGGGTGCGCGTTCGCCGACAGCGATCAGTTTGGCTTTCATTCAAGTGAAACCAATATCGCGACTTCCGTCGCTCCTACGGTTCGTCATCCGGCGGTTGATCGCCCACTGTCCACAGGCGTTCAAGCGCGTAGAACTCGCGTACGCGTGGCAGCATGACGTGAACGATCACATCGCCCAGATCGACCAATACCCATTCCGCTTCCCGCTCGCCTTCGACACCGAGTGGCATCACGCCGCATTTTTTCGCGAACTGCACGACTTCATCGGCAATCGATTTCACGTGGCGAGTAGATGTGCCGGACGCAACGACAAGATAGTCGGCGATGGAAGTCTTGCCGCGCACGTCGATTTCGATCGAATCCTTGGCTTTCATTTCTTCGAGTGCCGCATGCACTTGTTTCAGAATATCTTGCGGCGAGGGTGCCGGATTCGGCATTTTGGTTTTGATTACGTGGGCTTGTGAGCTCAAAGCACTATCTCATGACGGGTGAATGGTGGTGATTATAAGGCTTTCGGGTACAGGCCATGCTCTAGAATATAGGCCTGAACCGCCGGATTCAGGCCATTGGGGGCCTGTCCAGCGGCAAAAGCGTGGCGGATGGCGGTCGCAGACTCGCTACGCAAGGGGCATTGAAGACTAAAAACCCGCCCAGCGGCACTCTCTTTAAGCTGCTGCGCCGAAGCGCAGATACGTTCATTTATCGGGAAATGCGACGAATGCATCGAATAGCCGGGCCTTACTGCAACCACGAAATGCGCTAAATCAAACAGGGATTCCCATTCGTGCCAGGTATGCAACTGGGCAAAAGCATCGGCCCCGATCAGCCAGGCAATCGGTTGTTCACTTCCCAATTCGGCACGCAATTGCCGAAGCGTATCGACGCTATACGAAGGTTTGTCGCGTTCCAGTTCGCGCAGGTCCAGAAAAAAACGTGGCTCGCCGGACATCGCGATTCGCAACATGTCGGCACGTTGCCTGGCAGTCGCCAGGGGTTTTTGTCGATGCGGCGGATCGGCGGACGGAATGAAATAGACATCGGCATCGCAAACCCGCCGGGCAAAACTGGCGATCGCGATGTGGCCGTCATGCACAGGATCGAAGGTGCCGCCGTAGAACAGATGCAAACTCATCCTGCGATCAGGCCACGCGCTCTGGGTTCGGCAACGGCGATCAACAATCTTTCGAACATCAACCAGGCATCGCCGCTGTCGCGACCTTTCGCGACACGGTCGATGCGCCCGCATTCGGCTGCAAAAATTTCCCAGCGACCGGCCTTGTGACGATCCATTGCGCGTTTATAAAGAGCTTGTTTGCTGTCCCAGATTCGGGCATCACGCATTGCATTCATCACGTTTCCGCCGGTTGCCTGTACGCGGGCGAGCTGGCAGATTTTAAGAATGTCCATCGCAATCATCGGCATCAAACCCGGCACCTGCTCGCCTTCGGCTTTCAGGGCCGACAGGATTTTGGCAACCCGGGATGCATCGCCGGAAAGCGCGGTCTCCAGCAAACGGAACACATCGAAACGCGAAGAATCGGCAACGAAACGATTCATGTCGTCGGCTTCGATTTTCGAATTCGGCGACAGCAATGCCAGCTTGTCGATTTCCTGAGCCGCCGCGAGTAAGTTTCCTTCGACGCGATCGCTCAATACCTGAATCGCGGCCTGACTTGCCTGCAGTCCGCGACTGCGCAAACGGCGCTGCAACCAGTCTTCGCGCTCGTGTTCCTTGATTGGCCAGATCGGCAACACATGGCCAACGCGGGCAATCGCCTCAGTCCATTTGCCGGCATGGCTTTTGCTCCAGTCCTGGCTGGTAATCAGCAGCACCGTGTCTTCGGGCGGACGATTGCAAAAATTCTGTATTTCTTCGCTGCCGTTTTTGCCGGGCTTTCCAGTCGGCAGACGCAAGTCGAACAAACGGCGTGTCGCGAACAGACTCAGGTTCGCCATGCCGCCGGTGAGTAACTGCCAATCAAAGGAATTGTCGGCATCCAGAACTTCGCGTTCGCTGTAGCCCTCGGCTTTTGCCTTCGCACGAACCGCATCGGCTGCTTCCTGAACCAGCAAGGGTTCACTACCGGCAATCAGATAGACCGGCTTCAGGGCTTCGGAAGCCAGTTGTTTTTCGAAGCGGTCGAATTTCAATTCCATTATCGACAACTATTATTTTTTCGAACGCAACACGATATCCATGCGACGAATGATGGCGGCCTGCATGTCGCGGCGGAGCTCGCGCTGGATCACTTCCTGCTCGGCAGGATTACCCACGGCAACATTGATGTCGTAAGTGTATTCACGCGAGAGCTCGATATTCTGCGTTTCCAGCAAGACACTGCCGTCGGCCGCCGTCAGATCGAAATTCACCTTATAGCGGGTGATGTACTCGCGAACCTGGGCAAATTCGTCAATCGCCAAGGGCTTGGTATCCCAGCCTTCGGAATGTATTTTCAGAATCGCGGTGCCGGAAGTGTTCCCAGTCTTGTTGGCACTTGCGCGATTGACCGCGCTTTGCAAACCATCGGTCAATGCACTGTAAGTATCCGCATTCACTACTTGCACGGAGCCAATCGACTCCGGAATGGCAAAATTGCCGCGAGGATGGAAACCGCAGGCAGAGAGGCTTGCAAGCAGAACGGCGCTGAAAATTATTCTTTTCATTTTTGACACTCCTTTTGACCGTGCCTTGCGGCTCAGCCCACCACGATATTGACGATTTTACCCGGGACGATAATGATTTTCTTCACCGTCTGCGCTTCGATATGTTTCTCGACATTGGGCTCGGCTTTCGCCAATCGCTCAATCTCGTCTTTCGGCGTATTCACTGCCACTTCAATCGTAGCGCGCAGCTTGCCGTTTACCTGTACCGCCAGGGTCACGCTGTCGCGACTCAAGGCCTGGACATCGACTTTCGGAAACGGAATATCTTCCAGCGTCGTTTCCGCGTGACCCAGCGCCTGCCACAAGGCGTGCGATGTATGCGGCGTGATCGGATTGAGCAGCAAGGCAACTGCCTCGTAGGCCTCCTGCTTCAGGGCGCGGCCATTGGCACTGTGATCATCGAATTTCGACAAGGCGTTCATGCATTCCATCACCGCGGCAATCGCTGTATTGAAAGTATAGCGGCGGCCGTAATCGTCTCCGACTTTCTGGATGGTTTCGTGCAACTGGCGACGCACGTTTTTCTGTTCCGGCGTCAGTTGCGATACATCCATCGTATCGGTCCTGCCTTCCGCGATGTGTTTTTGCACTTGCACCCAGACCCGACGCAGAAAACGCGCCATGCCTTCAACACCCTGCTCGTTCCAGTCGAGACTTTGTTCCGGCGGCGCGGCAAACATCGAAAACAGGCGCACGGTATCGGCTCCGAATTTATCGACCATGATTTGCGGGTCGACGCCGTTGTTTTTCGACTTCGACATTTTTTCGGTGCCGCCGATCAGCACAGGCAGACCGTCCGACGACGAAACCGCTCCGATCACGCGGCCTTTTTCATCGAGCGTTGTTAGAACATCGGCAGGATTGATCCAGTCCTTGCCACCTTTTCCGTCTTCACGATAGAAAGTATCGGCAATCACCATGCCCTGGCAAAGCAGATTCGTTGCCGGCTCATCGGTTTTTACCAGACCGGCATCGCGCATCAGCTTGTGATAGAAACGGAAATACATCAGATGCATGATCGCGTGTTCGATGCCGCCGATGTATTGATCTACCGGCAACCAGTAATTCGCGCGTTCATCGACCAGATCATTCGCACCGGGCGAGGTATAGCGCGCGTAATACCAACTCGATTCCATGAAAGTATCGAAGGTATCGGTTTCGCGCTCGGCGGCGCTGCCGCACTGCGGACATGTCGTCTTGCGCCATTCCGGATTCGACTTGATGGGCGAATTCGTTCCGGAGAAGGCAACGTCTTCCGGCAACACGACCGGCAGCTGTTCTTCCGGCACCGGAACCGCCTGACAGTTCGGGCAGTAAATCATCGGAATCGGGCAACCCCAATAACGCTGGCGGCTCACGCCCCAATCGCGCAAACGGAAATTCACGCGACGGTTGCCCTTCGCCATTTTTTCGAGAATCCCGGACACTTTGTCGAAAGCATCCTTGAAGTTCAGTCCATCTATGGCACCGGAATTCATCACACGCATATCGGCATTCGTTTTATCCGAATACCAGTCCTGCCAGTGATTCGCGTCATATGCTTCGTTGGCAACGGCAATGACCTGCTTCACCGGCAAGGAATATTTGTGCGCGAATTCGAAATCGCGCTGATCGTGTCCGGGCACTGCCATCAAGGCACCGGTGCCGTAATTCATCAACACGAAGTTGGCCACCCAGACCGGTACTTTTTCACCGCTGATCGGATGAATCGCAAACAGGCCTGTCGCACAACCTTTTTTCTCCTGCGTTTCCAGATCGGCTTCGGCAACACCGCCGTGCCTGCATTCTTCAATGAACGCTGCCAATGCCGGATTCGTTTTTGCCGCTTGCAATGCCAATGGGTGCTCGGCTGCAACCGCAACATAGGTCACGCCCATCAAGGTATCGGGACGCGTGGTAAATACAGTCAACGCTTCGGCGCCATCAACATCGAATTGGATTTCCAGGCCTTCGCTGCGACCGATCCAGTTGCGCTGCATGGTCTTGACCGAATCCGGCCAACCTTCCAACGTGTCCAGACCGTCCAGTAATTCCTGCGCGTAATCGGTGATTTTCAGAAACCATTGCGGGATTTCGCGTTTTTCAACCAGCGCTCCACTGCGCCAGCCGCGACCATCAATCACCTGCTCGTTCGCCAGCACAGTGTGATCGACAGGATCCCAGTTCACTACCGAATTTTTACGATAGACGATGCCTTTCTTGAACAGGCGCGTGAACATCGCCTGTTCGTGCTTGTAGTAATCGGGTTTGCAGGTGGCAAACTCGCGCGTCCAGTCGATCGCATAGCCAAGCGCTTTCAATTGCTCGCGCATGTGATCGATGTTTTTATAGGTCCACGATGCCGGCGCGGTATTGTTTTTGATCGCGGCGTTTTCCGCCGGCAAACCAAACGCGTCCCAACCCATCGGCTGCAGCACGTTGAAACCACACATGCGTCGATAACGGCTGATTACGTCGCCGATCGTGTAATTGCGGACATGACCCATATGCAGCGCGCCGGAGGGATAAGGCAGCATCGAGAGACAGAAATACTTCGGTTTGGCGGAGTCTTCTTTTACTTCAAAGGCACGGGTTCGCTGCCAATACTGTTGGGCAGCGGCTTCTAAGGCCTTCGGGGTATAGGCATAAGGGTCTTGTACGTCGGACATGGGGCTCAAACTAATCGAGAATCAGACGCTTAGAGTAACACTAGCGCCGGTTCTGGCTCGATAGGCTTCTGCTAATATCGGTCAACCATCAAGGAGACCGTCACATGCGCCCGACCCTGTTTGCCGTCCTGATTGCTGCCGCATTGCCTACCCAAGCCGCTGATTTGAAAGCGCTCCAATGTGGCAACGTGTTTGATTCCAAAACCGCAAAACTCATCGGGCCACAAACGATCATTATCGAAAAAAATACGATCAAGTCGCTGAATCCGGGAAAAGTCCCCGTCGATGGTGCGCAAATCGTGGATCTGACACAAATGACCTGCATGCCGGGTTTTATCGACATGCATGTGCACCTGTCGGGCGAGTCGAGTCCGCAAAGTTATTCCGAAGGCTTCCGGCTCGATGACACCGACTACGCCTTTCGTTCGGTGGGCTATGCCAATAAAACCCTGATGGCGGGCTTTACCACGGTTCGCGATTTGGGCGGCGATGTCGCCTTGCATCTGCGTAATGCGGTAAACCAGGGCTTGATCAAAGGTCCACGCATCTACGCCGCCGGCAAATCGATCGCCACCACTGGTGGCCACGGCGATCCCAGCAACGGACTGAATAGCGAGCTGTCCCATCTGGTCGGGCCGCCTGGCCCCACCGAAGGGGTGATCAATGGCGTCGACGATGCCCGCCAAGCCGTTCGCCAGCGTTACAAGGACGGCTCGGACGTCATCAAGATCACCGCGACCGGTGGCGTTCTGAGCTATGCAAAAAACGGCGACGGCCCGCAGTTCACGGTTGAGGAAATCCGTGCCGTCGTGGATACCGCAAAAGACTACGGCTACAGCGTTGCTGCCCATGCGCACGGCAAGGAAGGGATGAAGCGCGCGATCCTGGGCGGCGTTACCAGCATCGAGCATGGCACCTACATGGATGAAGAGATATTCAAGCTCATGAAAGAGCACGGCACCTGGTATGTACCCACCATCACGGCCGGTAAGTTCGTTGCCGAAAAAGCCAAAATTGACGGCTACTATCCCGAAGTAGTCCGCCCGAAGGCGGCGCGTATCGGTTCGCTGATACAAACCACATTCGCCAATGCCTACAAAGCCGGCGTAAAAATTGCGTTTGGCACCGATATGGGCGTCGGCCCGCACGGCGACAACGCCAGTGAATTCATTTACATGACCGAAGCCGGCATGCCGGCGAATATCGCCTTGCAGACCGCAACTTACAATGCCGCACAAATCCTGGCCGGCAATGAATTGGGACAATTGCAGGCCGGCTTCAAGGCCGATGTCGTTGCGGTGGCCGGCAATCCGCTGGCGGATATCGGCTTGACCAAAAAAATCGCGTTCGTGATGAAGGACGGCGAGGTCTTCAAGGAAACCGCCCCGTAACTTGCAATTATTCTTGCAGCCCCTATTTACTCTCCATCACCTTGCCAGATAAAAGCCAATGACCACCGCTGCCTTTGTTTTTGATGCCGCACTCAGCAGTTTCGAACAAGATGTCATCCTGAAGTCGAAAGAAGTCCCCGTATTGGTGGACTTCTGGGCCGGCTGGTGCGAACCCTGCAAAGCACTCGGACCGATACTGGAAAAACTCGCTGCCGAGTTCAACGGCGGCTTTCTGCTGGCCAAAGTCGATGTCGACAAGGAGCAGCAGCTAGCGGGTTATTTCCAGGTCAAATCGATTCCCACCGTCATGCTTTTGAAAAACGGACAGATCGTCGATGGCTTTCCCGGCGCATTGCCGGAAAACCAGCTGCGCGAGTTTTTGAAGCATCACGAGATTGTCGCCAAAGAAGCGATGCCGGAGATCGAGGAAGAGGCCGCTCCAGAATCGATCGATCCGGAAGTCGAGGTAGCCAATCTGCGGGCCGCGATGCAAGCCGAGCCAGACAAGGCCGAACTCAGGCTGGACCTGATGCTGGCCTTGCTGAAAACCGGTGGCTTTGCGGAGGCGGAAAAAATACTCGATGCCTTGCCTGCCAATCTGGCGATCGATGATCGCGCCATTAAAGCCAAGGCGCGTCTGGCGTTCGCCGCAATTCTCAAGGACGCACCGCCGGCATCCGTGCTGGAACAGGCGATTGCGGCCAACCCGGAGGATTGCCGCGCACGGCATTACCTCGGTGTGCGCTATCTGCTTGAAGACAGGGCTGAAGCCGGACTCGAACAATTTCTGGAAATGCTCAAGCGCAACAAGAACTTCGAGGAAGGCCTGCCAAGAAAGGCATTGATCGATGCCTTCCGGATAACCGAAGACGAAAATCTGGTCAGCCAATATCGTCGCAAGATGGCATCGCTGCTTTTTTGATTTAAGGGCGCGCTTGCTGCGCCCAAACTCCTCACCCGCCATGGGCGCAGCAAGCACGCGCCCCTACGATTTATTTTGAACAAATATGAAAGCTTCCCGTCTTCGCTGGCTGATGAATATCTGGTTTCCGTTTTTGTTCACCGGTATCCGGGTGGCAAAAATCGACGATGACTTCTGTTACGTCAAAGTCGAATTACGCAGCCACTGGTATAACAGGAATTATGTCGGCACCCATTTCGGTGGCAGCTTGTTCGCGATGACCGATCCGTTCTGGATGATCATGGTCTTGCGCAACATGGGCAATGATTACGTGGTGTGGGACAAGGCCGCCGAAATCGAATTCGTAAAACCTGGGCGCGGCCTGGTTACGGCCGAATTCAAGCTCGAAGAATCCGTATTGAACGAGCTTCGCGAGGCCGCCGCCGGCAATCAAAAAGTACTACGCTGGTTCGATATCCCGGTAATCGATAGCCAAGGTGATTTGATAGCGATGGTTCGCAAGCAGGTTTATGTCAGACGAAAGCCGCCCAAAAATCCCGCCAGCGCCCCGACTGAAACGTGATTTGGCTCACATTTTCACTTTTATTCCATTTTCTTAACTTTTCTATTCACCTGAGTGCCGCAGCACAGTATGCTGATGGACCCTGACATAGACTGCCACTGGCCTTATGCAACAAGAAGAGCTTTCCCCGGAAGAACTCTCTGCATTACTTAGCAGCTATATGCCGGACATTCCCGGCTATCGCGTGTTGCGACGCATTGGCAAAGGCGGCATGTCCCAGGTCTATCTGGGCGTGCAGGAATCGCTCGACCGCCAGGTAGCCATCAAGGTCATGTCGCCCGAAGCCCTGGCCGATGAAGTCAGCAAGCAGCGCTTCGAGCAGGAAGCCAGAACCATTGCCAAACTCGAGCATCCCTGCATCGTCGGTATCCACGAAGTGGGCCGGAGCCACCAGGGGCTGATGTATTACGTGCTGCCTTATCTGGCCAAAGGCCATTTGGGACAACGCGATTTCACCAATGACGAAGCCCGTACTTTTGAAGTCTTGCGCGCCTTGCTGTCCGCGCTCGAATACGCCCATGCGCGTGGCATCGTGCACCGCGACGTCAAGGCCGAAAACGTATTGTTCGATAACGCCGACCGGCCATTGCTGACCGATTTTGGTATTGCCTTGTCGAAAAAGGACAATACCCGCATCACTACCGCCGGACTTGCCGTTGGCAGCGGTGGTTACATGGCACCGGAACAGGCGCGTGGCGAAGCAGTCGATGGTCGTGCCGATTTATATAGCGTCGGTGTGCTGGCGTACGAACTGGTCACGGGCCGCCTGCCCTATCTCGCCAACGATCCGCTCGCATTGGCCTTGATGCATGCACAGGATCCGATTCCACGCTTGTCGGCCGATAAAAAACACTGGCAGGGTTTCATTGATCGCGCGATGGCAAAAATGCCGGAGAACCGGTTCCGCAATGCCCAGCAAATGCTCGGAGCATTAAATCAGCTTGCCGATACTCCGCGCCAAAAAGCGGCAACGGCCACCACTACGCTGATCGATAAAAAACTGCAGCCATCCGGCAAAAGCAAATCCTGGCTGGTACCCGCGATACTATCGATCGCCGGCCTGGGTTTGATCGGCCTGGGTATCAATAGCTGGCTCAATAAATCATCGACCGTAAAAAACGATTTCTTCGTACCCGAAAAACCGGCTGCCCTGCCTGCAAAAGCTGTGGTTCCAACCCCCGCTCCCGCACCTGCAACCACGACAAGCACACCGCCACCCGTCGCGGTGAATACCGAAAGCCCACCGGTTGAACCTGCACCTGTTGTTGAAGCTCCGGCAGACACATCGCCATTCGCCGAGGTCAAGGCAGCCGTCGTGGTTACCGTACTGGATTATGACCCGACCATTCCGGGTGCGAAATTCATCTCGCTTGCCAACAAGCAGATAAAGCAAAACCGTCTGAGCTCACCGGCTGGCGACAATGCAATCGAATCGCTTATTGCGGCGCGAAAAGCGGCGCCGACCAATCCCGCCGTTTCAGCCTTGAGTGATCTCGTTATCGACGGGCTGGCGAAAAATCTCAATGAGGCCGTCAAGAATCGCCGTGATGACGCTGCCAAATCGGCGTATCAGCGTGCCGAAAAATTTGCCGTCGATACCGATCGCAAAAAAGGCAAATCCTGGCTGGCTCTAAGGGATGCGCTACCTGCATTGATGATCTCCCGCCTGCAAAAGGACACCGGCGAATTGAACAGCAGTGGCATCGCCGCAACCAAGGCTCTTGTGGACAAGTTGGATATAGAAACAGGTTTGCTGGAACCGGCCTGGTCAAAAGCGAATGTCATGCCGCAACCCCGTATTGGCGATATCGTGAAAGCTGACGGCCCCAGCATGGTGCTAAGCATTGTCCCGAGCCCAGCCCGCCCGGGCCTGGCCTTCATGCGCGAAGAAGTTTCCAAAGGCGAGTATTCGACATTTGCCGCTGCCACCAACCGCCCAGCCACCGTCTGCCGCAATGCGTTCGCATCGATGTTCTCGGGAAAAATTTCCTGGGATAAACCTGGTTTCAACCAGAGCAATGAACATCCGGTGGTTTGCATCAGCCATGCCGACGCTCTTGCCTACGCGCAATGGCTGGGAAAACGAACCGGCTTCAATTACCGCTTGCCGACACAGAACGAATGGCGCGCTGTCGTCGGGTATCGTGCTGGCGATGCTTGCCGTGCCGGCGTCATCTCCTGCGGCAACAAGGGCACCGCTGCCGGTAGCGGCACACCCGCAAGCCCGCTGGGCATCTACGATTTGCAGGGCAATGCCAGCGAATGGCTAAGCGATAGTGCTGGTAGCGGGCGTTACACGGTGGCAGGTCTCAGTTGGCGCGATGCATCAACGGCCTCTTCCACTCGCACCAGCAATCAGAATGGTGACCGTGGCTATGACGACGTCGGTTTCAGGCTGGTACGCGAAGTAAGCCTGAGCGAACTGGCTAAATAGGAATTCGAAACAGGAATATCGGGTGCGTCCCTGACGCAGCCGATGCCTTACAATCCCCGCATGGGAAAACTACAGAAACATTTCATCACCGGCCTCCTGACGCTGACTCCAATCTGGCTGGTCTGGATCGTGTTCAAGTTCGTTTTCGGTCTGCTCTCGGATATGAGCAAACCGCTGATCGAACCTATCACCAGCAACCTTGCGGCGAACTCGCCAGAACTACTGGGCTGGATGAGCGCGCCCTGGGTGCAAACAGCCATCGCACTCGCGTTCACGCTGTCGTTTATTTTCAGTGTTGGCTGGCTTGCACGCCATGTGATCGGAAGGCGTGTTTTGCTTTGGGTCGAAGGTTTGATCAACACCATTCCACTGGTGAAGACGATCTACGGCAGCGCACGCCAACTGCTCGATTTATTGCAGACAAAGCCCGATGGCACGCAACGTGTGGTGCTGATCGACTTCCCCCATCGCGACATGAAATCGGTGGGCTTCGTCACACGCAC
>JAKQKT010000037.1 GCA_029560515.1 Pseudomonadota bacterium
GCGCCAGCGGCGGCACTAGCCCCGGTGAGTGCGGCTTCTGAAATTGTTACTGCACCTGCTACGCCAGCAGCTGCTGCTACACCTGTCGCATCAGTACCTCCTGCCTTCAGTGTTCCAGCGCCTGCTGCGTTTATTGCTGCAAAAGTTGAACAATTAGTGGATGCAGTAAAAACAGACTCCGATGCTAGCTCCGATAATCTGGAAGAAGGCGATCAACAGAAGCTGATCTGATCCTTTCGATATTTTATTGAATTGAAAACGCCGAGCTTAGCTCGGCGTTTTCAATTGGTGCTTGTCGGAAAATAATTTCTCGAGATTATTGATGGTAACTAATGAAGCGCACTTGCTTGCTACGCCCAGGTACTCGATTCAGCAGGGCAAAGATGCAGCTTCCCTGTTGCCCTCCAGCTTAAAGCTCTACAAAGCTCTACAAGGCCTTCGCTGGCTCGGTAATACCGTGTTGTGCAGCCAAGCGCGCCATGCTCATGGTGTCGTTCACACCCAGCTTTCCCATCAAGCGGGACTTGTGGGTCGCGACAGTCTTGCCGCTCAAATTCAATTTTTTTGCAATGTCTTCCGCACGCAAGCCTTGGCACAGAAGCATACTGATTTCCATTTCCCGTGGCGACAAATCAAAAAATGGCGAGCTGGTCTGATGACCGCCGAATACCAAGCGCTGCGCCAAATCGCCGCCGACATACCGTTTTCCGCGCGCCGCTTCACGAATGGCCTTCAGCAATTCCTTCGCATCGCAAGCTTTCCCGACATAGGCACTGGCGCCCGCATCCAGCAAACGTTTGGGCATCGGACCATCTTCCTGCACCGATACGATAACGACTTTGGGCCCTACCTGGCCCTTGACCAGGCGCTCGGTGATTTCCAGACCACTAATCCCCGGCAAATGCAGATCGCATAACACGACATCAGGCAAGAGCTTCCGAATCACGGGCAAGCCTTCCTCCCCACTTGCGGATTCACCGATGACATCGATGTCCAGTTCATTTTGCAAAATCATCCGATACCCGGCTCGAACCAAGGCATGGTCATCCAGCAGAAATACGCGAATCATTGAATTCCCCTATTCAAAGTGATTACAGCTTAAGGGGCTGTCCTGATACCCACAAGCCGAAAAACACCGATTTTTTTGTAGGAAAATTCCTACAAGCCATTCAAGTTCGGTTAAAATGTCGAAAGTGGAAACGGGCTCATTGTCCTTACCATTGCATTGTCCGATGCGGATACTGACTAATGTCGGTTCCTCCGGAAACTATCCCGGAAGTGTGGCCGAGCGGTTTATGGCAGCAGTCTTGAAAACTGCCGTGGGTTAATAGCCCACCGTGAGTTCGAATCTCACCGCTTCCGCCAAAACTGAAAGCCGCCCTGCTGGGCGGCTTTTTATTTCCAGTAAACTTGTAGTTTGTCGTTCCAAGCCATTGAAGCATCGTAGAATGCATGGAGAATTCCCCGCGCACTTCAAGCTCACAATCCAGCACAAGAATGTCCGACCACTACGAACTTCACCCGATTACCCCACAGGAACGTTTTTTGCAGAAAGCAGCAGATTGCCTGAAGAATGGCGGTCTGGCGCTCTGTCCCACCGATGCGGGCTACGCATTCGTCTGGAACCTGAACGCAGTCGAGGCTGAGAACCGGGTGATTCGGCTCAGGCAACTGGACAGCAAGCACCCTTTCACCTTACTCTGTCGCACATTGAGTGAGGCCGGCCGTTTGGCCCGGCTAGAGGATTCAGCCTTCCGGCTGATGCGTACACACTGCCCAGGGCCTGTGACGTTCATATTACCGGCCTCCCCAGAATTACCCCGTCGTTTAAAGCACAGTGGCCGCAGCAAGCGCCGAGAAATTGGCGTTCGTTTACCGCGCCATGCGGTCATGACTGCCGTGCTCGAGTTGATGGGGGAGCCGCTACTCAGTACCAGCGTGGTATTGCCGGAGGAAGACGATCTGGCCAGCCACGAGATTGAAGCTGTGATTGAACGGTGTTTACGTTGGGTAGATGTGCTGCTGGACGCTGGAGATTGCGATCCGGGCCCAACCACCGTGATTGATTGCACTGGCGAAACACCAGAAATAATACGACAGGGTTTCCACGAAGTTTCACTTTGAGAACGCATTTGAAAACGATGTTCTCATTCAATAACAAGTAGATCGATGAATAACGACCCCGCGCCTATCGCGACCGAAGAAGCCAGCTCGATTTTCCCGGTATTGCCGCAACAGCAGGAAATGCCGTTGGCGATGGTACTGGGTCAGCCAGTCCTTCAAATGCCGCAAGATCTTTATATTCCGCCGGATGCACTCGAGGTCATTCTCGAAGCCTTCGAAGGCCCGCTGGATCTATTGCTTTATCTGATTCGCCGGCAAAACCTCAATATCCTCGATATCCCGGTTGCCGAAATCACCCGCCAGTACGTCGAATATATTGGTGTAATGCAGGATTTACGCTTTGACCTTGCGGCGGAATATCTGGTCATGGCGGCCATGCTGGCAGAGATCAAATCGCGCATGCTGCTACCCCGCCCTCCGACCGAGGATGGACTGGAAGCCGACCCGCGTGCCGAACTCGTACGCCGTTTGCAGGAATACGAACGCTTCAAGAAGGCTGCCGAGGACATCGACCAACTGGATCGGCTTGATCGCGACACCCATGTCGTGAATGCCCACGTTCCGGAACGCGCCAGCATAAAAGTCCCTCCGCCGGTGGATTTGCGTGAAATGTTGCTGGCTTTGCGCGATGTGATCAAGCGTGCCGAGCTGTTCACGCACCACGCGATCAAACGCGAAGCCCTGTCTGTGCGTCAACGCATGGGCGAAGTACTTGGACGACTCAGTGATGGCAAGTTCCATGCGTTCGAAACATTGTTCACGGTCGAAGAAGGCAAGCTCGGCGTTGTCGTGACTTTCCTTTCGATTCTGGAATTGGCAAAAGAACAATTGCTGGAAATCGTGCAGGAAGTGCCGATGGCACCCATTTACATCAAATCCCTCGCGGCTTCCGACAGCGACGCAGCCAATGAACCCGTAATACCCGAATCGGAGTTTGATGCTCCTTCGGATTCCCCAACTTCCAACCGATAATGACCTTATTCATGGATCACGATTTAGATCAGGATTTAATTCGACGCATTGTCGAAGCGGCCATCATGGCAGCGCCGCAGCCACTCAGCATCACGCAAATTTACGCGCTGTTTCCCGACGACGAACCTGCACCGGTCGGCAGCGTGGAACGGGCCATCAGCGAACTGCAGCAATCCTGCGACGAACGCGGTATTGAACTGATTGAAGTAGCCTCCGGCTTTCGCTTCCAGGTGAAAAACGAAGTGCACAATTGGGTTGCCCGTCTATGGACGGAGCGTCAAAGCAAATACACCCGTGCCACATTGGAAACACTCGCGCTGATTGCCTATCGCCAGCCCATAACCCGCGGCGAAATCGAACAGATTCGCGGCGTTGCCGTGAGTGCCCAAATGGTGAAAGCGCTGGAAGATCGGGAATGGATCCGCGTCGTCGGTCATCGCGATGTACCTGGTAAACCGGCCTTGTTCGGCACCACCAAGGGCTTTCTGGACTACTTTGGCCTGAAGAGCCTGGATGCATTGCCGCCATTGGCAGAACTGAAGGAAATTCCGGAACTGGACCCGCAGCTGCCTTTTGATCGCGTGCCACAAGTAGCTTCTGCCGCAATGATGAATGCCGAAGAAAATGCGGAAGCAAACTCTGCCGAAACAACAAGCGAAACCACGGAAGGAAATTCCGATGACCATTCGCAGAATCAAAACGATGAATTAAAGGCTGTCGAGACGACAACCGATGATGAGAATGAACCACACAATGAAGAGGCCAGCGACATCGTTGAGCCGGAGTATAAAAATGAGTAAGGAAACAGGCGATAACAATCGCAAAACACTCTCGCTGAAACGTGAAGGCGAGGAAATCGCCCCTAAAGCGGAAGAGCGTTTACACAAGGTATTGGCACAGGCGGGATTGGGTTCGCGCCGTGCGCTTGAAGAACGTATCGCGCAAGGCGTCGTCAAGGTTAACGGCGAAGTCGCACAAGTCGGACAATCGGTCCACAGCGGCGACCGCATCGAGCTGGATGGCAAGACCTTTGTCGCCACCGCATTGACTGAACCGGCAAGCGTGTTGATCTACAACAAGCCGGAAGGCCAGGTCACCACGAACGAAGATCCCGAAGGTCGCCCGACCGTATTTGAATCGCTGCCTCGCCTGAAAGGCGCGCGCTGGATTGCCGTTGGCCGCCTGGATATCAATACCACGGGTTTATTGTTGCTGACGACCGATGGCGAGCTGGCCAATGCATTGATGCATCCGTCGAATGCGATCGAACGCGAATACGTTGTTCGCATTCAAGGCGAAGTTCCGGACAATATCGTCGATCGATTGGCACGTGGCGTTGCATTGGATGACGGCCCGGCCAAGTTCGACAAGATCGAACGCATCGGCTCGAGTGATTCACACGCCTGGTTCCAGGTCGTGTTGAATGAAGGCCGCAATCGCGAAGTTCGCCGTTTATGGGAATCACAGGGCTTTCAAGTCAGCCGATTGAAACGCGTGCGTTACGGCAACATCACGCTACCCCGCCTGTTGAAACGCGGCAATTGCAGCGAGCTGGACCAGAAAGCGGTCGAAGCCCTGCGTGCCGAATTCAAACTGGAACAAAATGCGCCGGTGCTGACCTTGCAGTCGGTGATCGGACAACGCAAATCGCGTCCGACCGAAATTCGCGTCGGCAAAGATCGCCTGCAAAACAATTACGTCAACGGCGCGGTGAATGACGAAGCACGCGAACTGCGTCGCTTCGACCATGTTCGCGAAGACCGTCCGCGTGGCGGCCGTGGCCGTCCCGGCGCCGGTGCCGGCCGTCCAAAAACAGGCGGCGGATTCAAGCCAAAAGGCAAACCCTTCAGTGGCCCGATGGGAGCCGATGCAGCGCATCCCGGCAGCCGTACGCCGCGTGGCAACGCTCGTCCGGCCTTTGGTGAAAAACGCCCTTACAACGCTGGCCCACGCGATGACAACTTCGGCAACCGTGCCGAAGCGCCGCGCGCACCACGTCCTGCTGGAGATCGCCCACAAGGTGACCGTCCACCTTTTCAAAATCGAGGACCGCGTCCGCAGGGTGATCGTCCGCCTTATCAAAACCGAGGTCCGCGCCCACAGGGAGATCGTCCGCAAGGCGAACGCCCACCCTATCAAAATCGCGGCCCGCGCCCTCCCCGCGCGCCTGATGCCAACCCGGCAGAGTTCCGTAGCTGGTATGTGCCCGATGGTGTCGATACAGGCTCACGCGTAGCACCACCACGCGGTCCAAACCCACAAGGCGAGCGTCCATACCAGAATCGTGGTCCACGTCCGCAAGGCAATCGTCCACAAGGTGAACGTCCTTATCAAAACCGCGGCCCGCGTCCGCAGGGTGAGCGCCCGCAAGCTGATCGTCCGCCGTTCCAGAACCGTGGCCCGCGCCCGCAATGCGATCGTCCACAAGGCGACCGTCCGCCCTATCAAAACCGGGGTCCGCGCCCACAGGGAGACCGTCCGCAAGGCGATCGCCCGCCATTTCAGAATCGGGGTCCGCGGCCTCAAGGCGACAGGCCAAACCAGAATCGCGGTCCGCGCCCACAGGGTGATCGTCCGCAAACGGGTCCTCGTCCGCCGTTCCGCAAACGGCCTGAAGGTTTGCCATCTGACGATTGATGACGATCATCCTGGAATAAAAAAATGCAGAGCAAAAGCTCTGCATTTTTTTGACTGGAAAAAATTTCGGGCCAGCAAGCATTGCGAAAAATACTGGAGTACACGCTCTACAAAAAAAACGGATGGTGTCCTTGCACACACCGCACGGAGCACACCAATGAATCTTGCACATCGTTTAATATTTTCATCACTGCTGCTCATTGCACTGCCATGCAGTGCAAAAGAATTCGTCATTTCCAATGGTGATACCGCTGCTTTATTGAAGGCCATCACGGAAGCAAACAAAAGTCCCGAAGCAGATGTCATTACACTGTCCAAGCACGGTCTGTATGCCATCAGCATTCCATCCGGCGCAAATCTGTTGCCCAGACTGCAAAATACTCTCGTCATCAATGGCAATGGCGCGGAAATTCGCCGCTATACCAAAGCATCAGTTACCTTGATCAGCACTGAAAAAGACAGCCATATCGTCCTTCGGGATTTGATTCTGGCGGAAGGCAGCGAGGGGGCTTTGATCAATCACGGTGATTTACTGCTTGACCGCGTGAAGATCGTCGATACCGATTCGGGCAAGGCACAGGCCATCATTACCAACCATGGCCGTCTGAGTCTGAGCAATTCCGAACTTGCCTACAACCAGATGCCGGTGCAAGCGCACGATGCCGGCGTCATCATCAATCACGGAGAGCTAAGCCTCTCGTTTACCAAGATCCACAGCAACACCATCCGCCAGGATAAAAGCCCGCTTGCTTTTGCACTTGGCGCATTGAACTTTGGCAATATCAAAATCAACAGTTTCAGCATTGATGCAAACGACATCGATCCGGCAATCAGCCCATCGCAATTGGCCGGCATTATCAATGTCGGAAAAGCCAGAGTATTCGGGCGCTTTCCGCAAAACCAGATGACCCGGAAGTCAACGTCGAATAGCGGCATCATTGCCACCAATTGATTCTGCATTCAACCAACAAAAAGGCCGCTTTCGCGGCCTTTTTGTTTAATCGAGATTGAGAGCATCCGATGTTTTCTTTCTGCGACGTTTTTCCTGCTGTTGAAACTCGGACTCGCAACCGTCCTTCAACACCATCACGCATTCAAGATAATCGCTGACCATCACGATCGCGGCACGGATAGCCTTGCCGGCAGGCTTGTTTTCCTCGTTCTGGAAACCGCCACTGGCACCGAATTTGGAAAAACTCATATTGCTGCCGCCACTTTTGGAATTGCCTTCAATCGTGCGGACGAAAGCGATTTCACCGGTAGTGGTATCGACGACACGGATATCGACGGCAACATAGGCTTGCGCGGATTTGCCGCCGACCGAAATGCCGCCGAAACTCAGGCCAGAACCACTGGACTTGGTTTGTTCTTCATATGAAGTAACGGTTCCCATCACCAGGTATTGCGCGCCGAATAACTTACCCATTTGCGCAGCGTTACTGAGCTTGGCACGACCGGAGGCCATGAGATTCTGTTCCTGGATAATCGCATCCATTTTCTGGCGCTCGACCACGCGAAATTCGTTAGTCGCAGCCAACTCATTACTCAACAAGCCAGCCAGGTCTTTTCCGACGCTGCTACTCCACCAACTGGCATTGGTCTCATTCTTGAATTCGGCTACGGCAATGACCGGCTTTTGAGGGCCAACGGGTTGCGGGCTTGCAGCCTCTTTTTGTTTTGCTGCGAAACTACTTGCCGAAACACAGGCAAGCAGGGAAAAAATGGCGATATTTTTCATATTCATATTGGTTTACTCATTATTTTTGCCGGTCAACGGTCGTACTCAATAAACGTATAGGCACAATCTTATAGGACATTTAGCTCGGGCGTACAACGACCCGATTGCGACCAGAATTCTTTGCTTCATAGAGAGCCCTGTCGGCGTCTGCAATCAGTCTTTCAAGACTGACGGCCGTCGGGCAATCGCTGACGCCGATACTCATGGTGATTTTCAGGGAAGAATATGCCGCCCCGAAATCCAATGCAGCGATATCCCGGCACAAACGGTCGCATATTTCCGCCGTTGCCTGGGCGGACATGCCCGGGAAAATCAATACGAATTCGTCGCCGCCAATTCGGGCCACCAGATCGCGACCACGTGTCACCTGCTTGAGTTTGAGTGCTACCTGCCTGATAACATCGTCGCCGGCATGGTGGCCAAGGTTGTCATTGATCAGCTTGAACATGTCGATATCAGCAACCGCAACACTGATCGGCCTACCTTCCAGGCGCGTCTGTTCGAATAATTTTTTATAGCTCATTTCCAGACTTCGGCGATTTGCCAGCCCGGTCATGGCGTCTTCACTAGCCAGTTTCGCCAAGCCGTCGGTCTGTTTTTGCAGAACGCCGAGCAAGTCTTCCCTCTCCTGGCTTATTTTTTCCAGATTATTCGCATAGTTCTGTATTTCCGCGGTCCGCTCGGTCACGATTTCCTGCAGGACTTTCTCGCGCAGGCGGGCACTGTTGACCGCATATCGATACGCGGCCAATACAGCTACGGCAAACAAGGCAACCAGTACGAACCAGAAACCCGTCCGTTGCCAAAGATAGGGTTTTACCTCGAACGGATACTTGGCAACCTCGCCCGACCAGCGGCCGAATCCGTCGTCGGCTTCCAAGTTCAGCATGTATTTTGCAGGAGCTAGATTGGTATAAGACACGCGGTTCAGGTTACTCGGCGTTTGCCATTCGTCGTCAAAGCCGTCGAGTCGCACACGATATTGAACCTGCTCCGGTGCAATGAACGTTGGTGCTGCGAAACTGATGTCGATTCGTTTCACGCCCGGTCCGAACCGGGACTGTGCCGGATCCAGAACGGGAATACCGTCAATCGAGACGGATTCGACAAGCGTCCGCGGTTTCGACTTGAACTGTTCCTGTTTTTTCAGATCCAGAAGTGCCAGGCCGCTGGATGTTGCAAACCAGAGATAATGCGAGTCAATCATCATCACCGGGTTGCCGCCTCCATTGCACTGAAGCCGCGCCAGCGGCCCCTGGGACTGGTCGAGTCCGGTAATGGACAATGCTTTCTCCATGCTGTGTGCAATGCCATCGAGTTGCTCCCGGCTCAGTCGCACGACACCTTTATTGGTGCAAATCCAGAGATTTTCCTTCTCACCCACAACACCCAGCACCGGGACATTTGGAAGGCCTCTGGACAACCCGATCGTGGTCACCAGGTCGTCTTCGACACGATATAAACCATTATCGGCAGCAACCCAAATCACGCCACGTTCGTCTTCATGAAAAGCGAAAGCGTATTGCAAGCTGACATCGGCTTTTTTCCATGCTTTCAATGCATCGTTTTCAATGTAAAAAATGCCCGAAGTGGAACCGATCCAGAGGCGTTTTTTCGAATCGAGAAAGAGCGCCCGAACGGCAAGATCACTGCCAAACAATCGGCTAACGCGTTCATTTTCGATCAATGCGACGCCACCACCAGCGCGCGCCCCCAACCCGGCCCATACGCGATTACCGTCGGCGACAAGGGCACGTACCTGGTTCGAAGGCAGCCCCTGATCACGGGAGATATTTCTGAATTTTCCGTCTTGCAAAATACTGATGCCGGTATCGGCGGTGCCGATCCAGAGCTCGCCGGGTTTTCGCTGCATCAGGGAATAAACACTGTCGCTGGACAGGCCCTGTGCCCGGCCCCATTGTTGGATCTGATTATTCTGGATGTGGTTGAGCCCGGCGCTTGTTCCGACCCAGGTACTGCCATCATTGTCTTTCAACACGGCACGAACATAATCGTCACTCAAGCCGTTATGACGCGCATAACGCGTGATCTGCCCGGTTCTGATACGCGTGACGCCAAGATTCGTGCCGATCCAGAGACTCTTCTCCTGATCCAGGAACAAGGCTGCAATGCGGTTGTTCACCAGACCGTTTTTGGTATCGAAATGATCCAGCTTTCCTTCGCACAAACAGAATAGCCCCTCACTCTGCGTGCCGAACATGATGCGATTGGCACTCTCGACCAGGATGGATTCGACCTGGTGCTTGCTTCCGAGTTCTTCACCGCCCTGCACGGGGAGAAACTGCGATTCGCGCTGTTTGAATAAACCTTGATCCGTCACTGCCAACAAGCTGCCATCAATATCCTTGGCCAGGGCGGCGACAGATTTTACCGGCTTCGAAAAAACCGATACGAGTTCGAAATGGTCTTTGACCAGTTTTGCCAGACCCACTCGCGTTGCAAGCCAGATATTGCCGTCTGTGTCCTGCTCGAATCCGAGCGCACTGTTCATGGCGTCGGGCAATCGCATTGGATACCGTTTAAGGCTACCGTCGGGCTCCAGCGACATGATGGTCTGCGAAGCCGCCGCTATCCAGATCTTGCCATCGCGATCTTCAAATAACGAGGTGATCTGGGATTGCCCCGGCACATTTTCATATGGAATGGCAGCCCATTGGCCATTGAAGTAGCTGAACAGTCCATCGCGTGCGGAGCCTACCCAGAGACGGCCATTCCGGGCAGCTAGCAAGGCACGGATGCCGTTATCCGATAGACCCGGAATCAGATTGCGATCAAATACTTTCCATTCCCTGCCATTGAATCGCGCCAGACCTTCCCAGGTTGCTACCCAGATATAACCATCCGGCGTCTGGGTAATCGATTGCGCCGTGTTATGTGGAAGCCCGTTCGTACTGTCCCAGACACGAGTCGAGCGCAGATAAATGGGGAGATCATCAGCCCAGGCAACTTGGCTCAAGAACGTCAACAACAAGAGGCATACGATGCGAATCAGCGACAAGCCCTGCTCCAGATTAGGTTGAGATGACTCAGTCGATAATTTCAAATTTGTCGGCATCCAGGTACGCCGGGAAGCGCGCACGATATGCCTGCAAGTCTGCGGCCGATAATGTGCAGCATAAAACGTCGGGCTCGTTTCCGCCAGTTACGACAGCCTGCCCCAGAAAATCGTGCACAACACTGTCACCGGCATAGTCAATGTCATTGCCATCGATGCCCACGCGATTCACTCCGGCAACGTAGGCAAGATTTTCTATCGCGCGCGCGGGCAGCAAACTATTCCAGGCATGCCTGCGTGCTGCCGGCCAATTGGCAACATACAAGAGCAGATCGTAATCAAAACGATTTTCGGCTTCACGTGAAAAACGGTTTCTCGAATACACCGGAAACCGCAGGTCGTAACAGACCAATGGACAAATTCGCCAGCCTTTGTATTCCAATGTCAGCCTATTGGCACCAGAAGCATAGCGGTGGTGCTCGTTAGCCATTCGGAATAAATGGCGCTTGTCGTAATATTCAAATTTTCCGTCAGGCTGTGCCCAGATCAGGCGGTTGAATACCTGCGTCTCTTCTCGTATCTGGACGCTGCCAGTAACAACGGCATCGTGCCTTGCGGCCATTTCCAACATCCAGGCAAGTGTCGGACCTGCCATGGTTTCAGCATCGACGATGGCATCGTTGCTGAAGCCCGACGTAAAGGTTTCTGGCAAGATAAAGATGTCGGTCTTGTGTTTTTCGCGACTTAATAATTCTGCATAGTAATCGCGATTGGCTTGCGGATCATGCCAACGAGTATTACCCTGCACCAGGCTCAAATGAAGAAATTCTTCCATCACACTTTCACCAGGCGCTCGATGGCCGCGTCAAGAGTATTGGCATTCTTCGCAAAACAAAGCCGGACCAGACGTTGCCCTTCTGGCGGCTTTTCGTAAAACGGCGACAATGGAATGGCGGTTACGCCTTTTTCCATGGTGAGCCAGCGGCAAAACTCGAGATCCGGCATGTCGCTGATTTTTGAATAATCGACCAACTGGAAATAACCCCCTGGAACGGAAAGCGGCTCGAATCGGGTGCCGAGCAATTGCGTTTTGAACGCATCGCGCTTGGCCTGGTAAAACTCGCCCAGCTGTTCGTAATGTTCCGGCTCTTGCCGGATCATTTCGGCAAATGCCCATTGCGCCGGTGCGAATGTGCAAAAAGTATTGTACTGATGCACTTTGCGAAACTCTTTCGTCAGCGCTGGCGGTGCGATGCAGTAGCCGATTTTCCAGCCGGTGCAATGATAGGTTTTGCCGAAACTTGAAATGACGAAACTGCGCGCCGCCAATTCCGGATAACGCAGCACACTTTCATGGCGGCGGCCGTCAAAAATAATATGCTCGTAAACCTCATCGGACAAAATCATGATGTCGGTATCTTTCACGATTTCCGACAATGCCTGCATGTCCTCCGATGACAACATGGCACCCGAAGGATTATGCGGCGTGTTGATGAAGATCATGCGTGTGCGCGGACTGATTGCCGCTTTCACCTTGTTCCAATCCACCATGAATGAACCCGGCTCTAGCGCAACATGCACGGCTTTCGCGCCAGCCAGATCAATGGCGGGCTCGTAGCAGTCATAGCATGGGTCGAGCACGATGACTTCATCGCCACTTTGAACAACGGCAAGCACGGCATCGAATATGGCTTCACTGGCGCCACTGGTGACGGTAATTTCAGAATCAACATTTACCTGTTTGCCGTAGCAATGCAATGTCTTGTCGGCTATTGCCTGTCGCAGTGCCGGGATGCCATGCATCGGCGCATATTGGTTTTTTCCATCGCGCATGGCCTTGCTCAACTCGTCGACCAGTCGTGCAGGCACGTCAAAGTCGGGAAAGCCCTGCCCCAGATTGACCGCCTTGTACTCCATCGCCAATTGCGACATCACTGTGAAAATGGTGGTTTCTACTTTCGGTAGTTTTGTGGTGGGATTCATATGGCCATCAGATTTTTGTATGGGTCAATTATGCATCGCAATCATTTTTTCTTGTACAAGAAAACGGGGCCCGAAGGCCCCGTCGCATACCAGCATGAGCAAGCTATGCTTATTGACAGTTTTTGCGTTGCGATAACTGGGCAACCGGACGATTCTCGGTCCATGTACCACTCAGCAAACCGGTGAGCGTACTGTTCACCGACATATTGGTGATGTTGTTGGTCGCCAATGTGCGTGTACCGGTACCCGCCGCAGTGCCCGACAAGGAGACTGCAGTGCACGTTGGGCAGAATCCGCTAACCCACTGGAAGCTGATATTGCTTTCTGCAGAATCATAGGCTTTTTGGCCATAGATCCAACGCGGGAATCCGAGTCCGTCATAGATATACGGAATCATGATTTCTTGCGGGCTTGCGCCGCCGGTGGCAATAAAGCTGTAACCAAAACCGGATTTGTCAGGCGAATACCAGTGACCGCTGACGTCGAGATTTTGAGCGTTAAAGGTCGGGCAGCTACCGCCACCGACGCGGTCCATGGTTTCGGAGCCGGTCTTGCCGTCAACGTTGTAGCTGGCAGTAATCGTGGTAGGCCCTGTTTCGGTAATGATCAACTCGCCAACATCAGTAGCGGATGTAGCACTACCGTTCCAGACAACGCGATACAAATCTGCACGCCAGATGCCGTTCGCGCCTGGAACCGGAGCCTGGGTGAAATACCAGGTCGGCGTACCGTCTTCAAGATAGGTATACCAGAGCGTGAACCACTGATCTGGATTGCCGACGGGACCGCCAAAATCGACGAACATGCCGTGACCATTGCGGGCAGCGTTGACGTATTGGCCCGACAAAAACGAAGGCGGGCTACCTTGTGCAGTGATATTTGCTTTCACTGTTGCGGTAACAGCAGCGCCGGTGGTGTTCACTGGGGTGACATACCAGCGGCCAGGTGTCAGCGATGCACCGCTGAGAGTGATGGTTTCATTACCGCTCGCAGTCGTCGCCGAGGCCTGAGCCAGATTTCTGGCAGGTGCGGCAGAAATTACCGAAACGGCAGGGTCCAGAGCCACCGACGATTTCGCAACATACAAATCCACGTTGCTGGCGCTGGTGGTCGTGAACGTTACCGACGTCGCATGCGGCGGCACGATGAAGAACAACTTGTCCTGTGCGCCACTTGCGCCGAGTGTGACATTGCGGGCAACGTTATTGCTCAGTGCATAAGGTTCGACGGTGGTTCCCGTTCTTGTCAGCTCGACAGGAATCTCGATGGCATTGCTGCCTGCGGTACCTTGCACCAGCAAATAGCCGATGCGGGTTTGACCGGCAACGAAGCTTGGATCGTCCCATGCAATGCGTACTTTGAAATTCGCGCCGGACGTCGTCTTGCCTGGGCCGGTGGCGACCAAGGTGCCTGCGGTGCCAGCCTGAATTGGAGCCTGGAAGGACTCAACACGAACTACGTCCGTGCCACCGACTGTTCCGCTCTTGAAGTTCTGGGCAAGAATCCAGTATTTGACTGGCGTTGATTCGGTTGTGACAGAAAACTCGCAGATTTCGTTGGCATCAGGACCTGCAGACTGGCAAAGCTGTTCAGTTTCTGCAGGAAGATTGTTGTTGTTGCTGTCCAAACCAACGTATAAATCAACGTCTTGCGAAGTAGCGGAAGATGTTTTGACGCGGACTTTATAAGTAACAGGACCGCCCACAGGGCTGGCAGGAATCGTGAAGGTATCGGTATGGATACCGGTCGTGAACGCATCGTAGATCGGATTCGTACCGGTCGTGGTCGGATCTTGTTGCAGTGAAGGCGTGCTGATCTTGGGTGTTACCAGATCGGCTGCAAGGAAACGGGCATTTGGCAGCGCTGCCAGGCCGGAGAAGGAGTAGTCGAAGAAACCACGCTCTGTCGAAACGCTTTGCACGATAGAGGCAGGTGCTGCTCCGGCGCTGGATTTAATCGCGACTGGCAGCGTCAGGTTCGGACGACCATTGCCGCTGGTATTTTGCAAGGTGACAGAGCCGTAAACCCATTTACCCAGCAAGCTGGGAGCGCTCACATTGAAAGTGAAATTGACCGTTTGTGTCTGACCGTTGGTAAAGGTCAGCGTGCTGACACTTGGCGTCATGGTTGCGCCTGCGGGTAAATTGCTGACGATCGTGTAATTTCCGCCACCCGCCATATCCTTAAAGGTACGGGGCAATACACAGGATTCAAAACAATCGCTGTTGCCGAGTGTCGGCAGATTCAGGGTGTTTGCAGTTGCAGCTGTGGTCAACTTGAATTGTGTATCCGTAACGGGCAAGTACAGGCCTGCACGAACCGCTTTCGAAACATCGGTTTGACCTGCACCGGCATCATGCGGGGTTGCCGGATCACCGTTCACGGTGATCGAAGCACGTGCGGTCAACACCAGGGCTGAAATGATCTGGCTCGGCGTCCACGTCGGATTGACTGCTTTGATCAAGGCCGCTGCACCCGCTACATGCGGTGTCGCCATCGAAGTACCGCTCAACGATGCTGTGCAATTTGCTCCGGTGGCGGGGCTGCAACTTGCACCCAGGCCGGCAGCGTAAATATCAACACCCGGCGCTGCGAGATCCGGCTTGATTACGCCAGTCGGAATCACCGGACCGCGTCCACTGAAGGACGCGAGCTTGTCACCTGCGCTCGGCAAAACGCCCCAGCTTGCACCCAGCAATTGACCGGTATGTCCCGTACCCGAATTGAGCCATGTCAAAAACGCCTGGCCATCGGCATAGGTAAGATGAATCGTGGGCACACTGTAACTATCGGCAACAGTACTATCGCCATCAGAAGCCTGGTTGTACATCACCATGCCGCTACCGCTTGCCAGCAAGACATTCTTCGATTTTGCTATGCGCGCATAGTAACCGCGCTGGCAAGCAACCATTTGTTGATCAAACAAACCTGTCACCCACGAAGCAGGCTTACTGGTTCCGTTGCCCGTATTGTCTGGATCCACACCATCGGCGCAAAGAGGATAGGCAGGATCTTTAACTATGGCTTTGGCCGACATCGTACTAACGCCGGCACTGTTACCGGCACCCTTTAAAGTACCTCCGCCGGGCAAAGGAGTATTACCGCCGGTCAAAGTCATCGTGTTCGTCAAGGAACGATCATGCGTCGTTGCCGCCACGGAAAGCACCCAAGGCGAATTGGATGGATTGCTCAAGGTACCCGGGCTCGGGCCATCATTGCCCGCAGCTACCGATGAAACAATTCCGGCTTCACGAGCGGCAAGGAATGCTTCGCTGTCATCGTCGATCGTCCCGTTCGTGTAGTCACTGTAGGGGTCGCTTGGACCGCCACCAATGGAATAGCTGATAACGTTCACGCCATCAATGACTGCCTGATTGATCGAAGCCACTGTCTTGGAACCCGGGCAACCGGTCGAGTCGCAGGCTTTGTAGGCAATAATATTAGCGCGCGGTGCAACACCGGACATCGTCGGGTTGTAGGGAGTCAAGCCCCCGGAAATAGTGATTTTGAGGGGATTACCGGAGGTGGTGCTGGCAGTATGGGTACCATGACCGTCGGTATCGTTGGCATCACCGGTCGTACCGGTTGTGCCTGCAACGTAATCCCATAAACCAATCAGCTTGTTATTGCACTTGCTCGATTGACCTGAAATAGAGCAACGACCCACAAAGCTACCTTTGGGATTGGTAATGGTGAAAGATTCCGCAAAAGTGGTGCCTGCGGTGCCGCTAGCCGCAAACGATGGATGCGTACGGTTAATACCGGTATCGATCACGCCAATGATCACATTGGTACCCTTGTTACCGGTAATGGCCGGAGTTCCGCCACCTGCCCATACTTGATCAGCCTTGATCCAGGCGGGGCCGCGATCGGTCATCAGACGACGAATCACTTCCTGCTGTACTCGCTTCACGCCGGGAATGGTGCGAACCAGTGCTGCTTCGGCTTCCGTCATCTCGGCGGCAAAACCGTGAGTCACTACATCGTAAACAAAGGTGGGCGTAAGCGGACGACCAAGTTTGTTCGAGGCCAATTCAAGTCGCGCTGCGCGTTCTTTCGCCAAGTATTTGCGGTAATTCTGGGTTGCGGCCGAAGCATTATTGAATTTCAGCTCCCCCGTCACACTCGGACTGGTGGCCGACATTTTCGGCATGCTGGATTTTTTGCCATCGGAGCCCCGGAAGGTAGCAAGCGGTGCTTCTTCGAAGGTAACAATATAGGTTTTGATGCTTGTGCTTTTTACAGCTTCTACGTGAGAGGCTGCATTCGCCGTATCGTTCACGGGAAGGCTCAAACCCAATCCGATTGTTATGGCTAAAACTAGGGGAGACGCACGCATATTTGCTGTCCTGTGGCTGGTAAAGTGTGAGTTAGCTCCCGATTCTACAATTAATCACTGTAAACAAGAAGTTCCCACAATTTAGATAGGTGACGAAAGTAAAAACGTGATTTACATCACACTAATACTTTTTCGATGCCCGATAAATGACCATACTCGGACTCTTAAACGCCACAACTTGCATTTCGTGGACGGGTATCTTCATAAAAGTTAGAATTTACGCATAAATGAATGATTTTTCGGCCAATTCCATTGTTCTGAAAGTAAAGGCACTGAGCTATTTCAGAAATGAAGAGAAAATCTTCGGCCCCATTGATTTCATGCTTGCCGGCGGCAATGCCCTATTGGTAAAAGGCGGCAATGGTTCCGGCAAAACAACCCTGCTGAGAGTGCTTAGCGGCCTGTTGAAAGCACAATCCGGCGAAATCAGCGTCGAGAAGCCCGGCAACAATCATTCGGACCTTTCCCATTCCAGTGCATACCTGGCTCACAAGCCCGGGCATAAAGCGGAACTGAGCTGTCTCGAGAACCTCGAATACCTGCAAGCGATTTTTGATCATGCAGATATCGGCTTGATCGAAGCAGCTTTGATCAAGGTAGGTCTGGGCGGATATGAAGATACTCCCGCCAAACAGCTTTCGGCCGGACAAAACAAGCGACTCGGCCTCGCACGATTGTTGTTAAGCCACAGCCCATGTTGGCTTTTGGACGAGCCCTACGCCAATCTCGACCTACAGGGCATCGAACTGGTGAATCGGCTGATTCGCGAACAAACCGAACGTGGCGGCGCAGTATTGCTGACTACCCACGGTGCCTACGCAGCTCCGGATGTTCCCTGCCAAACTCTGGTATTGGCTGATGGCAGAGGCAATTCATGAATTCGCATCAGGCAGCATTACCGTTATTTGCGGCACAGTGCCGTCGGGATTTGAGACTGATGCTTCGTCGGCGCGGTGATATCGCCCAGCCGATTTTGTTCGCGATCATGGTCATCACTCTATTCACTCTGGCGACCAGTGCCGAACCCACCAAGCTGGCGCAATTGGCTCCGGGAATCATATGGGTGGCGATTCTATTATCGAGCCTGCTGTCACTGGATTCGATTTATCGAAGCGATTTCGAAGATGGCAGTCTCGAGCAGATGCTGATGTCGCCTGCGCCGCTTGCCTTGTTGATT
>JAKQKT010000058.1 GCA_029560515.1 Pseudomonadota bacterium
CCACCAGCACAAAACGCGGTTCGTCCGACGGCCAGGGTTCGCGCATGCCATAACCAGCCGCCAAAATGAAAAACGCCAGAATGAAAAACCAGAACCATTCTCGGCGCTCGTCGGCGTTTAATTCGGCCAGTGGATTCATGCCGGGATCTCGCTGCGCTTTTGCATCAGGGCATAGAAAAACCCATCCATGCCGTCTTCGCCCGGAAAGCGTTGCCGCCCCAGCCCACTGGCGTGGCCGAATTTTTCATCCAGCGGCAAAACGATGGCGTCCTTGAAATCCGAAAGCAGACCATTGATCTGAAATTCGTTCTCCGCTTTCAGCACAGAACAGGTGCAGTAAAGCAAGCGACCCCCTGGTTTTAGCAAAGGCCAGAGTGCGCGCAGGATGCGCGCCTGAATATCGACCAGCCGCGGAATATCGTCGGCCTTGCGATGCCATTTGATATCGGGCTGGCGCCGGATGATGCCGGTAGCGGAGCAAGGCGCATCCAGCAGGATGGCGTCGAATTGTTCACCGTCCCACCAGCTCGATGGATCGGACGCATCCGCCATTTGCACACGGATTTTCTGCGAGGCCAGGCCCAGTCGCTCGAGTGTTTCGTTGATCGGCGCGAGTCGCGCGTTGGCAATATCGAGTGCCAGGATCCGGCCGTCACCCACCAGTTCCGCGAGGTGCGCCGTTTTACCGCCGGGCGCTGCGCAGGCATCAAGAACGTATTCGCCGTGTTTTACCGCTAGCGCTTCAACCGCGAGCTGTGCCGCACCGTCTTGTATCAGGAATTTTCCGGAGCTCCAGCCCGGCAAAACATTCAGCGCCTGGTGTTCATGCAAGCGAATGGATTTGTGCGGACTTTCGGGAGCGTCGCATTCGATTTCGGCTTCACGAAATGCAGTCAACAATTCAGTGCGCGAACTGCGCAGGGAATTAACGCGCAACCAGAGCGGCGCAGCTTCGTTATTCGCCCATAAGATGGCGTTGAAGTGGTTTGGCCATTCATGCTGCAACTGTTTGATCAACCAATCCGGATGACTGCTCTGGACTGCCTGGTTGCTGGAAGTCGGCAAAGGCTCGCGGGTTGCGCGCCTTAAAATGGCGTTGACCAACTTGGCTTGCGTGTCCTGCTGCCCAAGTTGCTTGGCGGCATCGACGCAGGCCGATACCACCGCATGGGGCGGCATTTTCATGCCATGCAATTGCGCAAGACCGGTGAGCAACAGACAGTGGATCGCATAATCCTTGCGTGGCAACGGTTTGTTCAACCATTGCGACAACACGAATTCGTAATAACGATGATTGCGCAACGTGGTGAAACAAATGGCTTCGAGCAAGGCGCGGTCACGTGGATCTTTCAACTCGGTAATGTTTTGCTGCAGAACCGCTTTCAACGAACGCTTGCCGGCAAGCACCTGCGCCACCAGTTTTGACGCCATTACGCGGACTTCGGTGCCGGGGCTCATTGCATTGCTCGCAATGCGGGATGTGCATTGAGGTAGTCGGCAATCGAAATCATTCGGCCACCCTCTCGTTGTACTTGCAGCAGGCGTAACGCACCTTCGCCGCATGCAATGTCGAGACCGTGCGGGTTCGCCATCAAGATAGTGCCGGGTTCCTGTTTGTGTGCCAGCGGAATGGAAACAGCATGATGGATTCGCAGACGCTCGCCGTTTAGCTGCGCTTCGCAAATCGGCCAGGGATTGAATGCACGAATCTTCCTGGCCAACGCCGGGGAAGCAGCAGACCAGTCCAGCCTGGCTTCCTGTTTGTCCAGCTTGTGTGCATAGCAGACACCCGCTTCCGACTGGATTTGTGCGACAGGCTTGATGCCTGCGCGCAATAGTTTTAGGCCATCGCCTAACACTTCGGCACCGAGTGCGGACAAACGGTCATGCAAAGTGCCGCCAGTATCTTCATTGGAAATCGGGGTGCTCAAGGAGAGCAAAACCGGGCCGGTATCCAGACCTTTTTCCATCTGCATCAAACAGACGCCGGTCTGCGAGTCGCCCGCTTCAATCGCGCGCTGAATCGGTGCAGCACCTCGCCAGCGCGGCA
>JAKQKT010000078.1 GCA_029560515.1 Pseudomonadota bacterium
TGTAGCGACCGCGCAAAAAATGAACTGCGGCGACTGGCGGAGTTACCTGCCCGATGCCGCGCATCCGGAGTACATGCCGGTGCGCTTGCTGCGCGTCAATTTTCACGTCATGAACAGCCGCGACAGCAGCCACAATTTCCGTCCGGAAACGGGCCGCGATTTTTGCAAACGGCTGCTCGAAGGCGCCAACCGCCAACTCGATACCAATATCCGCAACTGGCGCTCGCCGCAGGGCACCGAAATACTGCCGAAAAATTACCGGTACGTGCTGGCGCCGCAACCTGGCGACGACGGCATTTACTTCCATTTCGACGATTCGTTGTATTATCTGGTGTATGTGGGTAAAAACCAGAACAACTACGATCGCCGCGTCATTCAGAAATACGGCATCGGGACGGATTCCATTCTGAACATTTTTATCCAGGTGCATCCCGACGACAGCATTCGCTCGCCTACGTATAAGGCTAATTTACAGGGCATTGCGCTGGGAACTTCCCTGAAAATGGCCGGTCTGTACGAACAGGGCAAGGACGCGTTCGGTCACGAAGCCCTGCTCAATCATGAAGTCGGGCACTTGCTTTCACTGAGCCATGCCTGGGGCGAGGACAATTGCCCGGACACAGACAAGCACCCGAATAAATGCTGGGAATGGAGCGAAAAACCGCCCTGTCGCGACCAGGCTTCCAACAACATGATGGATTACAACGCCTATCAAATGGCACTCACACCCTGTCAGATCGGCCGAGTCCAGCAGATGCTGTCGGGCGAAAGGGCCGTGGTGCGGCGTTGTCTGGTGCCTGTCTGGTGTGCCTTGCAGGAAGGAAAAGACGTGGTGATCCGCGATTCGGTGTCGTGGAGCGGCGCGCGCGACCTGGAAGGCAACCTCACCGTGGCGGCCGGTGGCGCCTTACGACTGTCTTGCCGGATATCCTTGCCCGAAGGTGCACAAATAACCGTGGAAAAGGGCGGCCGGCTCTGGCTCGACGGTGCTACGCTGCAAAATGCCTGCGGGCTCCCGTGGAAAGGACTGGTGCAGCCTAAAAAGCAACGCAAACGCGGCAAGGTGTACGAACTCAGGCCGTCCAAATGGGAGAACTGTCCGTCGCCTGATTTGTGATGAAGTTATCGGATATCAGTTATCAGTTATCAGTGTTGATAATCAGGCATTTGCAATTAAAATAACCGATATGGATGTTGGTTTGATTTTGGGAGCGAAAATCTTCACTTTTCCTTTAAAAGAAATCACCCGAACCCACGTTCTTTACACTCACAACTGACAATTCACAATTCACTACATGAAGTTTTCCCGCTATTTCTCTTTGTTCCTCTTCTTCCTCTTCGCTGTTTCCCTCACTGCGCCTGCCTGTAGCAAAAAAAGCGGCTGCC
>JAKQKT010000079.1 GCA_029560515.1 Pseudomonadota bacterium
GTCAGTTGTGAGTGTAAAGAACGTGGGTTCGGGCGATTTCTTTTAAAGGAAAAGTGAAGATTTTCATTCCCAAAATCAAACCAACATTCATATCGGTTATTTTATGAGCAAATGCTTGATTATCAACACTGATAACTGATAACTGATAACTTCATCACAAATCAGGCGACGGACAGTTTTCCCATTTGGACGGCCTGAGTTCGTACACCTTGCCGCGTTTGCGTTGCTTTTTAGGCTGCACCAGGCCTTTCCAGGGGAGTCCGCAGGCATTTTGCAAAACGGCGCCGTCGAGCCAGAGCCGGCCGCCCTTTTCCACGGTTATCAGTGCACCTTCGGGCAAGGATATCCGGCAAGACAGCCGCAAGGCGCCACCGGCCGCCACAGTAAGGTTACCCTCCAGGTCGCGCGCGCCGTTCCACGACACCGAATCGCGGATCACCACGCCTTTTCCTTCCTGCAAGGCACACCAGGCAGGCACCAGACAGCGCCGCACCACAGCCCTTTCGCCCGACAGCATCTGCTGCACGCGGCCGATCTGACAGGGTGTGAGTGCCATCTGGTAGGCGTTGTAATCCATCATATTATTGGAAGCCTGGTCGCGACAGGGCGGTTGTTCGCTCCATTCCCAGCATTTATTCGGGTGCTTGTCGGTATCCGGGCAATTGTCCTCGCCCCAGGCGTGGCTCAGTGAAAGCAGATGCCCGACTTCGTGGTTGAGCAAGGCTTCGTGACCGAACGCGTCCTTTCCCTGTTCGTACAGGCCGGCCATTTTCAGGGAAGTTCCCAGCGCAATGCCTTGTAAATTAGCCTTGTACGTCGGCGACCGGATGCTGTCGTCTGGATGCACCTGGATAAAAATATTCAGAATGGAATCTGTACCGATGCCGTATTTCTGAATAACCCGGCGGTCGTAGTTGTTCTGGTTTTTACCCACATACACGAGGTAATACAACGAATCGTCGAAATGGAAATAAATGCCGTCGTCGCCGGGTTGCGGCGCCAGCACGTACCGATAATTTTTCGGCAGCACTTCGGTGCCCTGCGGCGAGCGCCAGTTGCGAATATTGGTATCGAGTTGGCGGTTGGCGCCATCGAGCAGCCGTTTGCAGAAATCGCGGCCCGTTTCCGGGCGGAAATTGTGGCTGCTGTCGCGGCTGTTCATGACGTGAAAATTGACGCGCAGCAAGCGCACCGGCATGTACTCCGGATGCGCGGCATCGGGCAGGTAACTCCGCCAGTCGCCGCAGTTCATTTTTTGCGCGGTCGCTACA
>JAKQKT010000086.1 GCA_029560515.1 Pseudomonadota bacterium
TTGGCTTCGCCGAGGAAATCCTTGCCGTCGAACATGCGAACGCGACCGGCAGGCAAGGACACGCCCAATCCGGCCGCCTTGCTGTTCTTGAAACGAAGGGTGGCCAATACCGGCAATACCTGTCCTTCGCCGGCGCCGTAATTCTCGTCGATGATCGGATACGGCGGCATCCAGTCGCCGGTGCTGTAATTGGTTTCGTAGCGACGTTCGCAAGCGATATTGTTCGCGGCATTGACCAATGGCAAACGCTGCACGCTGCCTTGCGGCAATGAACCGGCATTTGGCAATTTATAAGCCTGATATTCACCGGAAGCCTGGGCATCGGGCGCGCCATCGGCCAACATGCCTTTACGCATCATCGGCGCCGCCGCCATCATTACTTGCGGGCCGGCCGAAGGGGCGCGATTCGGTTGTCCGGCAACCAGCGTGAGCATCACATTATTGAAATCGGCGCCGGACCGGTTCACCACCATAGCCGCGCCTTCGATATCCATTTTGCAGTCTTTGCCGAAGCCGCTCGCGTTCACCTGGTATTCCGCGCGCCAGGCAAGACCGGAAGTGGCATAGGAAAGCGCGAAATTTTCGCGGCCGGAATTCGGGTTGCCAATCGTCCAGCGCATCGTGGGTTCGTTTACGACACCGTCGGGCATGCGCGGCAATTCAAAGCTGGCATAGCTCGACAGCACCTTGATGCGGCCGTCGGCTAGTTTCAAGGTCAGGCCATTGCCGGCCGACATCAGTTGGCCGGTATAAGTCTGACGATCATTGCCGACCGCTTGTTCAACGCTGACGGTTTGGCCGAGCGCACGACGAAGCAATTCATCCTGGCCGGCAATCGCGAAATCGAAACGCTGGCCACGTACCTTCGCGCTGCCGTCCGGACGGAGCACCAGCGAGCTGGAATCCATGCCGCGCGGCAGTCCACCGAGTGATACCTCATTGTCGCCCGCCTTCAGATCAAAGCCGATCTTCCGTTCGAACAGGGCGAAGCCGGGGCCGCCGGAATTCGCTTCGGACTGGGCTACGGATTCGTAGTCGCCGCTGTAGATGGTCAGGGAGCCGTCGGCGGCTTGCGTGGTATTGCTCATGATGGCGAGGCCTAAAGTGGTGGATGCGGCAAGAAGACTGATTTTCATAAACACTCCGTTCTCAGATAAAAGTATCATAGGCCCATGAACGGACGACAACTTTATTCAGGGCTACTTTCGCTGCTGCTCGCTTCAGCCTCGGTTACGTGTCTGGCTGATACCGCAGCGAAGTCGCAGCCACCCAAAACCGCGCCGCAATGCATGCCGGTAATCCAGCAGGCATGGATACGCAGTGCGCCACCGGGCGCACAAACACTCGCCGGATATTTGATATTGAAGAATCCGTGCAAGACCAGCTTCCGGGTTGTCGATGTCGAAAGCAGGGATTTCGGCATGCCGATGATTCATCGCACCGTTGTCGAGAACGGCATCAGCAAGATGCGGGATCCGGGTGTTCTGGAAGTCAAACCGGGTACTTCATTGAAATTCGAAGCCGGCGGTTTGCATATCATGTTGATGCAACCACTGCGCGCGCTGAAAGAAGGCGACAAAGCGGGAGTGCGTCTCGTGCTGGCGGATGGTCGTCGCGTGTTTTCAGAATTCCCGGTTTTGAAAGAAGCACCGAAACGGTAGGAGCGACGGAAGTCGCGATCATTAATCTCGCGACTTCCGTCGCTCCCACGTTGGCAATCAGTTTTTACAAGCGTTCAGCACATTTTCCGGCAACGGCACCGCGCTGCCACTCGCTGCATTGACCCACACCATGATCGTATGGCCATCGGCATAAACGATATTGTCATCGGAAGTCGACGTGATGCGATGGGCGAGCTTCAAACTCTTCGTACCGATATGTTCGCAAAACAGTTCGACATGTATTTTTTCCGGCCAGGAAATCGGTTTTTTGTAGTTGTTCTGGATCGCGGCCAGAATCGGCGCGCAATCGGCATCTGCCCAGTTATCGACCAGTGATTTAAACCATTGCACGCGGGCTTCTTCGATAAAACGAAGATAGCCGGTGTTGTTGACGTGATTGAAAGCATCCAGGTCGCCCCAGCGGATATCCATTTCTATTTTGTAGAGTGATTTCATGCGGTCTTTTTCCGTTTGACGGTTTTCGCGGTTTTGCTCTCGGGCGCTTCCAGCATTTTCGCGAGGAATCGGCCGGTATGCGATGCCGGGTTTTGTGCGACATCTTCCGGCGTGCCCTGCGCGATGATTTGACCGCCGCGATGGCCACCTTCCGGGCCGAGGTCGACAATCCAGTCAGCCGTCTTGATCACGTCCAGATTATGTTCGATGACGACAATCGTATTGCCGTCATCGCGTAGCTTGTGCAACACGGCTAGCAGATGTTCGATGTCGTGGAAGTGCAGGCCGGTGGTTGGTTCATCGAGAATATAAAGTGTTTGTCCGGTATCGCGACGCGACAATTCTTTCGATAGTTTCACGCGCTGCGCTTCACCGCCCGACAAGGTAGTGGCACTTTGACCGAGCTTGATATAACTCAAGCCAACATCCATCAATGTTTCCAGTTTCCTTGCCAAGGTCGGCACCGGCTCGAATAATTTCAGCGCGTCTTCGACCGTCATTTGCAGGATGTCATGGACGTTGTAACCCTTGTACAAAATTTCCAGGGTTTCGCGGTTGTAGCGTTTTCCGTGGCATACATCGCAAGGCACGTATACGTCCGGCAGGAAGTGCATTTCCACCTTGATCAAGCCATCGCCCTGACAGGCTTCGCAGCGACCGCCGCGAACATTGAAGCTGAAACGTCCCGGCGAATAGCCGCGCGCACGGGCTTCAGGAACCTGTGCGAATAATTCACGCAACGGCGTAAACAAGCCGGTGTAAGTTGCCGGATTCGAACGCGGTGTACGACCAATTGGTGATTGGTCGATATCGACGACCTTGTCGAATAGTTCAATGCCGTGCACTTCGCGATAAGGCGAAATGGTGTGCGAGGCACCGTTCAATTCGTTGGCGGCGATGTGATATAGCGTGTCGTTGATAAGGGTTGATTTTCCTGAGCCGGACACGCCGGTAATCGCGACAAATAACCCTGCAGGAATTTCCAGGTCGACATTCTTTAGGTTGTTGCCGGTAGCGCCAAGTAGTTTCAGCGACATTTTCGGTTTCGCCTTGTGGCGAACTTTCGGGATTTCGATTTTCATGCGGCCGGACAAATACGCACCCGTCAACGAGCGGGGTGCTTTCAGAATATCGTCGATTGTTCCTTGTGCGATGATTTCACCGCCATGTACGCCGGCACCGGGACCGATATCCACCACGTGATCGGCAAGCCGGATCGCATCTTCATCATGTTCGACCACGATCACTGTGTTGCCCATGTCGCGCAGACGCGTGAGTGTGCCGAGCAGGCGTTCGTTATCGCGCTGATGCAGACCAATCGATGGTTCATCAAGTACGTACATCACGCCGACCAGGCCGGCACCGATTTGCGAGGCCAGGCGAATACGCTGGGCTTCGCCGCCCGACAATGAATCGGCCTTGCGTTCAAGCGTCAGATAATCGAGACCGACATCCATTAGGAAGCGAAGGCGGTCATGGATTTCTTTCACGATCTTGACCGCGATTTCGCCGCGCCAGCCGGAGAGTTTCAGTTCCGTGAAGAAGGCGATGGTTTCGTCGATTGGCCAGCGGGTGATTTCAGACAAGGTCTTGTTCGCAACCGTAACGCTGCGAGCAGCCTTGTTCAAACGTGCGCCATTGCAGGTCGGGCAGGGCTGTACGCTGATGAATTTCGACAGCTCTTCTTTTACCGCTTGCGATTCGGTTTCGCGGAAACGGCGATCAAGGTTGGGAACGATGCCTTCGAATTTGTGTTTGCGTTGCGTGCGTCCGCCGGACTCCGTCAGGTAAGTGAAGGAAATAATGTCTTCACCGCTGCCAAACAGGATGGCGTCGCGAATCTTTTCCGGCAATTTCTGCCAAGGCGTATCGACATCGAATGCATAGTGCTTGGCAAGCGACGCAATCAGCTGGAAATAATAGGCATTGCGGCGATCCCAGCCGCGTACTGCGCCGGCAGCGAGACTCAATTCCGGATGCACGACCACGCGGCCCGGATCAAAGAAATCCTTGATGCCAAGTCCATCGCAGGACGGGCAGGCACCCATCGGCGAGTTAAACGAAAACAGGCGCGGCTCGAGTTCCGGTAGCGAAAAATCGCAGACCGGGCAGGAAAATTTCGATGAAAACAGAATCGGTGCCGCTTTGTCGTTGTCGATTTCCATCACCGAAGCCATGCCATCGCCAAGCTTGAGCGCGGTTTCGAAACTTTCGGCCAGGCGCTGTTTCAGATCGGCACGTGGTTTGAAGCGGTCGATCACGGCTTCAATCGTATGTTTGTTGCGCAGGCCGAGCGCAGGCACCTGGTCTATTTCGTACAAGGCGCCATTCACGCGAACGCGGACAAAACCTTGCGCACGCAATTGTTCGAATACCTGGACATGCTCGCCTTTGCGCTCGCGGATAACCGGAGCCAGCAGCATCAGGCGCGTATCTTCGGGCAACGCGAGCACGGCATCGACCATTTGGCTGATGGTTTGTGCTTCCAGCGGAAAGCCGTGGTCCGGGCATTTTGGTGAGCCGACCCGGGCAAACAGCAGGCGCAGGTAATCGTAAATTTCGGTAATGGTGCCCACGGTCGAGCGTGGGTTATGCGAGGTCGATTTCTGTTCGATCGAGATGGCGGGTGATAGTCCTTCGATATGGTCGACGTCCGGCTTTTCCATCACCGACAGGAATTGCCGGGCATAGGCCGACAGGGATTCGACGTAACGACGCTGGCCTTCGGCATAGATCGTATCGAAGGCGAGTGAGCTTTTTCCGGAGCCTGACAGGCCGGTAATCACAATCAGCTTGTCGCGCGGCAGATCGATATCAATGTTTTTCAGATTGTGGGTGCGGGCACCGCGAATACTAATCTTGTCCATGCGCCTGACGGGTTTGGGGGAACACGGTAGTTTACCAGTTCGATGTCTTTTACTTGTGACTCCCGTATGACCCTGGGCAGGAGCCGGCAGGGCCGATTTTTGCGATAAAAGCCACATTTCCGGGGGTATAAGGCACCGAAAGGCCAGTATTTGACCTCCGGTTCAGGCGGTTTTTCACACGAAGCTATTGAAACACAAGCCTTTTTGGCCCATAATTCCGCTCCTGTCCGCGACCTCGGGCAGGTGTTTCCAAAATAACTACAGAGGAATTCCGGTCATGTACGCAGTTGTAATCACTGGCGGTAAACAATACCGCGTTATGAAAGGCGAAAGACTTCGCGTTGAAAAACTCGATGTCGAAGCAGGCAGCAACGTTGATATCAATGACGTGTTGCTGATTGGCGATGGCGAAACCATTACTGTCGGTACGCCGAAAGTAGCAGGTGCCGTCGTCAGCGCCACCGTTTTATCGCACGGTCGTCTCGACAAAGTGCACATTGTGAAGTTCCGTCGTCGTAAGCACTATCGTAAACAGATGGGCCATCGTCAACATTACTCAGAAATCGAAATCACCGGCATCACTGCCTAAGCTCAGGAGAAAACGTCATGGCACATAAAAAAGGCGTAGGCTCGTCACGCAACGGCCGCGATTCCAATCCAAAATACCTCGGCGTGAAAATGTTCGGCGGTCAAGCAATTGACGCTGGCAACATCATCGTCCGTCAACGTGGTACCGAGTTTCACCGCGGTGCAAACGTCGGCATGGGCCGCGACCACACCTTGTATGCTCTTAAAGACGGCACGGTGAACTTCGCTGTCAAAGGTCCGAACAAGCGTCGTACCGTCAGCGTCATTCCTGCAGAGTAATTCTTGCCAGATGACGTAGCGCAAAAGCCCCGCCTGCGCGGGGTTTTTGTTTTTTCAGGTGGTGTGGATTCCTTCCGGTTTCAGCCATTGTTCCCCCAATAAAGTTCAGAAAAATTATGAAATTCGTCGACGAAGCCATCATTACAGTATTTGCCGGTAACGGTGGGAACGGCTGCATCAGTTTTCGTCGCGAAAAATTCATTCCGCTCGGTGGCCCCGATGGTGGCGACGGCGGCAATGGCGGCAGCATCTGGCTGGAAGCGGACGAAAATCTCAGTACGCTGATCGACTTCCGCCATGATCGCCAATTCCGCGCGCAGCATGGCCAGGGCGGCATGGGTCAGCAAAAATTCGGCAAGGCCGGCGATGACATCACCATTAAAGTGCCGGTCGGCACTTCGGTGACCAATGTGGCAACGGACGAAGTGATCGGTGATTTGACCGAACATGGCGCCCGCATGCTGGTCGCCACTGGTGGTGAAGGCGGCAAGGGCAATGTGCACTTCAAGAGTTCCATGACGCGCGCGCCACGCCGTGCCGGCAATGGTTTACCTGGCGAAGAGCGCGATATCCGTCTGGAAATGAAATTGCTGGCCGATGTTGGTTTGCTGGGCTTTCCAAATGCCGGTAAATCCACCTTCATCCGTGCCGTGTCCTCGGCGACGCCGAAAGTCGCGGATTATCCGTTTACGACGTTGTATCCGAATCTCGGCGTGGTCAGCGTCGAGGCTTACCGCAGTTTCGTGATTGCCGACATTCCGGGTTTGATCGAGGGTGCTGCAGACGGTGCCGGTTTGGGTAGCCTGTTCTTGCGCCACGTTCAACGTACACGCGTGTTGCTGCATCTGGTCGATATGGCGCCGTTCGACGAAAGCATTAGCCCGGCCGAGCAGGTTCGCGCCATTGAAAACGAATTAAGAAAATACGATCCGGGCATGCTGGAAAAACCACGCTGGCTCGTGTTGAACAAAGGCGATTTGCTTGATGATCAGGAACGCGCAGAGCGTGCCGCAGCCATCGTGAAGGAACTCGACTGGAAAGGTCCGTGGTTTACCGTTTCCGCGATCGGTCGCGACGGCACCTGGCCGATCATGCTGAAGATCCAGCAATTCTTCGATGATGAAAAACATGCGGCACTTGAAGCTGCGGAAGATATTGCGGAACGCGAAGCGATGAAGCCGCGGTAAAGTTGCAAGAGGGCCCTTGGGCCCGACGTGGTCGCCCGCAAGCAACCTCCTACGGCAAAGCGAAAAGTTTCAGCTTCGTTTCAAACGAGCGTTCTTCTTCCGTAACCGGATCAACAAAAGCAATCCGCTGTGCCAATAATTGCAGCGGCTTCTCAAAATCATCCTGATCGGCCGCGCGATGCACCGGGTATATCAAATCATTCAGGATCGGAATGCCGAGTGTCGCCATATGCGCGCGCAACTGGTGCTTCTTTCCTGTGATCGGCTTGAGTCGGTAGCGCGCCAAATTATCCCGTCGCTCCATCACTTCGATAAATGTTTCTGAATTGGCTTCGCCTTCGACGACCTCCATCTGCATGAAGTTTCCGCTTTCCTGCAGTCGGCTTTTATATGTCATCGGGAAAATCAAATCATCACGATATGGCGCAACCGCCTGATAGCATTTGTCCACTTGCTTGCTAAGAAACAGAGATTGATAGGCTCCTCGCGTTTCCGGCTTGATCACGAACACAACGAGCCCTGCAGTTTCACGATCAATCCGGTGCATCGGCACCAAAGTTTCAATGCCGGTCTTGCGTTTCAGACGGACCAGCAATGTTTCCTGCAGATAGGTGCCGGCGGGCATCACCGGCAGAAAGTGCGGCTTGTCGGCAATGATTAAATGCTCGTCTTGAAACAGGATGCTTTCCTCGAAGGGAATCGGGGTTTCGTTTTCGATCGAACGGTAATAGAAGATTTTCAGATGTGCTTGATAAGGACGATCCGGATAAACGACATCACCGTTTTCATCCATCACCAAATCATTCTGCATGCGTGCGAGCCATTCCTCGCGAGGGACGGAATCAAAGCGCTGCATCAGGAAATCTATCACCAGTAGCCAGTCGCCGGCTGGCAGGGTAATCACGCTGGGGCCGACACCGTCGCGTGTGGGGAGCATGTCAGTCGTTCGCGGCAGCAAGTTTTTTGGCGCGGTTCAAACGCCATTCACCGTCAGGTTCGCCGTCGTAAACATCTTCCAGCGTTGTATCGGTCTCTTGCAGATGGGTATCGAGCGCGATGCGGTTATCGAACACGAAGCATTCGCCTTGCCAGTCTTTTTCGGCGTCCGGCATTTCCTTGAAATAATTCAGGATCCCGCCTTCCAGCTGGAATACCGGGATGTCCATATCGAGCATCCAGGCGCTGGTTTTTTCGCAACGGATTCCGCCGGTGCAATACATAGCAACGCGCTTGCCTTCGGCTTTCCACTGGTCGACATTCGCTTTCACGTATTCCGGAAAATCACGGAAATTGCGCACGCCCGGATCAATCGCATTCTTGAATCGGCCAAGGCGGAATTCGAAACTGTTGCGGTTATCCAGCAACACCACATCTTCTTGTGCAATCAGCTCGCGCCATTCCTGTGGGCTCAGATTGGTGCCGGTCTTGGTCGCATCGACATCGGAAATGCCGAGCGGCACGATTTCGGCTTTTTTGTGAACCTTCATTTTGCCAAACGGTACGGTTTTGCAGGGGCTGCGTTTGAATACTATGCCCTCGAATGCGCCGGTGAAGCGTGGGTCGTTTTGCAACGCGTGTTCAAAACCGGAAATCGCCGATTCGGATGCTGCCAGCATGCCATTTATGCCTTCGTTGGCGACCAGAATGCTGCCCTTCAAATCACGCGTCAGTTCGCGCAAGACTTCGACGGCGTTATCGACATCGCCTATGCGCACGAATTTATAGAAAGCGGTATGGATAAGGGCGTCGGCGTTCACGGCAAGCTCGGAAAACATGGAGGTACTAGGGTTTATTTTGCGCCAGAAATGAAAAAGCCGCATCGCTGCGGCTTTGTTCAATCAATGTAGCGGGCAATTAAGCCGCTTTCATTGCCTTGATGCGGGTGTTGATGCGACTCTTGTGGCGAGCGGCTTTGTTCTTGTGGATCAAACCACGAGCCGAGTAGCGATCAAGAATTGGCACGGCAACTTTGTAAGCGGCTTCGGCAGCAACGACGTCATTGCCTTCGATGGCTTTGAGGATGCGTTTGACGGCAGTACGCAGCATCGAACGATGGCTGGTGTTACGCGCATTACGGACGACAGCTTGCTTGGCGCGCTTTTTGGCAGATTTAATGTTGGCCACAGCGGGCTCCTGAACGTAAAATGGGGTTGGAAAGACTGCAAATTATGGCGGATTCATGGACTTGAGTCAATTACCCTGGGGCTTTTTACCCCTTCTACATGGAGTAGCGGCATGAGTCGTCCCAGTATGTTGCGTTCCCTGGTCTCTTTTACCGGGGGTACCTTCGTATCGCGGATTCTGGGTCTGGTCCGGGAAATTGTCATTTCCACGACTTTTGGCGCCAATGCCACCACCGATGCCTTCTGGGTCGCGTTCAGAATCCCCAATTTCTTGCGCCGTCTGTTCGCCGAAGGTTCGTTTTCGACCGCATTCGTACCGGTTTTGACCGAAATGAAGGAAAAGGGCACTCATGAAGAGCTGAAACTCATGATTGCACGGGTTTCCGGGACATTGGGAGCGGTTCTTCTGATAGTGACCGCGATCGGGGTTTTCTGCGCCCCGCAAGTCACGATGTTGTTT
>JAKQKT010000087.1 GCA_029560515.1 Pseudomonadota bacterium
AGGTAAAAGTAGCACTCGATAAAACTGCCTATAAAGTGGGCGACAAAGTCAAAGTGACGATCACTCCGCCACATGCTGGCCCGGGTGTGCTGATTGTCGAAAGTGATTACTTGATGCACACGCAACCTATCGATGCGAAACCAGGCGCCAGTTTTGAAATCACCGTCACGAAAGAATGGCAACGGCATGATGTTTACATAACGGCCCTGGTTTTCCGTGGCGGCTCCGCCAAGGAAAAAATTACGCCGGCGCGCGCGATTGGTATCGCACATGTACCGATGCAAAGTGCAAATCGCGAAATTGCAGTCACCGTTACCGCGCCCAAACAAACCAAGCCGGAACAGCCACTGCCCGTTATCGTAAAAGCGCCGGCATTGGCTGGCAAAAAAGCCTGGGTCACGGTATCGGCGGTGGATGTGGGTATTTTGAATATCACCCAATTCCCGGTACCTGATGCCGCTGCGCATTTCTTTGCACAGCGTCGTTTTGGAATTGAAACCTATGACATTTACGGTCGCGTCATTGAAAGCTACGAAGGTAATACCGCGAAATTGAAATTCGGTGGCGATATGGCAGTGGATGCCCTACCGCAGGCTCGTCGCCCGACTGCGAAAGTGCAGACTGTCGATTTGTATTCGGGCTTGGTGAATCTGAATCAACGCGGTGAAGCTTCCATCAATCTGCCACTGCCGGATTTCAACGGCGCATTGCGAGTATCGGCACTGGTTTTCACAGCCGATCAATACGGCAAAGCCGACAGTGAAAGTATTATCCGGGCGCCGGTATTGGCTGAAATCAGCGGACCTCGGGCGCTTGCACCGGGAGACCGCAGCACGATGACGATTGATGTTCAGAACTTCACCGGCAAAATCGGCACCTTCAATGTCAGTGTCAATGCGAGCGGTCCGGTAAATATCGGCGGTGCATCCAAGCGCATATTGCTGGCTCCGGATGCAAAAAACACTCTCAGCTTTCCCTTGACCGGTGGTCAGGGAAGCGGCGTTGGCAAAATCAGCCTGAAAGTGGAAGGCGGTGGACACCAGGTCAATCGTGTATTCGAAGTGCCAGTGCGTCCGGCATGGGGCGGTGTCGTCCGTTCGACATTGCAGACACTTGCACCGGGTGAGGGTATCAGCCTGAATTCGAGCATGAGCGAACTGCTGATGCCGGATACCGTGAATGCCCGGTTTACCGTCAGCACGATGCCGCCGATTCCGTTTGCACAGGCATTGAGTGATTTGCTCTCTTATCCCTATGGTTGCGCTGAACAGACGACAACCCGCGGTTATGCGGCATTGCTGCTGGATCCGCAAACAACGGCGCGTCTTGGTATCAAGGGCATTACACCGCAGGAACGCAAATTGCGGATGGAATTTGCGATCAGCCGTTTGGCATCGATGCAATTAAGCAATGGTCATTTTTCGTACTGGGGTGGCGGTTCGGAAGCCAATCCAATACTGACGCCTTATATTGCGGAATTCTTGCTCGACGCACGTGATGCCGGATTTGCAGTGCCGGACGCCGTGTTGAAAAAGACCATGGATCGACTGAGCGAAGACATGCTCACCGGTGGTGCGCCGTTCTATTCGTATGATCAGCAACAGCATATGCGTTATGCCTATCAGGCCCATGGTGCCTACGTGTTGGCGCGGGTTAATCGTGCGCCGCTGGGAACATTGCGTACTCTTTACGACAACGAGCGTACGAAATCTCTCACCGGATTACCCCTGCTGCATTTGGGTATTGCGTTGAATTTGCAGGGTGACAAAGTCAGGGGCCAGAAAGCGATCAACGAGGCGTTCGCGAAAGTCAGCAAGCGCCCGGAATACATGGGCGACTACGGCAGCAATCTGCGTGATGAAGCCTTCATGCTGGCATTGGTGAAAAAGCACAATTTGAATCATCCTGCCTTCAACAAGCGTCTTTTGAATATGTCGAGAGATTTGCAGAATCTGACCAATGGTCGTTACTACTGGCTGAGTACGCAGGAACAAATTGGTTTGGCCAAGCTCGGTAAAGCCATTGCGGT
>JAKQKT010000089.1 GCA_029560515.1 Pseudomonadota bacterium
ATCGCCATTCCGAAAGCCAATGGCTATCAAAGTTTGCATACCTTGTTGTTCGGCCCTTACGGTTCGCCGGTGGAAGTACAAATCCGCACTGAAGAAATGGATCTGATCGCCGAACGCGGTGTTGCTGCCCACTGGCTTTACAAGAATGCCGGACGTACCAGTAATAGCGCACAAATTCGTGCGCAAGACTGGGTGCGTGGCCTCGTCGATTCGCAGGACACCTCCGATTCGTCGATTGAATTCCTGGAAAACGTCAAAATCGATTTGTTCCCGGACGAAGTGTATTTGTTCACGCCGAAAGGCGATATTTTTTCGCTGCCGCGCAATGCCACCACACTTGATTATGCATATGCCGTGCATACCGATGTCGGTAATCATGCGGTAGCGGCCCGTGTCGATAAAAAACTCGTTCCCTTGCGGATGAAATTGATCAGCGGCCAGACCGTGGAAATCATCACTGCACCCTCGGCAAGCCCGAGCCCGCAATGGCTGGAATTTGTCGTGACCAGCAAGGCCCGTACCGCGATTCGCCATTCGTTGAAACATCTCGAACACGAAAACGCCGTCGACCTCGGGCACCGCATGCTGGATCGCGCGTTGGAGAATCTGGACAGCTCGCTCGATCGCGTCACCGGTGCCGGGCTCGATCAGTATTTGCAGGAAAACCGTTATCGTCGTCTCGAAGAATTATTGTCAGATATTGCCATGGGCAACCGGATGCCGGCAGCCGTCGCACAAATTCTGATTCAGGACGAAAACAGTCTGCCGCTTTCAAAAAACAATGCGTCGAAAAATACCGGCATGCCGAGAAGCGGCGAACAGATTCTCATCAATGGCAGCGAGCGTGGCGTACTGAGTTTCGCCGCCTGCTGCTATGCGATCCCGGGCGATGACATCATGGGCTACCTCAGCGCCGGCAAGGGAGTAGTCGTGCATCGCATGGATTGCCCGAACATGGTCGATTACCGCAAGCATCCGGAACGTTTCGTACCGATGGCCTGGGACCGGATCGTCGAAGGCGATTACCGCGTCAGCCTGCGTATCGAAACCGACAACAAACCCGGCACATTGGCCCAGGTCGCCGCCGCAATTGCCGAGTGCAATTCCAACATCGATTCGGTGCAATATCGCGAACCCGACGCCCAGATGTCGATTATGGAATTCGTGATCGAAGTCCGCAATCGCAAGCATCTGGCCGATGTCATCCGCCGCGTACGCCGCCTGTCGGTCGTACACGGCGTCGAACGCATGTAGGAGGGCCCTTGTTAGGCCCTTGGTGGGACCGACGGAAGTCGGGACACGCTTTCCGTCATTTATAAAACCTGCTCACCTTCCAGCAACCACCACGCATCCCAAAACGCATACATCCCAATATCGTCAACCAAACCCGCCCGAATCGGATTTGCAATAATATATTCGGCGACTGATCGAATATCTTCTTCCGCTCGCAACCCGCGATCAAAAAAACACTTCAGCCAAACCGAGTCGCTACTGCTGCGAACGATATTGATATTTTTCGCCGAAACAGCCTTAACCCGTTGCATCAGCTTGGATAGCGACTCCTCATTTGACAGCTGAATAAGCCCGTGCCAATGGTCGGGCATCAATACCCAGCAAAGCAGCTTCGAATTTCGCCACAAACCTTCTTCAGTAAGAATTTTCACTGCACCTAAAGCACATTCCCAGTCTGTAAATATCCGCTTCCTTTCATCGCAAACGAAAGTTATGAAATAGACCTGGTCAGGAATGGAAACTCTGCCGTTACGCAGAGATTTTTCACCTGGGCGGAGATATAAGGTCATATGTGTATTTTCGGGCTTCAGTTTTTTTGCGGTATAGGGGAAACGCCCGGTAGTTTGTAGGGATTGTCCTCAGGTCAATGGGGCTTTGTGAGGACTGTCCCGACTTCCGTCGGTCCCACATGAGTCCCACACAAGCCCCACACCGCAGCGAATGTCGGCACCTTGCGGTAAACTTGCCAGCTAAACACTCTGAAGATGGCCGAGGGCAGGGAATGAATTGGTTAAGTGATTTGCTGGAAAACGACCGCGATCCGAACGAAACCCGTGAATGGATGGAATCGCTGAAAGCGGTTCTCGATCACGATGGCCCGGAACGCGCGCATGAATTGCTCGAGCGCATGGTCGAATTGACCCGCCGCACCGGCGCGCAATTGCCCTTCCATCCGACGACCGAATACATCAACAGCATCCCAGCGCATCTTGAACCCGTTATGCAGGGCGATCCGGCGATGGAATGGCGCATCCGTTCGATCATCCGATGGAATGCGATGGCCATGGTCGTGCGTGCAAACCGAAAGCCTTACGAACTCGGCGGTCATATCGCAAGTTTTGCTTCCTCGGCTACCTTGTATGACGTGGGCTTCAACCATTTCTGGCGTGCGCCGACGGCCGAACATCCCGGCGATCTGCTTTACATCCAGGGCCATAGTTCGCCCGGTATCTATGCCCGCGCATTTCTCGAAGGCCGCCTGAACGAAGGGCAGCTCGACAATTTCCGCATGGAAGTCGATGGTCAGGGTATTTCTTCCTATCCGCATCCTTGGTTGATGCCGGATTTCTGGCAAACGCCTACCGTCTCGATGGGCCTCGGTCCGATCAGCGCAATTTACCAGGCACGGTTTTTCAAATATCTGGAAGGCCGCGGCCTGATGCCGAAGACCGATCGCAAGATCTGGTGTTTCCTCGGCGATGGCGAAACCGACGAGCCGGAATCCCTCGGTGCGATTGCCTTGGCCGGTCGCGAAGGTCTCGACAATCTTTGTTTCGTGGTCAACTGCAATCTGCAGCGCCTCGATGGTCCAGTGCGCGGCAATGGCAAAATTATCCAGGAGCTCGAAGGTTCCTTCCGTGGCGCCGGCTGGAACGTGTTGAAAGTCATCTGGGGCAGTTACTGGGATCCGCTTCTGCAGCGCGACAACCAGGGTTTGCTGAAAAAACTGATGATGGAAACCGTCGACGGCGAATACCAGAACTGCAAAGCCTTCGGTGGCGCCTATACGCGCGAAAATTTCTTCGGAAAATATCCGGAAACCAAGGCAATGGTCGCCAATCTGTCCGACGAGGATATCCGTCGCCTGAATCGCGGTGGCCATGATCCGCACAAAGTGCATGCCGCCTACGCCGCTGCCGTTGCGCACAAGGGCCAGCCGACCGTCATTCTCGCCAAGACCGTCAAGGGTTATGGCATGGGCGCTTCCGGCGAATCCCTGAACCCGACCCACAATACGAAGAAACTCGATACCGAATCGGTGAAAGTTTTCCGCGATCGTTTCCAGATTCCGGTCAGCGACAAAGACATCGAAAATCTTTCTTTCTACCACCCCGGTGAAAACTCGCCGGAAGTGAAGTACCTGAAAGAACGCCGTGCCGAAAAAGGCGGCTATCTGCCGCAACGTCGCAGCAAAGCGACAAAAAGTTTCGAAGTGCCGAAGCTGGAAAATTTCGAACGTTTGCTGAAATCCTCCGGTGACCGCGAAATCAGCACCACGATGAGCTTCGTGCAGGTGCTGAATATTATTCTGCGCGACAAGGAAGTGGGCCCGCGCGTGGTGCCCATCGTCGCCGACGAAGCGCGTACGTTCGGTATGGAAGGCTTGTTCCGCCAGATCGGTATCTATGCCCCGTTCGGCCAGAAATACAAACCGGTCGATGCCGACCAGTTGATGTATTACCGCGAAGACACCGCCGGGCAAGTATTGGAAGAAGGCATTACCGAAGCCGGTGCATTCTCGTCATGGCTCGCGGCTGCGACCAGTTATTCGACCAACGACCAGCCGATGCTGCCGTTCTATATTTTCTATTCGATGTTTGGCTTCCAGCGCATTGGCGATTCCGCCTGGCAGGCCGCCGACATGCGTGCGCGTGGTTTCCTGCTCGGTGCCACCGCCGGTCGCACCACATTGAACGGCGAAGGTCTGCAACACGAAGACGGCCATTCGCATCTGCTCGCCGGCGCGATTCCGAACTGCAAATCCTATGACCCGACTTTCGGTTACGAAGTCGCCGTCATCGTGCAGGAAGGCATGAAGCGCATGATGGAAGAACAGCGCGACGAGTATTACTACCTCACGCTGATGAACGAAAACTACACGCATCCGGAAATGCCCGCCGGTGCCGAGCAGGGCATCCTGAAAGGCATGTACCTGCTGCAGGACGGCGGCAAGCCGAAGAAAGGCGCACCGCATGTGCAACTACTTGGAAGCGGAACGATCCTGCGTGAAGTTATCGCAGCGGCGGAATTGCTGGATAAGGATTTTGGCGTGAGCAGCGACATCTGGTCCTGCCCAAGCTTCAACGAACTGCGTCGCGACGGTTTCGACGCCGAACGCTGGACCCGCCTGCACCCGGAAGCCGAAGCCCGCAAAGCCTACGTCACCGAATGCCTCGAAGGCCGCCAAGGCCCTGCGATTGCCGCCACCGATTACGTGCGTGCCTTCGCCGATCAAATCCGCGCCTTCGTCCCGATGAAATACACGGTACTTGGCACCGACGGTTTCGGTCGTTCCGATACTCGCGCCAACCTGCGTCGTTTCTTCGAAGTTGATCGCTACTACATTGCCCATGCTGCAATCGCTGCTTTAGCTAGCGAAGGCAAGATGAATGCGAAAGATGTGGCTCGTGCGATCAAACAGTACAAGATTGATCCGGAGAAGGCGAATCCGATTGGGGTTTGATTTTTTCGAGTGGCATCAATCGAAAAAGCAGCCTAAGGGCTGCTTTCTTGTTACTGGCCAATCAACGTGGCGCGATAGTTAATGGGGTCAAGATAGCAATTGGCTTCGACTGGGCCTGGTAGTGAAAACATTTGTGGTTTCTTTCGAAATGAAAAAAGACGATAAAGATAAAACTCGTTGGAATACTCTCTCGAGAATTTAATCTCGTTCGGAGTAATGAAGAAAGGTGTTTCCGCATAATAGGCCGTAGTTTTCACTTCGATAAATCGTTCTCGTCCATCTAAATCGAAGGAGAGAATATCAAATCCAGCCCCATCTCCCTTTGATTGAGATACATGGTCAATTCGGTCGGCAAGGCTCTTGGCTCCACCATCATGCAGCCGGCGAGCTTCGTATTCCATAACTAAGAACTCACCAGCTAGACCCAATGAACGATTTTTTGCTTCGCGTTCGAGGTAGTCACGTTTGATGGCAGTACGTTGAATCCATTCGACTTGCTTCTCATTGATTCGATGATTCGGTTTTGGTATTCCAACAATGAAGTCGTCAAATCCATTAAGGGTTGGTGTCTCAGCTAGGGTCTGAACACTTCTGAGGGCAATGTCATCTAGTACACGATCTTGTTCTAGTTCTTCCCCGATGATATCAACAAGGATATGTTGGAAATTCGACAATGGTTTATAGCCAGATACTGCTTGTGCACCGAAGAGGTTAAGGACGGCACTAATATTTCGATGCTTGTATTCGATGGAAGACAAATTTCTTTCAGGTAAGATTTTCTGCAACTGCCGATTTATCTCAGCTTTGTTGAATTGCTGGCCAAGTTCCTGCATTCGAAGCATTCGGAAATAAGCCTCAACGATCGACTTGACTTCGGCTTTCGTCCAAGGCGAGCCAGTAGTGGCTTCTTCAATTGACATTAATGCCCCCTTTACTCGTCTCTATTACGCAATCCAATATTCGACGAATCCATTGCCTTGGCTAGCTTCTGAGCGTTGGTTGAATTGCCTGAGATTGGTTTCAAGTTATTAGACTAGCGTCTAGACACCAGGTTAACACGCCTGTCGCGACGGTTCCCCAAATTACGGGACAGTACCGTAGCCCGGGTCATGGCTCCATCTGACCCGGGTTGCCTGACAAAAAATCGAATCCCAAAATTTTTCCGGCTTCCTAAAACCTGATCTGGCTTTCATGTCGTATTGTAAACCTCGCAAGTTCCCCGGGTCAGGTGGAGCCATGACCCGGGCTACTAATTGCACTTTGCTCCGTATGCGGGTCGATTTCCGCCATTCTTGGCATCGGTTTCCGACATATAACGCCCGGGTTTTTTTGCGCCGTAATATCGGTTTCCCGGGCAGTGGTGGACGCCGGATTTGGTGTTGACCCAGATTTTTCCGTCGGCAGCCTGCGTATCAGGAATGCCGGCAAACAGGCCGCAAAACATCAACAGGCCAAGCAACATGTTGCGAAGCGTGGAAACGGATATCGCCATCGCCCTGTGACCCCCTGCGCCACGTGTCGATAATCAAGACAAACGTAATGCGAGGCAATAAGCACCGTAGCCCGGGTCATGGCTCCATCTGACCCGGGTTGCCTGACAAAAAATCGAATCCCAAAATTTATCCGGCCTCCTAAAACCTGATCTGGCTTTGATGTCGTATTGCAAACCTTGCGCATTCCCCGGGTCAGATGGAGCCATGACCCGGGCTACGTTTCCTGACGCCAAATTCGGGATATCCCTACATATTTTCTTTTCGAATCCAATTAATGTGTGGCGATGGTTCTCTATCGACGCGCACAATGCAAAGGCGGCACTTTTGCACTTACATTCACCTTGAATGATCGTAGTTCCAATTTATTGGTGGAACATTTCGATCTATTCAAAAGTTCTTATCTATGGGTGAAACAAAACCGGCCATTCGAGACGGTGGCAATTGTGGTGCTGCCGGATCATGTTCATTTGATTTGGAATCTGCCGCTTGATGATGCCGATTACTCAACACGGGTACGTTTGATAAAAAGATTATTCACGCGTGAAGTCATGAAGCTTGGGGTTTTTCTGAAGAAAAGAGCGAACGGTGAAAGGTCTTGTTGGCAACGCCGCTTTTGGGAGCATCAGATTCGCGATGTGCACGACATGCAGAATCAGGTCGATTACATTCACTACAATCCCGTGAAACATGGATTGGTGAAGTGCGTGAAGGATTGGCCATATTCTTCTTTTCATCGTTATGTTCGGGAAGGAAAATTGGCGCTTGATTGGGGAGGTGGTTTTCCGGACTACATCGATTCTGTCGCAGGTTTTCCCGGGTGAGGTGAAGCCATCACCCGGGCTACGCCGGAAAATTAAACTTGTAAGCCGTCGCCACCGCCGAGCTACGTGATGCAAAACGTTGCGCGAAAGCCCGCAATTCAGGATAGGCATCGAGTGCCAGCACCTCACGAAATTCAAGATGTTCCAGCAGACAAAACAGCGACACTTCGAGGAAGCTGAGATCACGATCCGGTGCCAGTGTTGCAATGGCGCGGCCGGCGTTGAGTTCCAGCCATTCCATTACGCCGAGCAAGCTGGCGCGCATCTTGGCTTGATGGCTGTTGTCCTCTGGTACGCCGGTGGCTTTGCCCATGATCAGGCCGACTTCGGTGGACATGGCCGTCAGCACCAATTCCTGTGCGTTGGCCGCGACTGGTCGATCCAGGTCTTCGGGCCAGATGACGTGTAGGCCCGATTCGGAGCAAGCCACAAGTTCGCGACAGATTGGCAGCGAACCAAACCAGATGCCGGCTTCGGTTTGCAGGGTCGGCATTTTCATAGCCGGGTGGCCGCCGTAATCGTCCGGGTTTTCGGACATCAGATCGCGAATGATGATGAAGTCGATGGCGACCTCCGCCTCGGCGGCGAAGATGCGTGCGATGCGTGTGAAGTGCGAACTGGAACGACCGAAGAGATGCATATGTCAGGCACCAGCAAACCAGAGATCGGAATATGCTATCAACATTAGCACCGTAGTCATGACCAGTGACACGTGATGACGTTTTTCCACAATAACTTGTAACGCCTTTTAACCGCGAAACATTGCAATTTGCAGGGCTCGACCGCAGACTGGTTGCCTACATGGCGAGGCTGCAAGTTCAGGGAATTGGATGCCAAAATCAATTTTTTTTGGTGCAATGCGTTCGCTGTTGTTGACGTTCTTGTGCCTCCTGTTTTCGCCAGCTTCGTTCGCGGCGGATGCCGTTCGTTGGGATTCACTGAGGCAACCCTATTTTCAGCATATTCCGCTGGATGGTCCGGTCAGCGCATTCGCGCAGGATCGTGAGGGTTTTATCTGGTTGGTGGCGGGCAATGTGCTGTGGCGTTGGGATGCATACCAACTGGCGGCTGCCATTGCACCAGCCAATGAAGCACCGTTGATTATCCAGACAATCAAGTCGGATCCCGACGGCGAGATTTGGGTGGGCACCGGCAATGGACTTTTTCGCCTGCCGCACTATTCCCTGCATATGCAGCGCGTGAGTGTCCAGGCACTGAATTCCATTTCCATTCAACATCTGGCCTTTGATTATTCGAGTGGGCGCAAGCGGGTATTTATAGGGGGCATCAATAAACTGTTCGAATGGAACATGGACAGTGGCGTTGTCATCACCGACGGGATCGGCGGCACGGAAAACAATCGCATTCATGCCTTGCAACTTGATCGTACCGGCCAGCTCTGGCTTGGAACCACGGAAGGCTTGCAGCAAAAAACGATTTCCGGCCCGGCAAGTGAAAGCCTGCATCCGTCAACGCTCTGGCCCGACAACACTCGAGTGGCATCCCTGTTCACTGATCAGGCAAACAAGTTGTGGATTGGTACAACGAAATACGGCTTGTTTTTACTCGACGGAAAGCGGCCATTAGAAAAAATCGAACTGCCGACATACAAAACGAAAGTGCCCTGGATTTACGCGATCAATGAAATACGCCCCGGCATGTTTTGGCTCGGTACTTTCGGTAATGGCATACTTGAATACGATTCGGTGCGAAAGACGTTCAAGGCAATCCAGAGCAATCGTTTACTGAAGACCGGCTTGCGGGATGACAATGTCTGGACCTTGTTCCGCGACAGGCGCGGCCTGATATGGACGGGTGGCGGGCAAGGTATCGATTTGTACGATGCAACCCAGACAGCGTTCACGAACATTCCCGGCGATATCGATGAGCAGGGTTTGTCGGATGCAAAAATCCATGCCGTACTTGCAATGCCGGATGATCAGGTCTGGCTGGGTACCGAGAAACATGGAATAGACATCATTCATCCCTTGCGTTCGGATGTTGGCCATATTCCTGCGGGTATCAGTGGAGATGCCAATTTATCCACCGATCCAATTGAAGCGATGATGCTTGCCGATCCGGAGAATATTCTGGCCAGCAGTAACTGGCTGAGTTTCATAATTGACCGGCAAAGTCATGCCGCAAGATTTCTGCGTCCCGAAGGTCGTGCACCGGATGCCTACTCGAGTGCGTTTGCGAATTATCGTGGTAGCACATGGGTTGCCGGAACGGATGGCTTGTGGCGCATTCCCGACATTCGAAAAAATAGCGCGAAAAATGTTTTCAGTTCCTTGCCGGGTGAGCGGCGAATCGCCAGTCTGTTTTCAGACGACGATGTTTTATGGCTGGGAACCTGGAAGGGACTTAAACAGTTATCGGAAGATCCCGCTCCACCTTTTGCAATTCACGTCAAATCAATCGCCGAGCCCGAGCTGGACCAGCAATTCATTACCAGCATGGCGAAAGACGTAAAAAAACGCCTGTGGTTCGGCACCTCCAATGCTGGCTTGTTCATCAATACACGCGAGGGAATGGCTGCAAAGACGGGCTGGAAAAAATTATCGGAAGCCAATGGGTTGCCATCCAATGTGATCGCCAGCATCCAGATGGATCAGCGCGGCGATATCTGGGTGAGTACTTCGCGCGGCATTGCCCATATCGCTCTGGATTCCCTGAAGGTGGATGGAATTCTGGCCAATGAAGGTGCGGCAGCCGCGCCTTATACCCGCGCGGCCGGCAGCACGAATGCAAGCGGTGACATTATTTTCGGTGGTGCGGAAGGTGTTACCGTGGTGCAACCCGCGAAATGGCGAAGCGCTTCATACAAGCCCGGAATAGTGCTGACCGGAATTGAAACCAATACCGACAAAACCATGCTGGCAACAACAACGAGCGCCAGTGATGGAAAACAAAAGGCCCGTGTACGGATTACACCCGAGGTTAACCGGCTGACGATCGAGTTTGCAGCACTGGATTATCTGGCTGCCGATCGCATTCGCTATCGATATCGCTTGTCCGGTTTCGACGAGCATTGGCGCGAAACGGACGCCATGCATCGTGCAGCAAGCTTTACCTCGCTCGCGCCGGACCGTTATGAAATGCAGGTGCAGTATTCCTATGATGGCCGTGAATGGCTGGATAGCAGTCTGTCCTTGACTGTCGATGTTCTGCCGGCCTGGTACCAGAGGTGGTGGGTACGTTTGCTGCTTCTCGCTTTTTTTGCCTGGTTATTGCTGCAGGGCATTGCGTGGAGAACACGGCTTTATCGTGAACGCCAGCGAGTACTCGAACAAAAAGTGGCAGAGCGAACATCGGAACTTGAAGGCGCGAATCGACTGCTGCAGGAGAAATCGCACGAAATAGAAGAGGCGAGCCTGACCGATCCACTGACCGGCTTGCGGAATCGCCGCTTCCTGACCCGGCACATCGATGCCGATACCTCTCTGGTTTTGCGACGTTATCAGGATCATTCCGATGCCAGAAAAATGCCGCCGCAAAATGCGGATCTTATTTTCTATCTGATCGATATCGATAACTTCAAGCGCGTCAATGACAGCTGGGGTCATGCAGTGGGCGATGCCGTATTGATTGAAATGCGGCGCAGGCTGATGTCGGTTTTCCGGAATTCCGATTATATTGTTCGTTGGGGCGGTGAAGAGTTTCTTGCGGTTGCGCGTGACACGTCGCGGGAGAAATCAGTAGAGCTTGCGGAGCGCATTCGCCAAGCGGTGGTTTCCGAACAATTTCCCGTTGCCCAAGGTCGCCAAATCAGCGTGTCATGCTCGGTCGGCTATGCCGTTTTCCCTTTTGTCACGCAGCGTCCGGATGTATTTACCTGGAGTGAGACACTCGCTATTGCGGATGCTGCGCTATACAAAGCGAAGGAAATGGGTCGCGATATCTGGGTAGGCGCAGACACGGCTGGAATCGAATTATCCGAACAAGAGATCGCGGGTTTGAAGCTACACCCTGAATCCATTTTCAATATCCAAGCAATAAAAATTCAGGCAACTAGCAAAACGAATTCCCCGGGCCGGTGAATCATGGCCCGGGAATAATCTCGGTGTTTACAGATTCAAATTGCCGCCGACCAAACCCAGAATGCCGATAATGATCAGGTAAATCGCGACGATGAAGTTCAGCAGTTTTGGCTGTACGAGAATCAGGATGCCGGCGAGTAATGCGAGGATGGGGGCGAGAGTGATGTGCATGTCGAATTTTCCTTCAATGTGTGCGGGATGGTTCGGGCTCACGATGTCGTATTCGTCAGCCCCGGTCTATTGATAACGCAGCTGTCGTGGCCGGTCTGTACGCTGTCGAACACAATGGGGATCACGCACGATCAACCCGGCATTGGAAACAATTGAATTTCGACCGGATATGCACGTAGGCAACCGAGGCATCCTCCAGAATGTTCTGGCATGACCTTGTCAGGTCTTTTCCCGCGACGGCCTTGCCAGTGTCGTAGCGAATGTAATGCGCTTCGCTGTAGCCGCGGATAATGGCAGGATCGAAATGATCGAACCATGCTGGCATCACGTCACTCTCGTAGCGTTCGCAGGTGTCCCGGTGCAGAAATATCGGTCCGGTCTCGGCATAAGGCTGTAATTCATCGAATGGTCGATAAGCCAGTAGCAACATCGCGTCGCCTTTGGCAATCAGACCAAGGCAATGCCGGCAGGGATTGGATTTGCCGTCTGAAATCATTTCCGCCGGTTTTTGGCCATTCGCATCAGGCGCAAGGTTTCTGAACCTGATCGCATCATCCGTCGCCATGCCGCTGATTCGCAAATATGTGTCGGTATTCATTGTCATCTTCAACGCCTGTTTTCAGTGTGTTGAAGACTTTAATCCCGAATATTTCCGTCGAATATCCGAATCCTGTCATGCCGGTTTTGTCATCGCGGTCCGGAAACTTTCTTGTATACGATTTGAATGCCGCTTCTACCGATCGGCATGGTGATTCGCATCGTATCGGCAGTACAGGTGTAGGTGCGAGTGGTGTTGACCATCGTGACGGGCGTCGTGGAAACCGTCTTGCCGGTTCTGGCATCGGTCAGTGTGCCTTCGTGATGGCCGGCATCGGGACACATATTGACCCTGCCGCCGGACGCCGACCAGCGTCCGCTGGATTGGCCGGAAAATTGCGTGACGGCACTGCCGCCATCACCACTGATTCTGGCATTCGTGCGTGCGCCTGAGATAAACGTGCCGTCCTCATTCATGGTCATGGTTGAGCCATCTGCCGAATAGTTCGCAAGCCGGGCTTTTCCTGCCGGTACAAATTGCCGCATTACCTGTCCGGCGCCATCGGCCGTCATTCGCCAGGTACCAATCAGACAACGATCAATGCTTCGTGTGCCGGCGCATTCGGTGCAGCGATGTGCCAATGTTCCGGTTATTTGCATCGGAGTATCCGCATTCGCCGACGCCATCGCGACGAAGCGGAATTCCCGCCTGCGGCCATCTCTTGCATCGATACTGGAAGGAATCGCCGCCCAGACGGTGGCATCGCGTGCCTTGGCAGCATGGAAGCGGGCAGGGCGTGGGCTGACATTCCAGCTTCCGCATTCAAAGAACAGGTCGCCGCGACTCAGCACGAAGGGAACCAGATTGATGCGCTGCGTACGCGTGGCATTCCAGAGCATACTGTTGCCGCGCTGCGGTGTGGAACCAATCGAAGCACCCTGGCCATCGCGGATGCGTTGATCCATGTAATCTTTGGCGAATTGCAGCCATTGGTCTTCGCCGAGTGCGGCCATCATCGCGGTACGCTGTGCCGACACATTCGAACTGGAAGCCATGCGCGAGAGAAAAGGCAGCACGCGAGTACGCGAGCGGCCCAGCCATGAAAAAAAGACGTAAGCCTCGTATGCCATGCGATTGAGTGGTCGCACGCGTGATTGTTCGTCGAAGATGCGGACGCGATCCGACGAGTACCAGGGCGCGGTCATGGCGGCGGTGATAAACCATTCGGCAGAACCTTCCAGCCACCAGTCGCCGCCTGCGCCGCTTCCGCCCGCACCGGACAACATTTGCGCCTGGGATAAATTTGCCCGTTGCACACAATGGAATATTTCGTGCGCGACGACCGATGCGGCGGTATCCGGCCTCGCTGCTTCACCCAAGAGCCAGATAGAAATCAGGCATTCGTCGCCCGGCAGAAAAGAAGTGCGTGCCGCGATTTGTCCGAAACGTTCGGTGCTGCCACCGGGTGGCAAATCGTCAATCAACAAAATGGTGACGTCGGTAAAACGAAAATTGCCGAGCGAGGGCAGTGCGCGTGCACTCGACTGGATTCCGTTATTGAAAGCCCGTATCACGCCAGGCAATGCGGCCCAATCGGCGGCGACATGGTG
>JAKQKT010000097.1 GCA_029560515.1 Pseudomonadota bacterium
TCGCCTGCAACAATATCTCCCGCAACCGGTCGCGCCTTTACCCAGGCATAGCGTTCCCAATCGCGTCCTTCGGTCTGGAAATAATGTTCCATTGCGGCAAAACTCAAGGCCAGGCGTCCGGAATTTCCATAAGGGCGCAAACGCAAATCGACGCGATGTGAAAATCCGTCACTCGTGATATCGCCCAGCAATTGGGCCAACCTTTGTCCCATCCGGGTGAAGTAGGCTTCGCCATCGAGACTGCGGACGCCGTCGCTTTCGCCCTGTTGTGGGTAGGCATAGACCAGATCCACATCGGAAGAAAAATTCAATTCTCCGCCGCCGAGTTTTCCCAACCCGAACACGACAAAGGATTGCACTTCGCCACTCGCATTTTTTACCTGGCCGTACCGAGTCGAAAAAAGTTCCGAGAGAACCCTGACCGATTCTCCCAGCGCGATGTCGGCCATTTCACTGATAGCACCCAGGCTGGCTTCGACATCATCGTGTTCATGCAAATCACGCCAGATAATCCGCGCCGACTGCATTCTGCGCCAGCGTCGCAATTCACCCGGCCATGCACTCTCGTCACCAACCGAAAATTCCAGCGGAGCGATGCTGGCCTGATCCAGCACATGCCATTGCGCAGGCTGCTGACACAGGGTATCGATTGCAAAATCACTGGCGAGCGCGAGAGGGAAATATTTTTTTTCGATCTCGTCCTTGTCGGGAATCACACTAGCGGCTTCGGCGAGACGATCAAGATGGCGCTGCACCAAAGCCTGCAATTGGGATTCGAAATCTGTCATGCGGGGATTGTGTCACAGGCATTGCGGAATTTATAAAAAACTAAAGCCCGAAACTGCATGACAGCTTCGGGCTTTAGGCTCCCTCCCCCATGACGGAGTGGTGGCAGTCTCACCCACCCACCTATTGCTTGCACGTTGCGGTGCAGCAAAGTCAAAAAAATCGTATCGAATTACAACAGAAAATGGGCGCAAAGACTCAGAAATGTTCCCATGCTCACAACATCTGTAATCGTCGTAAGGAAAATGCTGGATGCCGTCGCGGGGTCGGCACCCAGTCTCTTCAGAACGAGCGGTATGCTCGTGCCGGCAATACCTGCCAGCATGCAGCTGAAGGACATCGCGCCCATCGTGATCAAGGCCAATCCCATAGGATCCGCACCGGAATCATGGCCTGCGACGATATACATCGCGACGCCTGCCAATGCGCCGGTGACCGTGCCATTCATCAATCCGAGCATGGCTTCCTTCGCAATCAATTTTGCAATCGGCATGCCTTTCAATTCACCCAGCGTCATGCCCCGGAGTAATACTGCCATCGATTGGCAACCCAGGTTTCCACATTGCCCGCCAAGCACCGGCAGGAACATCGCGAGCACGACTATCTTGTTGATCGTATCGGCAAAGATGCCGACCACGGCAGCACTCACGAACACCGTGAGCAAATTGATCTGCAGCCAGGGATGGCGAAATTTGAAGCTGCGCATCAAGGGTGTTGCCAGACGTTCTTCTTTCTCGACACCGACCATCGAACCGGCTTGCGCCGATATTTCAAACGCTTGTTGTTCGAACAATACCTGACCACGCACTTGACCCACCAAGGTACCGTCTTCTTCGCAGACGGGATACACCGGGTAGTGGCGTGTTACCACCTCTTTCATGGCATCCACCAATTGCATGGTGGGGCGCAGCGCAAAGGCACCGCGAATCATGACCTCGTCGAGGGTCTGCATTTTTTCGGCGTAGAGTAATTCGCGAAATGCGGCAACACCCAGCAAATGATTTTCGCGATCCACCACGAACAAATAGGTCACCATTCGCTGCTTGACGGTATCGCGCAAGACTTCAATCGCGGAGGCGACGCTCGTACCGCTGCGGAATACTGCCGGCGGATCTTCCAGCAAACGGCCGACACTGCCTTCCGGATAACGCTGGGCGTCCATCCAGTCGGTTCCGGCGGGTGCGGCTGCCATGATGCGCTCGCGCGCTTCCAGACTCATCGCAGCAAGAATGCTGTTGGCTCGGGCGGGAGGTAGCCCCGCGAGCAACTTGGCGACCTCGGCGGGATTGCGCAGATCGAGCCGTTCGATCGCCGTCTTGGTATCCAGAGCGGCGACTTTCTGTGCGAGAGAATCGGATTCGTTAGCCACTACAACCCCGGAACCTGGAAAATGAGTCCGCTAAGGGTAGCCGAAAAAGGTGTCAATTTGGCTAAATTATGAGCTAGGGAACCTTCAGCGCGAGCATGAATGGGCTTTCATGAATCGCTGCCGCATGATCAAGGCTCTTCTACCGCGTATCCCTTTGCACGCAAAGATGCCAGAAGGCCGGTCGGCTTCAGCATGTCGCTCATCGGCAAGATGGCGAAAGTCGATTTATTCCTGGCCAATGCGGCATCCGCAGCCTTGAGCCACTCCGCCATTGCTTTCGGGCGGATATCGGCGAATCCGTTTTTCTGCGATATGGCGGCATTGGTCAATGCGGTAATGCAGGATACATTTTGGTCGGTATAGGAAAGCCTTTTCAGGCTCTCGATATCGCCCACTGCCCAGGCATTGCCCCGCTCGATCATGCCATTTAGATCGGTTTCAAGCCGATCCATCGTTTTGGCGAAACAGTCGATGTCGGCCAATGAAGTTTTTGAAAACTCCTTGATCACCGCTTTCGGCTTTTCGATTTTCAATTCGATTTTCGGGCGAATGATTTTTTTCTTGTATTCGTCGGCGGCATCGACTACCACCGGCCTGACGATGTTGTCCGGACTAAGACCGGACTTCTTGATGGCTTTCTCGTAGAGCTCCTGTGCCGCGAAAACCGGCCGCCATTTTTCAATGCCGTTGTCATGACCGATATATTTTGCCTTCAGCACCGACCAACGCTTGTACAGCCCGGGCGACAGCACGTCCTTGAGCTCCTGGTCATTCGGATTTTTCCTTGCTCCATAAAGCGAAGGGATCAGCATCAGGTTGCCGAACATGCCGCGATCGGTGGAAACGCTCACACTGGTCTCGAACAGGATCTCATCCGATTGGGCAATGGTCTTTTCGACATTGCGCGAGACCCAGTCCATCTTTTGTGGCAAGGGCGATTGCGTTCCCATAATCCAGAGCACGTTATCGCCCTTCGAGACTTTCCACATGCCGGGGCCGGGTTGCGCGCCCGAAACCACCATGACATCAAGGACTTTTACGCCCTCCGGCAATGGCGTGTCGTCTTCTTCGACAGTTTGGTTTTGGCTAGCGGTTTGCGGGAAAGCGGGAAAACTCGCCAATCCAAGCAGTAAAGTCATCGGAAAAATGAAACGCATTCGAACCATCCGTTCTTTTTTGTTTTGTGGCAAGGATATGGGCTGGCATGATGCAAGCCACTGCATGAACTAAAGTTAAGCAGGTTTCCGACCTTGCTGTACATCACAAGTTCCCAGCATCCGGACTCAGCAGTCCGAATGGCGATAATCAGAACGCATGATCGAAGGCCACATCGCCTTCCACACCGACCTGGTAGGCCGAGACTCGCCGTTCGAAGAAATTGGTCAGCTCCTGCACATCCTGCAGCTCCATAAACGGGAACGGATTGCGGGCGCCGAAATATTTCGGCAGACCCAGCTGGGCAAGGCGCTGATCGGCAACGTACTCCAGATATTCCCTCATATCCTTGATCGACAAGCCCGCCACGCCCCAGGAAAGAACGTCGTGGGCGAAAACCATTTCGCACTCGACCGCTTCCTGCAGCATCTTGAGAATCTGCTCGCTTAATTCGTCGTCGAACAATTCCGGTTCTTCTTCCCGCACCGTGCGAATGACTTCGAATGCAAATGCCATATGCCCGCTTTCATCACGGAATACCCAATTGGTGCCCGATGCCAGGCCATGCAGCAGACCACGCGAACGCAAATAGTAGACATAGGCAAAGGCACCAAAGAAGAACAGGCCTTCGAT
>JAKQKT010000123.1 GCA_029560515.1 Pseudomonadota bacterium
ACAGAGTTGAATCAGTTCTTCGCCCGGGCCAGACACCTGGCCAGTGAGCAGATTGGTCACGGTGCCGCTGATCTTTTTGCATTGGCAGGTGCGGCAGATACCGCGTCGGCAGCCGAAACGTGGCTGCAAGCCGGCGGCCTCTGCTCCTTCCAGTAAACTTTGGCCGGCTTTTACGGTGAACACCTGTGCAGCATTGTCATGCGTAATCAGATGTTGGGCGGCCGTTGGATCCACCGGTGCCGAGCGACGACCAAAACTTTCGCTTTGCAGATAATTGCAGCGGCCTGCTTCGGCAAACATTTTTTCTGCGCTCTGCATGAAACCGTCGGGGCCGCAGAGCAGGGTTTCGCGTGTCTGCCAGTCGGGTACGAGTTCGGCAATCTTTCCATCACTCAAACGACCGAGTTTTTTTGTCGCATGCAAATGCAATGTCAGTGATGGCCATTTTGCTGCAAGCTGCCGTAATTCATCGGCGAAAATAATATCGGTATCGTCATGGCCGCAATGAAGCAGAACGACATCACGGCTTGAATTTTCATCAGCCATCTTTTGCAACAGCGACATCATCGGCGTCACGCCACTGCCGGCGCTTAATAGCAGCAACTTGCCGTTTGATTCGCGCGGAGCGAAAGTGCCTTGAGCCTGACTCAAGCGTACGATTTGCCCGGGCTTTAACGCGTGTGCTGCCGCCGACACTGGACCTTTCTCTTTTTGCTTGATGGTGACTCGGATCAGGCCATCGGCACGCGGTGCCGTTGAAAAACTGAAACAGCGGGCATGGCGGGCGCCATTGATTTCCAGTTCCAGCAAAACATGCTGGCCGGGGACAAATCCCTTGAAGCGGCCATTGGTTTTCAGCCAGAGGCTTTTAACGCCGGGCGCTTCATCCATTATTTTTTCTACCCGTGCCCGAGCTTCGATCAATGACCATAAAGGATTCACCGCCGTGGCCAGACGGTCCCAGGCCGAGCGCTGGTTCAACGGTGCCCAGAGCGGGTGCCGCAGAAATTGGCGAACACCTGAATGGCGTGTTTTAGGCTTGGCTTGTCGCTTGTTCATGTCTAGGCCGTTAATTACAGTAAACATATGTTTACTCAATATGTCTAGAGTTTCAACCCTAAAGATGACAGTTGGCCTATCGTCTATACTGTTTATTCAGCCAGATGGCTGTTTCCAAGCCCTGGAGCGCCCTTTGTCCGTCAGTAAACAAGCCGTAACGCGAACCGACATGCCGGCGACCGGGA
>JAKQKT010000137.1 GCA_029560515.1 Pseudomonadota bacterium
TTCCGGATGGCGCAGTTTCAAGCCACGGTTGCGCAATTCGGTAAAGGCTTGCGGCGAAGTAACTTCGTGGATCAGATGTAAATCGACATACAGGATGCCGGGCATGGATTCTGTTTCTGCCTGGACCTGATGTGCATCCCAGATTTTGTCGAGCAAGGTGCGAGCGGACGTACTCATTACGCGGCCTCCATTTCAGCAGCATTGCGGGTAACTTCGTGATTCACTTTCGACAGCCATGACCATTGATCGACCGTGCTGCCATCGAATAATCCAAAGAAGGCTTTTTGCAGCGCCTTGGTCACCGGGCCGGGCATTCCGGTGCCAACGGTTTTTCTGTCGACCGAACGAACCGGCGTGATTTCTGCCGCAGTGCCGGTCATGAAAACCTCATCGGCGAAATACAGCATTTCGCGTGGAAGCGCTTGTTCGACCACCTCGTAGCCCAGCGTTTTCGCCAAGGTGAAAACGGTATCGCGAGTGATGCCGCACAAGATGCTGGCACCGGCCGATGGCGTGTAGATTTTTCCCTTGCTGACGATGAAAATATTTTCACCGGCGCCTTCGCTCAACAAGCCGCCCGGCGCCAATGCGATGCCTTCAACAAAGCCGCCTCGTACGGCTTCCTGGGCGATCAGTTGGCTCGACAGATAATTGCCGCCGGCTTTGGCGCCGGTTGGGTAGGTATTCGGTGCAGCGCGATTCCACGAGCTTACGCAAACATCGACACCTTGTTCCAGCGCTGCGCTGCCATGCATGCTGCCCCATTCAATCGCAATGATGGCGACATCGACGGCGACATCATCATTCGGTGCCAGACTGAAAGTGAAGCCGGACCGATAGGCAATCGGGCGAACATAGGCACTGCTTAAACCGGTAGCGCGAATCAGTTCTTCGCTACCTTGTTTGATTTCTTCCGCTGTAAAGGGAATTTTCAAATCGTAAACGCGGGCCGAATGAAACAGTCTCTCGGTGTGATCGTTCAAACGAAAATACTGCGGACCTTCAGGCGTGGCATAAACGCGTTCGCCTTCAAATACCGAGGAGCCGTAGTGCAGGGCATGGGCGCCGACAGAAACGCTTGCCTCATGCCAGGCTTTGATACGGCCGTTATGCCAGATAAGGGAAGGTGGTTTCATCGTGCGGCTCCTTGCAGTTTCGTTGGTGCTTCTTGTGTTTGGGGTGACATGCGCTCAATACGATTGACGACTTCCAGCGCGGCTTGCGCAGCGGCTTCAACGATGTCGGTCGATACGCCATTACCGCGAATTTCCTTGCCTTGATGATTGACGGCCAAGGAGGCCAGGCCTTGGGCATCACTACCGATGCCAAGTGAACGCACCTGGAAATCGCTGATGTCGAGCGTGCAACCGGTGGCGCGTTCGATCGCATGCATGACGGCGTGCACCGGGCCATCGCCGATCGATGCTTCGCTCGCGCTGCCGCCATCGTCGTGTTCCAATTTGACTGAAGCCGATGACATGCCGCCCAGATGGCTCGTGCAGTTCAGCGATGCGATGCGCCAAGGGCCCAGCGCTTCCGGATCACGACCCAGCGCCAGTGCTTCCAGATCGTTATCGAAGACTTCGCGTTTTTTATCGGCCAGGGTTTTGAAGCGGGTAAAGATTTCATCGAGTTGCGTGTCGCTGGTTTCGTGGCCCAGTGTGCTCAAGCGCTCGCGCAAGGCATGACGGCCACTGTGTTTTCCCAGCACCAATTGCGATTTTGCGAAACCGACATCTTCCGGTTTCATGATTTCGTAGGTGCCGCGATGTTTCAGCATGCCGTGTTGATGGATACCGGCTTCGTGGGCGAACGCATTTTCGCCAATGACGGCTTTGTTGCGTGCCAGCGTGAAGCCCAGCAAATTGCTCATCAGGCGAGCTGTCGGGTAAAGACGTGATGTTTGGATGCCAGTATCAACGCCATACAATTCCGAACGTGTTTTCAATGCCATCACGACTTCTTCCAAAGCCGCGTTGCCGGCACGTTCACCGATACCGGTCAATGTGCACTCGACTTGACGTGCACCAGCGGCAACCGCTGCGAGACTATTCGCCACCGCCATTCCCAAGTCGTTATGGCAATGCACGCTGATCACGGCTTTATCGCAATCGCGCACGTTTTGTTTCAGATAGGTAATTTGCGCACCCATTTCAGCCGGCGTTGTGTAGCCGACGGTGTCGGGCACGTTGAAAGTTGTTGCACCTGCTTCGATCACGGCGGCCATCACTTCCGCCAGATAATCCGGGTCGGTACGCATGGCATCTTCGGCCGAGAATTCGACCTCGTCGCACAGATCACGAGCGCGACGCACAGAAGCAATCGCGGCATCGATCACCTGCTGCTTGCTCATGCCGAGTTTGTGCTCGCGATGCAGGTCGCTGGTCGCGATAAATACATGGATGCGTGAACGTTGAGCCGAGGCGAGGGCGCGTCCGGCAGATTCGATATCACTGTTTTGGCAGCGGGCAAGCGCGCAGATGGTCGGGCCGCGAATCTCATCCGCAATCGCCTTTACCGAAGCGAAATCGTCATCCGAAGCATTGGCAAAGCCGGCTTCAATGATGTCCACGCCAAGTTCTGCCAGCGCCTGAGCGATACGTTTCTTCTGGCTGCGGCTCATCGAGAACCCGGGTGCCTGCTCGCCATCACGCAAGGTCGTGTCGAATATACGAACGCGATCGCGGCTTGCGCCGGTTGCTGATGGATTAAAAGGATTCGTGGTTTTCTGCATGTTTGCTGTTGCAAACCGAGGCAAATAAAAAACCCCGCATCTGTTGCCAGGTGCGGGGTTTTGAAGTTTTCGTTATTTTTTATGTTTCTAACGACCGCCTCAGCCCGCACCTCCGATAATAATAAGGACGAGTACGAGTACGAGCGTTACGACATTGAGACCAGCGACAACCGGCAAGCCGACGACCGGAATAATCCGGACGTTTTCTGCTTTGGCGGTGAAGGTTTTGGAGGTCATGGGTTGAGACTAAACGCAGAATAAAAACGTTGTCAACAAAAATCTTTAGAGTTCTTATTCTATTTGCCCATATGCCAAATGCTTATATGGCAGCCTCTCAGGGGGTTTTCCCGGATCAGGCGTATTTATTTTTCGCCCGCATCGCCTGTTGTTTGTCGCGTTGCCAGTCACGATCTTTGCTGGCCTGACGCTTGTCGTGATCCTGTTTGCCCTTGGCCAAAGCGATTTCGAGTTTTACTTTATTGCCTTTCCAGTAGACCGCTGTCGGGATCAAGGTATAGCCATCACGCTCGACTTTGCCGATCAGTTTATCGATCTCGTTTCGGTGCAAAAGCAGTTTGCGTGTACGACGATCATCGGTCACGAAATGACTCGATGCCTGCAGAAGGGGAGTAATTTGCGCGCCGAACAGATAGATTTCGCCAGCCCGGACCACGGCGTAGGCATCGCCCATATTCATGCGGCCGGCGCGAATCGACTTCATTTCCCAGCCTTGCAGCGCTATGCCGGCCTCGTACCGATCTTCGAGATGGTAGTCGTGACGGGCGGTACGATTAAGTGCGATGGTTTTCGGCGCGCTCGTTTTTGCGGCACTACCTGAAGTATTCTTGGCATCTTTATTCTTCGACATGGCGCTATTGTCGCCTATGCAGGGCGGGCAGGGAACCACATGACCACAATTCATCGCCACGCATTGGTTAGACATTCAGCGGCCCGCATGTTCGGGCTAGTCAATGATGTGGCCAGTTACCCAAGGCGATTCTCTTGGTGCGAGGCTTCCGAGGTCATTGAGAACTCGGAATCACACATGCTGGCGAGACTGGATATCAAGGTTGCCGGTTTGCGAACAAGCTTCACCACACTCAACTCGCTCGAATACCCGCATCGGATCAAACTGGCGCTTCAAGAGGGGCCTTTCAGCGAATTTACCGGTGAATGGGTGTTCCATGCGCTCGATGAAGATGCTTCCAAAATAAGCCTGACCATGGATTTTGAGGTGCAGAACAAGTTGATGGGTTCTGCGCTCGCGCTAGGCTTTCAAAGCCTGGCGGATAGGTTGGTGGATGATTTCTGCCGCGAGGCGAACAGACACGATGACTGATACCAGCCCGACAATGGAAGTTGAGGTCATGTATGCCGAGCTTGAAAAGGTCTGGCAGTTTTCAATGCGCTTGCCTGTGAACTCGACTGTTGCAGACGCGCTCGTCATTGCAAGGCAAAACGTGAATTGGCCAAATATCGAAGTCAAACCTGATTTATTGAGCGTCTATGGTCAGGCCGCGACGCTGCAGACGAAACTGCATGAATTTGATCGGGTGGAAATCCTTCGACCGTTATTGATTGATCCCATGGATGCGAGGCGTGGCAGGGTAGTCAAGAAAGCCAAGCGATAAGATTGGGCAATAAAAAACCCCGCATGGCGGGGTTTTTGTTTCACGGTAAAAATCTACCGGCGGTTCTTCTTGTCTTTGTCTTTCGGCAGATTGCCGAATTTGCGCATTTCTTTTGCCAGCTCCAAATCCTGCTCAGGGAAATATTCGCCTTCCCATTTCACCAGATTGCCGTTTTCGAAATACAAAGTCATCGTCTTGACCTGCATGTCGCTGAAACGATGGCGTTGTGTGGCGGTGAAATCCCAACGGCTTTGATGGAAAGGATCGGCAATGGGCGGAGTGCCGACCAGCTGAAAGACTTCTTGCTGGCTCATGCCTTCTTTCAGCAGGTCAACATTCTTTTTATCGAGCAGGGTGCCCTGGTAAACCGGCTGGCGATAGAGAATGTTGCAGCCAGAAATGAAGACCAGTGTGAGACCAATAATCAGCAGCTTGGGAAGTAGCTTACGCATTGCGGGATTCGTCATTTGGGAAACCGTGTGATGATACACTAAGCCCAGACCAACTAGCGCTAAAAAAGTTGCATTGGAGTCGCAAAATTATGGAAACACAGGATCTACGCAAGGTCGGCCTCAAGGTCACCCACCCCCGAATCCGGATCCTCGAGCTGCTGGAAAGCTCGGGTGCCAAGCATATGAGCGCCGAGGATATCTATAAGCAGCTGATTGGCGATGGCGAAGATATCGGCCTGGCGACGGTGTACCGGGTGTTAACCCAATTCGAAACGGCGGGCCTTGTACTGAAGCATAATTTCGAGGGCGGTACTGCGGTTTACGAAATGGACCGTGGTCAGCACCATGACCATATGGTCGATCTGGATACCGGCAAGGTGATCGAATTCACCAGTGCTGAAATTGAAAGCCTGCAAAAGCAAATCGCCGACAAACATGGCTATGTCATTGAAGAACATAGTCTGGTGTTGTACGTAAGGGCGAAAAAAAAGAAGTGAACTAAGTCGGGCGCCGGCCCGACGCTTTTACAGATGGCGACTTTATCGAGTCGCCCACGAGTTGACCGGTGAAATCAGAATGAGAAATAGCGGAATTATCTACTGCTAATTTCAATACATTACTTCAAGTTTGTCGGAATCTTTTGTGGGTCAGGGCCCGGCCTGCGCAACCTAATTCGCTTGTGCCTGCTTCAACATGTGTTTCGCGTTAGCGAGGGTTTCCTTGCTGATCTCCAGGCCGCCCAGCATGCGGGCAAGTTCCTCGATTCGAGTTTTACTATCCAGTGCAGTAACGACGCTATGCGTGCTGCCTTTGCTGACCGATTTCGATACCTGAAAATGCTGATGACCCTGTGCGGCGACTTGTGGCAAGTGAGTGACACACATGACTTGGCGTTCGGCACCAAGAGCACGCAGTTTTTTGCCAACGACCTCAGCTACGGCGCCGCCAATTCCGCTGTCAACTTCATCGAAGATCATGGTGGGTACCGAATCCAGGCCCAGAGCGGCTACTTCAATTGCCAAACTAATGCGTGCCAGTTCTCCGCCGGATGCCACCTTTCGCAACGCTCGTGGAGGCTGTCCCGGGTTTGCCGAGACCAGGAATTCAGCACGTTCTGCACCCGTGGCGACGGGTTTGTCGGTATCCATGGGTTCAAGCGCGACCGAAAAAATGCCGCCCGGCATACCGAGCTCATGCATCAGATTTGTCACGGTTTTGCCGAGCGTCTTGGCTGATTTTTCGCGTGATCGTGAAAGTGCTTCGGCCGCATGCTGCCAGGACTTCAATACATCGGCCTGTTTTTTCATCAAATTTTGCAAAGCGACATCCTTGCCTCGCAAGGTTTCACATTCGGTTTGCAGTTCTTCGTAGCGAATTCCAAGTTCCAATAGTGGCACTCGATGTTTGCGTGACAAGTCGTGCAGACGACTCAGATTGACTTCGAGTTCCTGAAAACGCGCCGGGTCGAGGTCAAGTTCGTCACGCAGTCTTTCAAGCGAGCCGGAAGCTTCATCAAGTTGAATTTCCGCGGTGTCCAGCAATTGCGTGATTTCCAGCAAGCGCGGTTCGTTTTCAGTCAGTTTTTGCAAGTGAGTTGACAGTTGGCGCACGGTATTGGAAAGCGCAAAAGTGTCATCGCCTTGCAAGCGTGATAGCGCCATATCAAAGCCTTGCAGCAGGCTGGCTGAATGCGCCTGACGGCGATGGGCAGCCAGTAATTCTTCAATGGCTTCGGACGAAAGCGACTCGCCTTTCAATTCTTTAATTTGATGCTCGAGATACAAAATCCGATCACTCACATCGCCGGTCTTGCTTAAATCCCGGATTTTTCTATCTAGATCATTCCACTCTTTTGCGAGTAAGCCTACCGGTTCAAGCAAGGGGTCATGCTGGGCAAAAGCATCGAGCAGAGTCATTTGTTGCGTGCGTTCCAGCAAGGCCTGATGTTCGTGCTGGCCATGAATTTCCACCAGCAAGCTGCCGAGCTCGGATAATTGCGTCATTGTTGCGCTACGACCATTAATCCAGGCCTTGGATCCGCCATCGGCGCGAATGACCCGTCTTAATTGGCAGGCGTTGTCGTCGTCGAGCTCGGCTTCGCTCAACCAGGCGGCAGCGAGTGGCGCATCATCCAGTGAAAATTCGGCAGATAGTTCGGCACGGTCTGCACCATGGCGAACGATTCCGGCTTCGGCACGGGCCCCGGTCAGCCACATCAGCGCATCGACCAGCAGGGATTTCCCGGCACCAGTTTCACCGGATACAACGGTCATGCCGGGTCCGAAATTTAACTCGGCTGAGCTGACGACGGCAAAATCTTTTAAAACCAATTGAATAAGCATTCGTCTATTTTGCCTAATCGGCGTTCGTTTAGGTAAGGATTTTTCCGAGAATGGCCTCAGGAAACCGTGCGAGCGATGTAATCACGGGGCAATCGCAAATATTAAGACTTGAAAAAAACCGTCGCGGGCAGTATCTCTAGGTGATGAATGAATTACTTGACCCGCGTGCCCGGCATTTATTGCGAAGCCTGATTGCCCAGCATATTCATGATGGTGCTCCGGTTGGCAGCCGCATGCTGGCGAAAAGTTCGGGTCTGGATGTGAGTGCTGCCACCATCCGCAACATCATGGCCGATCTTGAAGAACTGGGCTTGCTGGCCGCGCCGCATACTTCGGCCGGAAGGGTGCCGACTGCCCAGGGCTATCGGATGTTTGTTGACTCCCTGATCCAGGTTGAGCCTTTGGCCGCCATGCAGATGAACCAGTTGCGGGAGACCATGAATCCGGCTGCAGGAACCCAGAGTTTGCTGGCCAATGCCGGCGAAATGCTGTCGGCGATGAGCCAGTTTGTCGGGGTGGTTTCCGTACCGCAGCGCGGCCAATTTGCATTCAGGCATATCGATTTTGTAGCCCTGGATGGCAATCGGGTTCTGGTTATCCTGGTGTTTACCGACAATGAAGTGCAGAACCGCATCATCAATACCCGCCGAGTGTTTTCACCGGGCGAACTGGAACAGACAGCACAGTACTAGAATCACCAGTTCGCCGGCCGGCCGCTTGCCGATATTCGTGCTGCGCTGGTTCGCGAACTGCGGGATACCAAGGATGAAATGCAGAAGGTGCTTGCGGCGGCAGTAGAGCTGTCGGAACATGCCTTCGAAACGGCTAGTGACGATGTTTTGCTGACCGGGCAAACGCGTTTGATGAGTGCGCCGGAAATGTCCGATGTCGAGCGGTTGCGTGATTTGTTCGACGCTTTTTCGCGGAAACGCGAGATTCTGGGTTTGCTCGAACGCTGCATGAAAGCCCCGGGTGTCCGTGTATTCATCGGCGAAGAAAGCGGCTTGGCACCGCTGGATGCCTGCACCGTGATCACGGCACCCTATGGCGCGCAGGGAAAAGTGCTGGGTGTTTTGGGCGTTATCGGCCCGACCCGCATGGCTTACGATCGTGTTATTCCCATGGTGCAGGCAACCGCAGATTTGCTTGGACAGGCCTTGAATCCGGACGGTCCGACCCCATAATCCCCTCAGACCCCGATCGACGGGGCGCCAGTAATAGGACCAACATGCATACCGAACCTAATAACCCGGGCGTTGACGCGTCCGAAGCTACCGATTTGTCGGGCGACGCCCAATTACAGCTCGAACTTGAGCAATTGCGCATTGCAATGGGAAATATCCGCGACGAAGCATTGCGTGAACGCGCCGAGCTGGACAACCAGCGCAAGCGACTTGCCCGCGATGTCGATCAGGCCCGCAAATTTGCCAACGAACGCCTGCTTTCCGAATTGCTGCCCGTGCTTGATAGCCTTGAAGCCGGTCTGCAAGTCAGCGCCGATGAAACCGGCAAATTGCGTGAAGGCATGGAGTTGACCCTGCGCCAGCTGATGAAAGTCGCCAGTGACAATGGCATGACGCCGATTCACCCAATTGGCGAAGTCTTCAATCCCGAATGGCATCAGGCCATCAGCCAGATTGAGAGTCCGGATGCCGCGCCGAATACCATCGTGCAGGTCTTCCAGAAAGGCTATCTGCTAAATGAACGCCTGCTTCGTCCTGCACTTGTCGTTGTCGCAAAAAGCGCCGACTAAGACTTGAAAAAAAAAGAATCAACACTATTAAGTAATCAGGTTAACGCGCCGCTCATCCGCTGGCGCAGCAAATTCAAGGAGAATTGAAATGGGTAAAATTATCGGTATCGACCTGGGCACCACCAATAGCTGCGTTTCCGTGATGGAAGGCGGTGTTGCCAAGGTAATTGAAAACTCGGAAGGTGATCGCACAACGCCTTCGATCGTGGCTTTCACCAAAGACGGTGAAGTGAGCGTCGGTGCCTCGGCAAAACGCCAGGGTGTGACCAATCCGAAAAACACTTTCTACGCAGTGAAGCGCCTCATCGGTCGCAAATTCACCGACGCCGAAGTGAAAAAAGATCTGGACCTCGTGCCTTACTCGATCATTGCACATGACAATGGCGATGCCTGGGTGTCCACTTCCGACGGCAAGAAAATGGCCGCACAGG
>JAKQKT010000144.1 GCA_029560515.1 Pseudomonadota bacterium
AGCCCAGATCGGTGCTGCCAAGCCGGGGAAATCGGTCGGAATCAGATTCTTGAATGTCGCCACACGCTGCTTGATTTGCGCGGTTGATGCGCGAATCGCCTGCAGGCGTTCGAGCGGATCTGCGATATCGGTCGCCAGTGAACACTGCACCATCGATACCTGGTTGTTGGCATCGGTATTGCCACTTTCACGCAAGGACACCGGCATGGCGGCAATCAGGCTTTGCTTTGGAAGATGCTGCGTTTTTTTCAGCATTTCGCGCAGGGCGCCGCCGCACATCGCCATCACTACATCATTGAGACTGACATTGAAGCCACGCGCGACCCGCTTCACAACGTCAATCGGTACCGATACCGAGGCAAAACTTCTGGCGCTGCTGATTTGCTGGTTAAACGGCGTGCGTGGCGCAAGCAAAATGCTGTCGCGCAAGTTCTTGATCTTGGTCGGCGAGCTGATGCCGCCAGCCAGTTTCAGCGTGCTCGGCAATGCCCGCAATAATTTTGCAAATTGATTGACGGTCGAACGCACAGCGGTCTGGGTGACATCGCGCTTACGCAAGCGCGATGACGATTCCTGGTCTGTCACTTTCTTCTTCGAGATTTTCTTCGGCGCTTTCGCTTCGATATCCAGCAATACTTGCGCCAATGCCACGCCACCCTGACCGTCCAGCAAGGCATGGTGAACTTTCGAATACAGGGCAATCACGCCGGGCTCGACATTTTCAATCACGACGAACTGCCACATCGGAAGATCTCGATCCAGCAAGGCTGCATGCAATTTGCCGGTCAATACATTCAACTTGGCCATCCCGCCATTGCCGGGCAAGGTTTTTTTCAGCACATGCTTTTTCAGATCAACGGTATCGGTTTCCACCCACATCGGATGCGCCAGATCGAGTGGCGACTCCTTAAGCACACGACGTAACGCTGTGGCACGCGGCAATCTATCCTGCAAATGTGCCAACAGCTCGGCCTGGAAATCATACTTTTTCCTTGAGCGCGTTTTGGGTATTTCGATCAACATCACACTACCGACATGCATCGGGGTGCCGGCATTTTCCAGATACAAAAACCCTGCATCCAGTCCGCTTAAAGGTTTAAGTCGTTTCGCCATCACATCCCCCAATGTTTATGCTTATTTGCCCTGAAATACCGGCGAACGTTTTTCCTTGAATGCCGCAATGGCTTCCTGCATGTCTTCTGTTTTCATCATCCTGGGCAACATCGGCATCAAAGCTTTCAATGCGGTGATGTCGCCTTGATGCCTTGCCTGTCGTGCCGATGCTAGCACCGCCTGCACACCGAGAGGCGCGGCATTGGCGATGCTACGCGCAATCTTCAGTGCGCATTCGAATTGCTCGCCCGGTTCCGTCAAGGCCTGCACGAAACCCATTCGATAGGCTTCTTCGCCGCTGAACTCGTCGCCGGTCAGCAAGTAGCGCATCGCATTGCCCCAGCCGATTTCCTGCATCAGGCGAACCGTTGCGCCACCGCAGGGAAAGAAACCGCGTTGCACTTCCAGTTGCGCGAAGCGTGCGGTACGCGATGCCACGCGAATATCGCCAGCCATCATCAATTCCATCGCAACGGTAAAACTGACGCCCTGCGCCGCAATCACCAGCGGCTTGCTCAAGCGTTTTGTTTCATCCAGGCCGAAGGGCTCCAGACTGCTATCGGGCAAATCCGCCAAACGGCCTTGCGCCAGTACCGGTGCCCATTGCGGCAGATCCAGTCCGGCCGTGAAATGATCGCCGTGGCCGAACAATAATCCGACGCGCAGATCGGGATCACGATCCAGTTCGCCATAAGCCGCGGCCAGTGCACGATAGGTATCGACATCGAACGCATTGCGTTTTTCGGGACGGTTGAAGCCCATCAATAGAACATGGCCATCGCGTTCGACGGTGAATGGCGAGTCGCTCATCAGAAAGCCTCCATTGGCATCGAGAGTGTGGTGTCATCCATTTTTTGCAGCAGTGCCGCCTGGGTTTTTATCTGCGGCAATTCATAAGTGAAAAAGAAACGGCAGGTCTGCAGCTTGCCATGATGGAATTCTTTTTCAGCTTCGGTTTTTTCAAGACATTCATTGGCGACGACCGCCTGCTTCAACCACATCCAGGCAATACTGACGTGACCCATCATGTTCAGGTAATACGCAGCGTTGGCAAGACTCAGGCGAATATTGCCAGCCTGCATTTGCATCACTAACACTTGCGTGGTTTTGCCGACCAGCATCAAGGCCTCTGCCAAATCGTCGGCATGAGATTTCAGGTTTTGAAACTCCTTTGCCTTGGCAATGTCGGCCTCGATCTGTTTTTGCATCAAGGCCAGTGCAGCACCGTTTTCCAGCAATACTTTTCGACCCAGCAGATCCAGCGCCTGGATTCCGTTCGCACCTTCGTGAATCGGGTTCAAGCGGTTGTCTCGGTAAAACTGTTCAACCGGATATTCACGCGTATAGCCGTAACCGCCGAGAATCTGGATCGCCAGATCATTGGCCTTGCAACACCATTCGCCGCTCCAGGCTTTCAGGATCGGTGTAATCAATTCCAGCAAGAGTTTGGCTTCACGCACCTTATCCGCATCGGGATCGTTATCGCGGACGTCAATCAATTGCGCCGAATAAAATGCCAGCGCGAGTGCACCTTCGGTATAGGATTTTTGCTGTAACAGCATGCGTCGCACGTCGGCGTGTTCAATCAGCGCTACGGGTGGCGAAGCCGGATCTTTCTGTTCCGGATGCCGCCCCTGTTTGCGTTCTATTGCGTATTCAAGTGAATGCAGATATCCCGCCGTGCCGAGCATGATCGCGCCGACGCCAACACCGATACGCGCCTCGTTCATCATATGGAACATTTGCGATAAGCCCTGATGTTGCGGACCCACCAGATAGCCCACGCAGTTGTCGCGTTCACCGAATTTCAAGAACGTATTCACGATACCGCGTTGCCCGAGCTTGTGGTTCACACCGGCCAGTTGCACATCGTTGCGCTCGCCCAAGCCGCCATCCTCTTTGACGAGAAATTTCGGCACGATAAACAGGCTGATGCCTTTAACTCCCGCCGGGCCACCAGGAATTTTCGCCAGTACCATGTGCACGATATTTTCCGACAGATCATGTTCGCCGCCGGAGATCCACATCTTTGAACCGCTTATGCGGTAGGTACCATCTGCATGTGGAGTCGCAATGGTTTTGATATCGCCGAGCGAGGAACCGGCCTGCGGCTCGCTCAAGCACATGGTGCCGAGAAAACGACCCTGCAAAATCGGCAACATGTATTTTTCGCGCTGCTCCGCCGTGCCATGCGCTTTCAGCAAATTGGCAACGCCGCGTGC
>JAKQKT010000147.1 GCA_029560515.1 Pseudomonadota bacterium
ATTCGATGTTTCGTCGAGAATGACCGGTACGCCGGAGTTGGAACTTTGCAGCACTTCAGGCGATTCGGGAATGACGCCGATGACGTTCAAGCCGAGAATTTCCTGTACGTCGTCGATCGAAAGCATATCGCCTTTCTCGACGCGTTCCGGCGAGTAGCGTGTCAGTAGCAAATGTTCTTTCACGCGTTCGCCGTTTTCTGCTTTCCGCGTTTTCGATGCGAGCAAGCCGAGGATGCGGTCCGAGTCGCGAACCGATGAAACTTCGGGATTAACCACGACGACAGCACGGTCTGCGAAATACATCGCGAGGAAGGCACCTTTTTCAATGCCGGCAGGGGAGTCGCAAACGATGAAATCGAAGCCGTCGGCTGCGATATCGTTCAAGACCTTTTCAACGCCTTCTTTCGTGAGCGCATCTTTATCGCGTGTTTGCGAAGCGGCAAGCACGTACAGGTTTTCAAAACGCTTATCCTTGATAAGCGCTTGCTTGAGATTGGCCTCGCCGTGCACGACGTTCACGAAATCGTAAACCACGCGGCGTTCGCAACCCATGATCAAATCAAGATTCCGCAGGCCAACATCGAAATCGATTACCGCGGTTTTTTTACCGGCTTTTGCCAGGCCACATGCAAGGCTTGCACTGGTGGTGGTCTTTCCGACGCCACCTTTGCCCGAGGTCACTACGATAATTTCAGCCAATGTTATTCTCCGTTTTCTGTCCGTTATGTTTCATGTCAGTTCCTCTATGCGGAGCTGATCTTTTTCTAAAAAAATTTGTACAGCCTTACCCAGAAGGTTTTTCGGAATTTCTTCCAGTACTTTGTAATGTCCGGCAATGGCAACGAGCTCGGCGTGGAATTCACGGCAGAAAATGCGTGCATTCACGTTGTCGCTTGCACCGGCCAATGCACGGCCGCGTAATGCACCGTAAATATGGATTGAACCGTCGGCGATCACTTCGGCGCCAGCGCCGACCGTTGCCATTACGGTGATGTCCTTGTTCTGTGCGTAGATCTGCTGGCCGGAGCGAACCGGTTGTGTGTGCATGATGCCGGGTTCCGATTTGGCAGGAACGACAACAGGTGTCGGACGTTCCATTTCCGGTTCGGCCTTGCGAGCCGGTTTCTTCGCCTGGGGCTCGGGATCGGCAGAGGCCTGGCTCTCATAGGAAACACGGAATTTCGCCAGCAAGGGCAAACCGACCTGTACCGACAATTCCTCGATTGCACTGGTGCCGTAGGCAATCGCAATGGGCAAAACGCCGGCCGATTTGAGTGAATCAATCAGCTCGTTCACGGTCTTTGCATCGGGGCATTTCGAAAGGCCGCCAAAATCAAGAATTACCGCAGCGCGTACGAATAGTTTTGGTGCGCGGGCGACACGTTCCTGCATTTCAATCTTGAGTTTTTCGACATCGAGATTGCGAATGCGCAGATTGGCAATGCCAACCTGTCCAAATTTCAATTCACCGGCTTGTTCGTAATCAGGAATCTGTGCGGCCATGCGTCAACCGCCTTTCGTGAGTGTAGGAATCTGTGCTGCCATCCGATCAGGTTCCCGTCGCGAGGGTGTTGGTACGGCCCGGCAGCGCCCTTGCGGCAAGCCATGGCTGTCCGGGAAGTGCGTCGCCGTAGGTGGTTTGCACATAGGGGTAACTGCATAAATCTTTCAGCAGCATGCAGGCGCGAATATTGCCAGGTGCCATCACATGCTGGCCGACTTCGCGGAAACCGAAGCTGCCGTGGAAAATCAGGGCAGGGTGATTGTCGTTTTCGATAAAGACTTCTGCGGCAAGATGTGGATAACGCACTTCCGCAAAACTCTGGACGTCGCCGTAAAAAACGCGCCCGACACCGACGCTTCGCCGCGCACTTGCGATGACAATGCGGTCGATATAAAGGAATTTCTCGTAGCGTTCCCGAAACCATAGAAAATTGCTGCTGTCATGTGCAGCATCGTGGCTGACGGCAATCAGAAAGCCGGCAATGAGGCCATCGACTTCAGCGACGCGGAAATAATCGGCATTTTCCCAGAAGAAACGCACTTTGGCCGCATCCATCGGCAGGATGCCAACACCAGCTGCATTATTCATGGCTAGAACAGAATCCAGCTCGTGCTCGCGCACGTCGCGGATAATAATGGACATTAATTAACTCCAAAACGGCTGCTCAGAGCCGCCAATGGGTGGTGATTATCGCACGTGGAGCGCGCAATCGCGATGCTTGTTGAACTGTTAAACTTGAGTTAGGGCCATATCAAAAAGTCGCGATCATGACTTTCGGGCTGCCCGTTTTGGCTCATTCGCGCCTATGATGTTCATATGTTAAATAAACTGAACCATACCCAGCTGCTGCGATACGCCGGATTATTTACCTGGGCGGTGGTCGGCATACCCCTCATCCTGAATAGTTGGTATTTCCCGGTTGCGGAAGTCGAAGAAAATCTGCTTTCCAAGCCGGATATGGTGGGCTCCACCGTGGCGTATTTTGCCTTTGGTTTTGCCTATTGGCTGGTGACGCATGATCTTGGTGCCAGAAAGCCGCGCTGGTATGACATTGCCTTGCTGGTGGTCATGACGATTACGGCAATTTCGGTCAGCCAGTTGACAGGTACGGGGCTTGGCGCAATTTTATTGATGATCGTTGCCGGCGTGATCCCCTGGCTTGTTCCAGTGACTGCCGGCGTGATCTGGATGATAGTCCAGCATATGGCACTGGTGCCGGTTTTCATCAAGGGCCAGGGTTTTACGCCGATTGCAGCCGTATTGCAGACGGCCATTTACATTGGCTATTCAAGCTTCACTTTTGTCACGGGTTTCGTTGCCAAGCAGCAGGCGCAGGCGAGAGAAGACCAAAGGCGCTTGAATGCCGAGCTGCGCGCGACCCGCGTATTGCTGGCGGAAAGTTCGCGCATGAGCGAGCGCTTGCGCATTTCGCGCGAGCTGCATGATTTGCTCGGGCACCACCTGACGGCACTGAGTTTGAATCTTGAAGTCGCCGGCCACCTCACCGAAGGCAAGGCACATGATCATGTCAAACAAAGCCATACGCTTGCCAAATTATTATTAACCGATGTCCGCGAAGCCGTGAGTGAAATGAGGGAAGACGGTGGTATCGACGTCAATACCGCATTCCTGAGTCTGGTGGACGGTGTCACGGCACTCAAAATCCATCTTGATTTGCCGGAAATGCTGCAGTTGGATGATCCCGATCGTGCGCATGTATTGCTGCGCTGTGCCCAGGAAATCATCACCAATACCGTTCGCCATTCAGGCGCCGATGAATTATGGCTGCGACTGACAAAAATGCCCAATTACGTCGAATTGTCGGCCCGGGACAATGGCCGTGGTGCCGTCAGCCTGACCCAGGGCAATGGTTTACGCGGCATGTGCGAACGACTTGCCGAATTCGGCGGCCATCTCGATATTATGAATATTGCAGGTCAGGGACTAAGCTTGACCGCAACGCTACCCACAAAGGAAATCCCATGATCCGCGTGTTTCTGGTTGATGATCAAACCCTGGTACGACAAGGCGTACGCTCGCTGCTGGAGCTCGCGGACGGTATCGAAGTCGTTGCCAAAGCCAGTGATGGCAAGCAGGCCGTCGAGCAGATCCCGCTGGTGAAGCCCGACGTGGTTTTGATGGATATGCGCATGCCGGTGATGTCGGGCCTGGACGCACTTCAGGCCTTGTCCAAGGCGGATGCCTTGCCACCCACGATCATCCTGACCACCTTTGATGACGACCAACTTGTATTGGCCGGCATTAAATATGGTGCAAAGGGCTATTTGCTCAAGGATGTTTCGCTGGACCAGCTGGTGACTGCCATTCAAGCCGTCGCAACGGGCGGTTCTCTGGTGCAGCCCGCTGTGACGCAAAGACTGCTTTCCGGGTTGGAAGGCATGAATAATGATTTCGTCAGTCTGGAGCAGCCCGACCCGCTGACGGAACGTGAAACCGAGATTTTGAGGCTGATGGCGGGTGGTTTTTCGAACAAGGAAGTTGCCAATTCGCTCGGTGTTGCCGAGGGTACGGTGAAAAATCACGTCTCGAATATTCTCTCGAAGCTGGGAGTTCGCGACCGGACACGCGCAGTATTGAAAGCTTTTGAACTCAAACTTGTATAAAAAACCAAGGCCATCACAATAAACAAGCTCCAGGAAGCAAATTTAGAGTAATGCTTCCAGACCCGATGACGAGTGGGCCTGTGACCTGATATCCTCCTCGTTCCTGGCGGGCGCTGATGTCCTGATCCAGGGACGTGCTTGGAGAGCCCACGAATGACCCGAATTATTGAGTTTTTAATTGCAGCCGCCATGGTGGTGGTGCTGTTTTTAGTAATTGCCTTGTTTCTGCCCGCTAAGCGCGTGGTTTGGCATGAGATTGAAACCAATCGTCCTGCCAATACGGTATACGACGTAGTAAACGGTTTTCACCATTTCAAGGAATGGAACCCGTTACTCAGCTATGACAACAAAATGAAAGTCGACATCAGTGCCGATCCGAAAGCCCAGGGCGCAACCCTGAAATACGACTCCAGCAAAAAAGTCGTTGGTGCAGGCAGCTGGACCCTTGCGGAACAGGATCCAGGCAAGAAAGTGGTCTACAAGCTTCAGACCAATTCCATCGGCAGCAATAAAACGATGGTATTCACGATCGAACCTGTAGTTGCCAAGAGCAAGAACATAACCGTCAACACCAAGAACCTCCGCGTAACGCAAACCTATACGGTGGATTACGGCTGGAATCTGTTCGGCCGTTACGCCGGCATGTACGTAAACCGCAATGTTGGCGATGAAATGAAAGCAGGCCTGCAAAAGCTCAATGCCTTGCTGGTCAGCATTCCAAAATATGATTATTCCACGCATACCGAACCCTTCAACCTGGTCGAAGTTCCTGCCCAGAACGTGTTGGTCGTTCCGACGGAAGCCAAGCGTGCCAACAACGAAGTCGTGGTGGCAATGACCAATCAAATGGGTTGGGTCAAGAAGGTGATGGATGCCAATGGTCTGGTGTCAGCCGGCCCGATGCGTATCGTCACGACCGAATATTCTTCTTCGGCCTATGCATTCGATATCGTGGTTCCCGTGCGCAAAGCGGGTTCCGCCAGTGCTGCAACACCCGCCGCTACCGAAGGTGAAGCCCCGGCTGAAGCGGCTCCTGCTCCAGTTGTTGCCGCGACGGAGAAACTGGATATTCGCGTTGAAGGTCCAGTGAAAGCGGATTTCTATCCCGCCATCAAGGCCGTCACCACCGACTACACCGGCTCGGCTCAAAGCCTGGTCATGGTGCGCGACATGGTACGTGCCTATGCCGTTGCAAACGGATACACACCGACCGATCGTGCATTTGATGAATATCTCGGTACTGTCGACAAGCAGAACGAAATCGATTCAAAGTTCAAAGTGTACTGGCCCGTCAAGTAAATGTTCCTGAAAAAGCGGGCCTAGCGCCCGCTTTTTTTTCATCATTGTTTCTTGACCTTGCGCGGTCTAGCACAGAGACTAATTCAATGATCGAAGCCGATAATTTAAGCAAACGCTACGGGCCCTTGCTCGCTGTCGATGCTGTCAGTTTCAAGGCTCAACCCGGCGAAGTGTTGGGTTTCCTTGGCCCAAACGGTGCGGGAAAATCCAGCACCATGCGCATGATTTCGGGGTTCCTGTTGCCGAGCTCCGGCAGCGCAACCATCTACGGTCACGACATCGTCAGTGATTCGATCGCCGCGAAAGCACGTCTCGGCTATCTTCCGGAAGGCGCGCCACTGTACGGCGAATTAAGCACCGAACAATTTTTGCGTTTCGTGGCAAGTGCGCGCGGCATGAGTAGAACGGAGCGGACGGGCCGCATCAACATCACGCTCGATCGACTGAGCTTGCGGGAAGTTGCCGGTCAGACCATCGAAACCCTTTCCAAAGGTTACAAGCGCCGCGTGGGTCTGGCGGCGGCGATTTTGCACGAGCCATCTGCCCTGATACTGGACGAACCTACCGATGGCCTGGATCCGAACCAGAAGCATGAAGTCAGAATACTGATTCGCGAACTGGCGAAAGACCGAACCATTTTGCTATCCACCCATATTCTCGAAGAAGTGGAAGCCTTGTGCACGAGGGTCATTATCATCGCCCGGGGAAAAATTCTGGCCGATTCCACGCCGGCCGAATTGTTGGCTCGATCGCGATACGATCGGGCCGTTTCCATCCACGTCACCGATAGCATTGCTGCAAGAGCGGCATTGGACGGAATGCCGGGTGTCACCGGTTTCGAACAAAATGCGATCGATGGTCGACTGTATGTTTTCACCAAGACCAGGTCGCGGTCGGATGAAGCCATTGCCGAACGCTTGCGTCATCGTCATGTGGCATTTACCGATTTGCGTATCGAACGCGGTCGCCTTGACGAGGTTTTCCGAAGCATCACGATGCCGGAGACAAAAGCATGAGTGCGATCATGACGGTTTATCGCCGAGAGTTACGCAGCTATTTTTCGACGCCACTGGCGGCGGTTTTCGTGGTTATTTTTCTGGTGATGGTTTCCGCATTCACGTTTTATCTTGGAAATTTTTTTCAGACCGGGCAGGCGGATCTACAGGCTTTTTTCCTATTCCACCCCTGGATGTATTTGCTGCTTGTACCGGCATTGGCAATGCGCCTCTGGGCCGAAGAAAGAAAAAGCGGGAGCATCGAACTTCTGTTAACGCTTCCATTGACGGTGGGTCAGGC
>JAKQKT010000163.1 GCA_029560515.1 Pseudomonadota bacterium
ACCGACAATTCGACACTGGTGAAGGCCGCCATGGCCGGTACTGACATGGTGCATTCGCGTGTCTGGACGATTCAGGTCGCAACGCCTCCCGATCTGTCGATCAATGATGTCTCCGTCACCGAAGGCAATTCCGGCGTTGCGTTGGCAAGTTTCACCGTGAGTTTATCTAGCCCGGCGCCAGCCAATGGCGTCAGCTTCAATATCGCGACCACGAACATCAGTTCCAATGGCAATATTGCGCTGGCAGGCAAAGACTATGCGTCATGGCAGCAGACAGGCAGGACGATTGCCGCCGGACAAAGCAGTGCAAGCTTCGTCGTCAAGATAATGAGCGACAGAATCACCGAGCCGGACGAAGTCTTCGGCGTGCGATTGAGTAATCCGGTAGGCGCGAGTATTTCCGACGATCTGGGTATCGGCACGATCATCAATGATGACAGCAGCCATTTGCGCGATATCGGAAATCATTCTGGTCTTGGCTATTCCGGAAATCCAGGTAGATCCTCCGGAAGACAATCGCCGCAATGCACGCTTTTGCTAAAACAAATCGAAAATCTGGAAGCAAAAGTGGCTGCCCGGAATGTCGGTGAAAGCGACGGTGTGCAGGCAATCGTCCAACTCGAGAACAAAAGAACGAAGTTGGATTGCCGCTAAATCCGATTTAAGTATTTGATTTTTATTTCAATTTCTATAAGAGCTGGAAAAATTGCAATAAATTCTTGACAGTCCGAATTTTGTTAGTAGTATTGCTACTAATGAATCTCACCGACAGCCAACAAGCCATTCTCGATTTCATCGCCCAGCGCATTGAGCAGGACGGCGGGTCTCCATCTCAGACCGAAATCGCCAATGCCTTTGGTTTCCGCGGCGTCCGCGCGGCGCAATACCATCTCGATATTCTTGAACAAGCCGGCTATATCCGGCGTGTACCCGGTCAGGCTCGCAGCATTCGCCTTTGCCATCCCGAAGCCATCGAATCCTCCGAAGACGTCGAAATTCCGGTAACTACCAAGAATGAATCAGCCGATACCCTGCGTCTGCCGGTGCTCGGTCGCGTCGCCGCCGGTTTGCCTATTGGCGCCGATATCACCGGCGAAGATTATGTCTTGCTCGATCGCGTGTTCTTTTATCCGTCCCCGGATTATCTGTTGAGAGTGCAGGGCGACTCGATGCGCGACGATGGTATTTTTGATGGCGACCTCGTCGGCATTCACCGCACCAATGAAGCGAAGTCTGATCAAATTGTCGTGGCCCGCATCGATGACGAAATCACCATCAAGCGCCTGAAGATCGGGAAGAACGGCATTCGTCTATTGCCTCGCAATCCCGATTTCGCACCGATTGAAGTACGTCCGGATCAGGACTTTGCGATTGAAGGCCTGTATTGCGGATTGATCCGGTCCTCACGATGAACAGTGCACGTTATATATCCCTACAAGCGAGTGCGGAAAAGCCCTACAAGCTGTCGGGAAATGTACTGAATCCAATTATTTTCAAGTCTGGCAAATTAATTTCGAAGCTGTCTCAGCCTATGCGACAAGTGCCCGATAAGCTTCTCTACACCAAATACTAAACATCCAAGGAATACTGTCATGGCAATCGATGAAAACAAGAAACGCGCACTGACCGCCGCCCTCAGTCAAATTGAAAAACAATTCGGCAAAGGCACCGTCATGATCATGGGCGACAAGGCCATCGAGGCCGCCGACGTGATCAGCACCGGTTCCCTGATGCTCGACATGGCGCTCGGCATAGGCGGTTTGCCAAAAGGCCGCGTGATCGAAATCTATGGTCCGGAATCTTCCGGTAAAACAACGCTGACGCTGCAAGTGATCGCGCAATGCCAGAAAGCCGGCGGCACCGCTGCTTTCGTCGATGCCGAACATGCATTGGATCCAAACTACGCTTCCAAACTCGGCGTGAAAGTCGACGACTTGCTGGTGTCGCAACCCGATACCGGTGAACAAGCATTGGAAATCGTCGACATGCTGGTGCGTTCGAACGCCGTCGATATCGTGGTCGTCGACTCCGTTGCGGCTTTGACACCGCGCGCTGAAATCGAAGGCGAAATGGGCGAACTGCAAGTCGGTCTGCAAGCCCGTTTGATGAGCCAGGCTTTGCGTAAACTCGCCGGTAATATCAAGCGCAGCAATTGCATGGTGATTTTCATCAACCAATTGCGCATGAAGATCGGCATGATGATGCCGGGCCAAAATCCGGAAACCACCACCGGTGGTAACGCGCTGAAATTCTATGCCTCTGTACGTCTGGATATCCGCCGCATCGGTTCGGTCAAGAAGGGCGACGAAATTATCGGCAACGAAACCAAGATCAAGGTCGTCAAGAACAAGATGGCGCCCCCGTTCAAACAAATTGTTACCGAAATTTTGTATGGCGAAGGTATTTCCCGCGAAGGCGTCAAGCAGGAACTGTCCCGGATGGTGATCGGAAATCATTCGGAGTTCAACCGGCTCGTGGACGAGCACCTGACCGTCGAGGACCTCCTGAGCGTCCGGGACCGGATGATCGGTTCGGGACGGATCGGCGGAAAGGCCGCAGGCATGCTGCTGGCGCGCCGCATCCTCTGCGGGGGATCGGGAGGCAAGACCGATTTTCTCCAGGTCCTCGAACCCCACGACTCCTTCTACATCGGCTCCGACGTCTTCTACTCCTACCTGGTGAACAACGGCTGCTGGAAGCTCCGCATGGAGCAAAAAACGCCCGAGGGATACTTCAGCGTGGCCCCGGTCCTGGCCGACCGGATGCTCCACGGATCGTTCCCGGACGACATCAAGGAGCACTTCTACC
>JAKQKT010000169.1 GCA_029560515.1 Pseudomonadota bacterium
TCGAGGTAGCTTCGACGCATTTCATCTTCAAGATTGACCGGAATAATTTCTTTTGCGAGATCTGACATTGAGGGTTCCGTGTTGGCTAAAAACGAGCGTTATTTCCGGCCAAAAAACGGTCGAAAAATCGCTTATGAAAACGACAGGAAATTATAACCGATTTTGCGATTTGCAGGTGGTGCTCAGGGACGATAAAACGCTTTGATCAGAAGCCTCTCAAGCGCTTGACTTTGCCGAAAAAACATCGGTCATTTTTTGCAGATTTGGCCTTTCGATAAGGCCCTTTTCAGTGACTATGGCGTCGATCAAATCGGCCGGCGTGACATCGAATACCGGATTGAAGGCCAGAACCCCTTCGGCCACCGTGCGTTTGCCGTTGCTGGACAGCAACTCGGCCGGATCACGCTCTTCGATATGAATCAGGTTGCCATAGGCGGTCTGCATATCAACCGTTGAGCTCGGCGCAACTACCATCACTTTTACGCCGTGGTATTTCGCCGCAATGGCGTGATGATAGGTACCGATCTTGTTTGCAGTATCGCCATTCGCGCAGATGCGGTCGGCACCCACGATCAGCCATTGCACGGCACCTGTTTTCATCAAATGCGCCCCTGCTCCATCGGCAATAAGCGTGGCTGGAATGCCATCCTGCAACAGCTCCCATACCGTCAAACGGGCCCCTTGTAGCCAGGGCCTGGTTTCGCTGGCATAAACCTTCGCGATTTTGCCCATCGCAATACCTGCCCGGATGACTCCGAGTGCCGTGCCGAAACCGGCAGTCGCAAGCGAGCCGGTATTGCAGTGGGTCAACACACCTGATCCCGGCTCGATCAAATTGGCTCCCAGCACGCCCATATGGCGATTGGCGGCCAGATCTTCGACTTCGATCGTACGCGCCTCTCGCTCCAACACTTGCTGCCAATTCGACCCCGCCGTGGCCAATACGGCACGCATACGCGCAATCGCCCACATCAGATTGACAGCCGTAGGTCGCGATGCATTTAGTTCATCCAGCGCCGTCTCAAGTTTTTGAAGGGCATCGGCACCATTGGCAGCAGAAATTTTTTGCCCGGCCAACACAACGCCCCAGGCTGCGGCTATCCCGATCGCCGGTGCGCCACGAACGACCAAATCGCGAATGGCCTGACAAACCGCCACGCTGTCATTGCAATCGAGGTAGGCGACTTCAAACGGCAAGTAGCGTTGATCCAGCAAACTCAGGCGATCACCTTGCCAGCGAATCGGCCGGATGCGGTCGTAACGGTCAAAATCCATGTTCATTCCTTTTGCGTATGCCCCAAGTTTACTAGCTCGGGTTATGCTTCGCGAATGAGCAAAGCAAAAACACATAAAAAATTGATTATCGATGCTCCGGATACCGGCATCGAAACCCTTCTGCACACGTCCTGCGTAAAAGCCGGTGCCGCTGCTGCCCTGCAAGTTGCAGTCGAACGCCTGCCATTACTCAAACCGTTTCTGCCAGCGCCCATTACTCGCGCGGCCCGTGGCGATGCTCCCGAGCGCATTCAACGTTTGATGGTGAAAGAAATCTATTCTCGCTATCGCTTGAAGCCAGCAGGATGGGAAATCGAAGGTATTCTGGCTGTGGCCCAAACGCAAAGCGTGTTGACACCACTGGCAACACAAGAAGGTTTGTATGCAGTCCTGAAGGCCTGGCTCCCGAAGCCCTTTGTCATTCCCCTGATGCGATACACACCGCTGGAGCCCCTGGTAACCGCCTGTTCGAAAGCCATTGCCGCTACCTGGGCCGCCGGCCGTTATGCCGATTCGGTTTGTCGTTTACGCAAGGCAGGTGCGGATTGGTTACCGGCGCCCTTGGCTGACGCCTTGCAAATGGCGCCCAGCACCTTGAAAAGCTGGAGCGCCGAAGCTTTATCACTGGCGTTGCCACCGCTGAAATTTGCAACTGCCTGGGGCAAACGTGCCGCCGTTGCTGCCATGAATGCCGGCCCCAGACCAAGCGAACCTGCCAAATCATCGAGGCCGAACACCGTCAAGAAAATTGTCGTCAAGAAAGTCACTGTAAAGACGGCGGCTCAAAAGAAAGCAATAAAAAAACCATGATTTCTCAATCTATCTTTGCCAACTTTCGAATCTATAATTCATATCTGCACACATACTGAATTCGATACCATAAATGTGACGCCCTAGATTGTCTTGATCCCCTCTTTCGTTCTATGGTGTGGGCATGAGTGACACAACACCAACCCCGTCATCATTCAGACCCCACTTCTGGCTAGCTTCTGCAGCCTTGTTCGCCTGCGTGTCAGTGATGGCACTCATCGTTTTCGATCCCGCAACGCACTTGATGCTGGCTTTGCTATGCATTGGGTTAATTGCCTACCTGATCTGGCTTTTTTCAAAGTTTTCGAGCGCGCAACGAGATCACGAAAAACAAATGATCACCGCAAAGGTTCAGATCGAAAAACTGAGTGAAGAACGCGAAGCAATGGCACGTGAACTGAGCCAACTGGGACGTTATGGCAATTTATTGCACGGCTGCACCGATCTGGCCGAAATTCTTCAGGTTAGCCAGCAACTGTTGGCACAATTATTACCGGGCAGTGCCGGCACGATTTACCCCCTGATTGATGGCGAAGGCCTGGCCGAAGCTACCCATCTGTGGGGAATCCACGTTGGCAACACCAAGATGCAAGCTCATCATCGCGATTGCTGGGCATTGCAACGCAAGCGTGTGCACTTGAGCCATAGCGATGCGCCAGGCAGTGCCTGCGCCCATATCGAATTGCCCGAGGGACTGGACGTGCTCAGTTCCGCCTGTATTCCCTTGACGGCCCAGGGCGAATCGCTTGGCTGGCTTTACCTGAGCACATCGGGTCATGGCTCGTTTCCGAAATTGTCGGTCGCGATTGCCGCAGCCGAACAACTCGCGCTCGCGCTGGCGAATCTGAAATTACGACAGCATTTACGTGATCTTTCCGTTCGTGACCCATTGACCGGCCTGTTCAACCGGCGTTACCTGACCGAATCGCTTGGACGTGAAATGGCACGTTGCAGGCGTCGTAAATTGCCATTGTCGGTGATGGTGCTGGATCTGGATCACTTCAAGATTTTCAACGACACCCTGGGACATCAGGCCGGTGATTCCCTGCTGGTGGCTTTCTCGCGGATGTTGCAAGGCAGTGTGCGCAACGAGGATATCGCCTGCCGATTGGGTGGCGAGGAATTCATCCTGATCATGCCGGAAATGGATCAGGAAATAGCAACGCGGCGGGCGACGGAATTACTGGAATCCACACGCAAACTTGAAGTAATGCATGAAGGTCAGATGTTGCCGCAGATAACCACTTCGATCGGCATAGCGGTTTTCCCGGATCACAGTAACGAGCCAGATCAGCTGATCGGCGCTTCCGATAGCGCCTTGTATCAAGCCAAGCGAACCGGACGCGATCGTTATGCCGTCGCGGAAAGACTTGTAGTTGAGAAAGTACCCGCCGTGTAATCAGGCGCGATCAAACGGGAATGCAATGACATCCTGAATGCGGTCGCTGCCCATCATCGCCATCATCAAACGATCAACACCCAGTGCGACACCCGCACAATTAGGCATTTTAGGCAGCGCCGCCAGTAGACGTTCGTCAACGGGTGCCTGGATTTGTGCACGTTTCTGGCGCTTCGCCAAATCCTTGCCGAAACGTTCTCGCTGCTCGTTGGAATCGGTCAGTTCGTGATAACCGTTCGCTACTTCCGAAGGTCCGACGTAAACCTCAAAACGCTCGGCGACGGCAACGTCATCGGGCCGCAATTTTGCCAAGGCGCATTGGCTTGCCGGATAGTCATACACCATCAGGATTCTGTTGTTGGGAATGCTGGGCTGAATCAAGTGCGTCATCAGCAAATCCAGCCAATCGTCACGAGTCAATCCGGTGGGATCAATATCGTAAACAGCTAGCGGACTTCTAAGCTCGGACTCGTGTACGGTGAGCGGATCGAAGCCAAATTTG
>JAKQKT010000170.1 GCA_029560515.1 Pseudomonadota bacterium
AAAAATGGCGTGAGAAACCGATGCATCCAACATCGCAATCTCCCGCCATTTTTACTGCGCGACATCAATGTAAACAGTCGTGACAAAAAGCCAGTCAATACTTGATGCAAACAAGGGCTGTGGCATTATGTTCGTCAGCACAGCGGACTTCCGTTGTCAGTATGGGGTGCCATGAAAACACGCTTTCTTATCGGCTCTGGAAAGGCAGCCCTGATACGGACGTTGTGTTTGTGTTTCGGTTTGCTGCTGCTCAATTTATTGCCTGCGCCTGCATTCGCGACAACACCCACAACCGAACCCGCCGACATTGCAGCCTTGCGCGCCAGCCAAGCCCGATCAGCGGCCGACCTGAGATTGCAGGCCATCAAACTGCGCAACACGGTGAAAGATCCTAAGCACAGGGCCTGGGCCGCTCTCGCACTGGCCGAATTCGAAAACGATCTGGAAAATGCCGATGCCGCCCTGGCCATGCTGACACAGGCCTACAACGAAGCAGAAAATCTCAAGCTCGATGACCTGAAATTCCTGAGCTTGAATGCTCGCAGCACGATTCTGGTCAATCGCGGCCGTTCGGATGAAACCGATGCCGTACTGAAAGAAATGAAAGCCATGGTTGATGCCGGCGGAGGCGCAAGACCCGAATGGCAGGCGCAGTGGCTGGATCAACGCGGCGTACTGGAGCGCAAGCTGGGGCATTTCGACAGCTCACTCGATTATTTCCGGCAATCGCTGGGCATTTACCGGAAGCTGAAAGATCCTGCCAACATGGCCCGCGAACTCAATTCGATCGGCGTGATCCACGGCCGCACCGGCAAATTTTCCGATGCCGTCGTGGCACATACCGAAGCACTCGAGCTCTCCCGCAAAGCCGGCGACCGTGCCGAAACCGCACGCGGCCTGCGCATGCTCGGCGTGCTTTACCGAAACCTCGACGATGAAGAGCTTGGCAGCCAATCCCTGCTGGAAGGCTTGGCATATGTCGAGGAACGCAATGTGCGAGAAGCCATTACGCTGCATGGCGAATTATCGAAATCGCTTACGCTGCTTGATCGCATGTCGGAAGCCGAATATCACGCGCAGCAGGCGGTCAAACTTTCCAAGTTGTCGGGCAGTCCGCCGAACCGCGTGAACTCTTATGCCCGAATGGCCGAACTGAAATTGGCACAGGGCAAAATCGATGATGCCGATTACTGGACCAAACTCGGTTTCGAGTCTTTCAACGATGTCGCAATTCGCGACCAGACACTGCTGCTCTTCACGCAGGCCAAAGTATCGGCGGCTCGCGGGCAATCGGAAAAAGCATTGAAGGAAGCGCAGAACACCCTGGTCAATGTCCGCAAAATCGGCGACCGGATTCTCGAACGTGCGGTGCTGGATCTGCTCGCCGAACAACAATTGAAAGTCGGCGATGCTGCCAGTGCCTATATCACGCGAAAGGAACACCAGGCGCTGGACAAAGCCTTGTCGATCGACATGGCGGCTCGCAAGATTTCCGCACTTGAAGGCAAGCTCGAACGCGAACGCAGCGAAGCCGAGCGCGCGATGCTTGAACGTGACAACGCCGTGCAAGCCCTGACCCTGAGTCGACAGCGCTTACTCGGCATGGCCCTGATTGCCGGCCTGGCCGTGTTGCTGGTGATCGCCGGCTTGCTTTACTGGCGCTACCTCAGTGTCAAGCGCAGCGAAGCGGAAATCAGTGCAAGTCGCGACAAACTCGCCAAGATGCATACCAGTCTGATCGACAGTTCCGCTGCACTCGAACGCGTTGCCCATACCGATGCATTGACCGGTTTGGGTAACCGCCATGCGCTGACAAAAAAAATGGAGCAATGCCTGGCCAAGGGCACCGAACAGAGACGCGGCATTTGTATCCAGTTGCTCGATCTCGATTTTTTCAAGCAGATCAACGACAAGCACGGCCACCTTGCCGGCGATGCGGTATTGCGCGAAGTCGCTGCACGTCTCACCGCAACGCTTCCGGCAAACACCGCGATCGGTCGCTGGGGTGGCGAAGAATTCATCCTGCTGTTCGAACAGATCCACCATGCCGACGCCATGGCCATTGCCGAAAAAGTGAGGCAGGTAATCGCAGCCACACCCGTCATCTTCGAAAACCAGAGCATCCACATCAGCACCAGCATCGGCATCGCCTGCAACCGCGATCTGAATGCGCATTCCACCGATCCACTCCTCGCCGCTGCCGATGCCGCGCTTTATCGTGCCAAGAACAATGGCCGCAATCGTGTGGAAACCTCCGCCGGCTGAATCGATTGAAATTTTCGCATTGCGAAAAAAGTGTTTGCGGTCACGGAACCCGAGTCATTCCCGCGCTTGTATGCCATTGGTCACTCTTGACGTGCAAGAGCCCGAGCAGCAACATCGAAAGCTTGTCTCATTGTGATTTTGCGATGAGTTGGCTCATGTCTTTTGGACCTGCCGGTGGAGTAATGTGATGGATAGACGCAATTTCTTGGCTGTATCGGGCATTGGCCTGAGCGGTTTGATGATTCCGGGTTTCGGCAATGCGGTGGCTGCCGAAGTTCTTCTTACCAAAATGGATGTGGGCCGCAAGAAAGTGCTGGCCGATATCGCACTGAACGCCGCGACCGGCGCCGGTGCCACGTATTGCGATGTCCGCATCGGTCGCTACCTGCGCCAGTTCGTGATCACCCGTGAAACCAAAGTCCAGAACGTCGTGAACACCGAGTCGATCGGCGCGGGTATTCGCGTGATTGCCAACGGCACCTGGGGTTTCGCCGCGACCAGCGACCTGAGTAATGCCGGCATTGCCAAAGCGGCCAAACAAGCCGTTGCGATTGCGAAAGCCAATTCGGTCTCGCAAACCCAGCCCGTGCAATTGGCTCCGGTCAAAGGTGCCGGTGAAGTTTCCTGGGCTACCCCGATCAAGAAAAACGCGATGGAAGTGCCGATCAAGGAAAAAGCCGATTTGCTGCTCGGCGTGAACGCCGCCGCGATGGCGGCCGGTGCCAACTTCGTCAATTCCAACCTGTTCGTCGTCAACGAACAAAAATATTTTGCCTCGACCGACGGCTCCTATATTGATCAGGATGTACACCGCATCTGGCCTACCTTCACGGTCACCGCTATCGACAAGGCCAGCGGAAAATTCCGCAGCCGCGACAGCTTATCCGCCCCAATGGGTATGGGTTACGAATATCTGGAAGGCAATCGCAAACTGATCCTGCCAAACGGCCTGATCGGTTACAACGATTCCTACAACATGACCGAGGACGCCACCGAAGCGGCGAAGCAGGCTCTGCAAAAACTGAAAGCGCCATCGGTGAAACCGGGCAAGTACGATCTCGTGCTGGATCCTTCGCACACCTGGTTGACGATTCACGAATCGGTCGGCCATCCGCTCGAACTCGACCGCGTGCTTGGCTACGAAGCCAACTATGCCGGCACCAGTTTTGCCACGCTCGACAAGCTGAAAGACAAATTCAAATACGGCAGCGACAAGGTCACGATTTTCGCCGACAAGGTGCAGGCGAATACGCTTGGCAATGTGGCCTACGACGATGAAGGCGTGAAAACCAAACGCTGGGATTTGATCAAGGACGGCACGCTGGTGAATTACCAGGCCATTCGCGACCAAGTCCATATTATCGGTGGCACCGAATCGAACGGTTGCTGCTATGCCGATTCCTGGTCCAGCGTGCAGTTCCAGCGCATGGCGAATGTGTCGCTGGCACCGGGCAAGGAAAAGAAAAGCGTTGCCGACATGATCAAGGGTGTCGAAAAAGGCATCTACATCATCGGCGATGGTTCGTTCTCGATCGACCAGCAGCGTTACAACGCGCAATTCGGTGGCCAGCTGTTCTATGAAATCAAGGAAGGCAAGATCGCCGGCATGATCGAAGACGTGGCGTATCAAATTCGTACGCCGGAATTCTGGAATGCCTGTTCCGCCGTTTGCGATGAAAGCGATTACCGCTTCGGCGGCTCCTTCTTCGATGGCAAGGGTCAGCCCGGGCAAGTCTCGGCTGTGTCGCATGGTTCGAGTACGGCGCGTTTCGATGGCATCAATGTCATCAGCACCGCCCGTTCGCTCGGCTGATTGCCTAATTCTTGTCAGAAATTCTGGAGCTAAATAATGAGTATTTATACCGAACAAGAAGCCAAAGCGATTCTCGATAAAGTGATCGCGCTTTCCAAGGCCGACGAGTGTACCGCCACGCTCGGTGGCGGCATCAACGGCAATATCCGTTTTGCCTTGAACAATGTGTCCACCAGCGGCATCGTCAGCGATTGCGAGCTCGGCGTACAAGTCGCGTTCGGCAAACGCGTCGGCATTGCCACCATCAATGAATTCGACGATGAATCGCTGGAACGCGTGGTCCGTCGCGCTGAAGAACTGGCGCGTCTCGCACCGGAGAACGACGAATTCATGCCGGCGATCGGCAAGCAAACCTACAAGGCGACGCCGACCTTCGATCAAAGCATTGCCGACATCACGCCGGAATATCGAGCGAAGGTGGCAGCGGATTCGATCACGCCCTGCAAGAACGACAAATTGATTGCTGCCGGTTTTCTTTCGAACGGCACCGGTTTTTTTGCCTCGGCCAACAGCAACGGCAATTTTGCCTATCAGCAATCGACCAGTCTGGATTACACCTGCACCGTTCGTACCGAAGACGGTACCGGTTCGGGTTGGGTCGCACGCAATGCCGGCTCGGTAAAGGATTTTGATGCCAATGTCGAAATTCGTACCGCGATCAGCAAGGCAAAAGGTTCCGCCGGCGCCAAGGCACTCGAACCCGGCAAATACACCGTGATTCTGGAGCCTGCCGCATCGGCTGGCCTGATTTCCTTCATGATGTTCGGCTTCGATGCCCGCCAGGCCGACGAAGGCCGCAGCTTCCTGACCAAGAAAGGCGGCGGCAATAAAATCGGCGAACAGGTTTTCGATCCGCGCGTCAGCATTCACTCCGATCCATGGGATGTCGATGTGCCGGTCATGCCCTGGGATGGCGAAGGTTTGCCGCGTGAAAAAATGCCGATCATCGATAAAGGCAAAGTCTCGTATCTGGAATATTCGCGTTACTGGGCCAAGCAAAAAGGCAAGGAAGCCAAGGGTTCTCCGGGCAACCTGATCATGTCCGGCGGCACCAAATCGACAATGGACCTCGTGAAAGGAACCGCGAAAGGCATTCTGGTCACGCGCACCTGGTATATCCGCATGGTCGATCCGCAAACCGTGCTGCTGACCGGCCTGACCCGCGACGGTACTTTCTATATCGAAAACGGCGAGATCAAATACCCGATCAAGAATTTCCGCTTCAATGAATCGCCGGTGATCATGTTGAACAATGTCGAAGAACTCGGCAAACCGGTTCGCGTCGGTGACGACGAATCGCCGTTCCTGATGATGATTCCACCGATGAAGCTGCGCGACTTTACCTTTACGTCGCTGTCGGACGCCGTGTGATGTACAGGCGCGCGCTGCACGCGTGCGCCTGTTGTTTTTGCAACAAACTGTCGGGCGCGGATCTGTTTTCAGGTCCGCGCCCGTTTTTTAAAGTGGACGCATGAATCGCCAGCAATTCCTACGACTGATGTGCCAGGCCGCTGCCGGTATCGCGGTATCGCCATTATTGCTGCGTGAAGCAAAAGCGGCTGCACCCGAATATGATTTCTGGTTCACGCGTTTGATGTACGACTCCGGCGACTGGGATGTGGACCAGCGCATGCCGGCCAATATAATTACTTCGCTAATCGATTACACGACGCTGCGGGTAGATCCGAAAGAACACGTGATTGCTTTATCCGACCCGAAAATGCGGACGGCACCGTTCTGTTATCTCGCCGGACACAAGCTGGTCGAATTCAACGCCGACGAACGCCGCAATTTCGAGGCCTATGTGCGTAACGGCGGTTTCGTTTTCGTCGATGACTGCAACCACGACATCGACGGCTTGTTTGCGAAATCGTTCGAGGCCCAGATGACGTCGATCTTCGGTGCCAGCGCATTGAAGAAACTGCCGAAGAAACATCCGCTTTACAGCAGCTTTTTCACCTTCGACGAATTGCCCACCACGGGCTTCGAATTGAACGGCTGGGGCGACGACATTGTTCACGATTACTTGAAAGGCATCGAAATCAACGGCCGCCTTGGCGTTCTTTACAGCAATAAAGATTACGGCTGCGAGTGGGATTACGACTGGCGCAATAAACGCTTTCTCGCCGAAGACAACACCAAGCTTGCAGTCAACATCGTGATGTACGCACTAAATAATTAGCAGGTGGCCGACGGAAGTCGGGACACTAAATCAGCAAGGATGATCCAGATGAATAGTAGTGAAGCCGAAATCAAAGAACGACTGTCGCAACTCGGCAGCCTGAAATCCGCGATCGCCAATGCGATCGTCGGGCAGGAAGACGTGATCGAGCAATTGCTGATCGGCTTGCTGGCCGGTGGCCACTGTTTACTGGAAGGTGTGCCAGGGCTGGGTAAAACTTTGCTTGTTCGTTCGCTCGGACAGGCAATGGATCTCGAATTCCGCCGCATCCAGTTCACGCCCGACTTGATGCCGAGCGATATTCTCGGCACCGAAATCCTCGAAGAAGACCACGGCACCGGCAAACGCCATTTCAAATTCCAGCAAGGTCCGGTATTCACCAATTTATTATTGGCGGATGAATTGAATCGCACGCCGCCGAAAACCCAGGCCGCACTGCTAGAAGCGATGCAGGAACACACTGTCAGTTACGCCGGTGTCACGCACGTTTTACCGGATCCGTTTTTCGTATTGGCAACGCAGAATCCGCTCGAGCAGGCCGGTACCTATCCGCTGCCGGAAGCGCAGCTAGATCGTTTCCTGCTGCATGTTCGCGTTGATTATCCGAGCGAAGCCGAAGAACGCTCGATCCTGCAACAAACCACCGGCGTGAAAGCGTCCGTGGTGCCGCAGGTGATGCAGGCCGACACGATTCGTTCACTGCAAAAACTGGTACGCGAAGTGCATGTCAGCGACGATTTGTTGAACTGGATCAACCGCATTGTCCGCGCAAGCCGGCCACAGGAAAGCGGCTCGAAAGAAATACAATCCTGGGTGAAATGGGGCGCCGGTCCACGTGCCGGCCAGGCATTGGTATTGGCATCGAAAGCACGCGCGTTGATTCAGGGCCGTTTCGCCGCGACCCGCGACGATGTGAAAGCGCTCGCCGCGCCCGTGCTGCGTCATCGCCTATTGCTGACCTTCGTCGCCGAAGCCGAACAAAAATCGGCCGACGATGTTGTCGCCGTTTTGTTGAACTCGGTGCCGTTTCCGGCGTGATGCATAAACGATGAGTTCCGACCTGATTCCTGCCGATGTCCGCGCACGCCTGAAGGCTTTTCGCCTTCAGGCACGTCGCATTTCCGGTGCGCAGGGAATCGGCCAGCATCAAAGCCGCAGTCGCGGCGCCGGTCTGGAATTCGCGCAGTATCGCGCGTATGAGCCGGGCGACGAACCACGACAAATCGATTGGAAGCTGTATGCCCGCTCCGACAAATTTTTCGTGCGCGAAGCCGAGCGCGATAGTCCGCTGATTGTCTGGTGTCTGATTGATGCGACCGCTTCGATGGCGCAAAGCGATGCCGCGCGTCCGGAATGGAGCCGGCTGCAAGCCGCTAAAGCCTTGACCGCCTGCGTTATCGAACTGGCCTTGAAACAAGGCGATCGCTTTGGTTTGATCGCGGTGAACGACAAAGGTCTCGTCGTGGTGAATGCGGGTAGCGGTACACGACATCGCGATCAATGCCTTCTGGAACTGCACAAGCTGAAAGCACAAGGCCACTGGCCAAGCGAATCACAATGCCGCCCGATCTGGGAACGGATCGGCGCCAATACCTTGGTGCTGTTGCTTAGCGACGATTACGACGAAGCCTGCGTATCGCTGGCCGAGCGTTTGGCTGTCGCAAGACGCGAAGTGCTAAGCGTACAAATTCTTACCGCCGAAGAACGCGACTTCCCGTTCCAGGGCGGTCATCGTTTTCGCGATGCCGAAACCGATACCGAATTACTGACCGACGCGGCCGCATCGCGTGCCGGATTCATCGAACAATTTTCTGCGGCAAAACGCATGCTGGCCGCGCGCTTCGCCGCCAGCGGCATCAATCACATCGACTATATTCTTGACCAACCGCTGGACACGCCGCTGCGAAAATTCTTCTTGCCGCGCACTTCGCGTCATCAGGAGAGCGTGTGAATCTCGCCCTGCTCGCACCCGGTGCCCTGGCCGCGCTGGCCGCCTTGCTGATACCGCTTTTGATCCATCTCAGCCGACGCTCGGAACAGCGACCAACCGACTTTGCCGCGCTCCGCTGGATTTCCGCACAATTGCGACCACGTCGAAAACTGGTGTTTCAGGAAATCCTGCTCTTGTTGTTGCGCCTCCTGTTGCTGATTGTGCTTGCTCTATTTCTGGCGAAACCAGTCTCGATGCAAACGGCAGCGCCAACACACTGGACTGTGATCGTACCGGGTGCCGATATTCCTGCGGCGAAAGATTCAACATTGGATACAAAATCGGAATGGCATTGGCTCAGCCCCGGCTTTCCCGATGTCGAAGACAAACCGCTTATTGCGAATACGAATATCGGCAGCCTGCTGCGAGAACTGGACGCACAACTGCCTGCCAGCACCTCACTGACAATCATCGTGCCGGAACATCTTTCGGGGCTTGATGGTGAACGCATCCGCTTAAGCCGCCAGGTGAACTGGAAAATTGTGCCGGGCACGATGCCTGCCATGCCGACAACCGAAAACGTGGCGCCGATTCGCCTTGCCATCCGCTACGACGACGCACACACCGATGCTTCGATTTATTTTCGTGCGGCGCAAGTCGCATGGCAGGCTGATCGAAAAGCAGCCGAAAAAGATTTACTCGATGCTGCCAATATTTCCTCGGCATTGAAGCCGGATCGCAATGCTCTGGTGTGGCTCGCTGCAGGTGAATTACCCGGCACGATTCGCGATTGGGTAAACAAGGGCCGCACGCTAATCGTTTCGAAAGACACGCGGGTTCCGGAACTTGCATCGGGCGTTCCGGCATGGCGAAATGAAAAAGGCCGGGCGTTGGCAAGCGTTGCACCGCTGGGACAAGGCCGGGTATTGCAATGGCAACAAGATTTGCAACCAGAGGCAATGCCCGAATTACTGGACGCGACTTTTCCATCGCAACTGGAAACCTTATTACAGCCGACACCTGTTGCACCTACTCTCGCATTGGCAGCGTCGCAAACACCGTTGACGGGAGCAAGGACTTTTCCTGAAGCTCCTACTTCATTGCAAACCTGGTTGGCTCTATTGATTGCGATCCTGTTCCTGCTGGAAAGAGGGATCGCGAATTCACCTCGTCGCGGGCACGCCGCATGAACGCCAGCGATCAAATCCGGCAATGGCAGGCAGCTGCAAAAACCCGACGCCTTTTGGTGGAAAGCCTGATTGACCTCCCGCTTCTGGTGGCGCTGTATTTGCTGGCCTCGCGTTTTTTATCGGTATCGTTTGCTATTGCGTTGACTCTGGCAAGTGCGGCGATCCTGCTTCTGTATGTAACCAAATCCATTACGGCGCTGGACAAGTTCTGGCTGATACGCCAGCTCGATCTTCGTTTACAGGATCTGGAAGACAGCAGCGATTTATTGTTCAAACAGCCTGCCGATCTTTCCCCTTTGCAAAATCTGCAGCGCGGGCGCATCGAGCAGCGTATTGGCGGCATGTCCGATATCGATCTTCGTGAAGACTGGAACGGGAAGAAAATCCTGGCTTGTTTTTTGATCGCCGCCAGTCTTGCCGGCTTTGCGATTTACTGGCCGCAGGCAAAGACTGCGAATGATCCAAAACTCGCCGAAACTTTACCCGCTGGCCCGACAAACGAAATACCCATCCTGCTTGTCGATAAATCCATTCGCATCCAAGCGCCCGCCTACACCGGTCTTCCGGCACGCAGCGAAAAGAACCTGCAGCTTAAATTTCCCGAAGGCTCGACCTTGAGCTGGAACCTGAAATTCAACCCGCAACCGGTATCGGTGGACTTGCTGTTCCACGATGGCAAGCGTCTGGCCTTGAAGAAGAATGGCGAATTCTGGCAAGGCAGCAAAGCCATGCTGCAATCCAGCTTGTATCGTCTGCAAATCAATAATGCCCCGCTGAAAGACGACCGGCTTTATCGCCTGGATGCAATCAAGGATATTGCACCGCAAATTCGCGTGATCCAGCCGGATCGAAACCTGAGTCTGGTGGAACTGGGCCAGACCGATTGGCCGCTGAGTTTTGAAGCCGAAGACGATTACGGCCTGGACGGGGCGCTGCTGCGAATCCAGCTGGCGAAAGGCAGCGGTGAAAATATCAAATTCAGCGAACAGACGCGCAGCCTGACGGGTCAGGGGAGTCGCACGCGCAAGCGTTTCGCACAATCACTGGATTTGACTGCTCTTGGCATCGGGCCGGGTGACGACGTGATTGTGCAGTTCAGCGTCAGCGACCAGCGTTCGCCGCAAAACAATACGACGCGCAGCTCGAGTTTCATCCTGCGCTGGCCGGCCGAAGACAGTGTCGAAGCGACCGGCGTCGAAGGTCTGGTGCAGAAAGCGATACCGGCCTACTTCCGCAGTCAGCGACAAATCATCATCGATACCGAAAAACTTCTGGCCGACAAACGAAGCCTGCCGACAGAAAAATTCGCGATTCAATCCGACACTATCGGCGTGGATCAACGCATCCTGCGATTACGTTACGGGCAATTCCTCGGCGAGGAAGCCGAAGGCGAACACGAAGAACATGGCGATGAAGCCGGCGGCAGAAAAGCGACTGTCAGCGACACCCAGGCCATTGTTGCCGAGTTCGGTCATACCCATGATATTCCGGAAGCGGCTACCCTGCTGGAACCCAAGACAAAGGAATTGCTGCGTTCGGCGCTCAATGAAATGTGGCAGGCCGAACTGCATCTGCGTTCGGCACAGCCAAAACTCGCCCTGCCATACGAATACCGCGCGCTCGCTTTCATCAAGAAAGTGCAACAGGCCGACCGCATTTATCTCGCTCGCGTCGGACTCGAATTACCACCGATTGATGAGACCCGCCGCCTCAGCGGCGATCGCAGCTCGCTAAGAAACCGCAATGATGTTTTGCAAGCCGCGAATAATGATGATCTGCCACTGATTCAATTCTGGCATTCGCTGAGTCAACTGGAATTGGGTGCGGCGCCCGGGAAAAACGAGGCGCCGGATTTCAATGCCTTGAGAAACTGGATGCGTGAACATCCTGCGCGCTCGAGTGACTCACTCGGTTTACTGGCCGCGCTCGATGCATTGGAAAAGCGGAGTGATTGCCACGCCTGCCTGCTCGAATTGAAAGCCGCGCTGTGGCCGATGTTGCCGAAGCCACCGGCCAATCCGGCACCACGCAGGATTCCCGATCCGACAGCACAAAAATATCTCGATGCGCTGAGACAGGAGCATCAACGATGAGCATGAGCCAAGTCTGCATGATAATCTTGCTATTGGCGTTATTACTCGCCTCCGCACGATATCTGCTGTCACTGCGGCGAAGCGAACTATCCCGACGGCCGAAAATCTGGCGTGTGATCGCGATCTTGTCGTTGCAAACCGTGTCGGCGGCCTTGCTCTATTTCTGCCTCTTCCCGCCATCGACATTGACCAGCGCCGAGCGTCTGGTCATTTTGACGGCGAATGCCGATATGGAGAACGCGACGATATCGGGCCGTCTATTGGCATTACCGGAAGCACCGGTTTTCGCAAAGGCAGAGCCGGTCCCGGATCTGGCAACTGCCTTGCGTCGCTATCCGGGCGTCAGTCAATTGCATATTATCGGCAACGGTTTGGGTCCGCGTGATCTGGAGGCTGCCCGCGGCCTGTCAATTGATTTCACTCCAGCACCTTTGCCGAAAGCCTTGGTGCAATTGTCGCTACCGAACGACATTTCCAGCGGTGCACGCTGGTCACTCCAAGGCAGGGTCCACCAGATTAAGAACGCACGGATTGAATTGCTGGATCCTGCAAACGCCGTTGTTGCCAGCGCGGATATCGATGCCGAAGGATATTTCTCGCTCGCCGATACCGCGCGATCACCCGGTCTTGTGATGTACCAACTGCGAATTCTGGATGAGCGGAAAAAGATCGTTGAAAATATCCGAATGCCTTTGTCTGTCGAGCAATCGCAGGCCCTGAAGATGCTGAGCTTGTCTGGCGGCCCGAATCCCGAACTGAAATATCTTCGCCGCTGGGCACTGGATGCTGGTGTCGAATTGCAAAGCCAGATCACGCTGAGTGCCGGCGTGCAGATGAATAATTCGGCCATCGCCATCAATGCCCAAAGCCTTCGCAGTGTGGATTTGCTGATGCTCGATGAACGCGCCTGGGCCTCGATGAACCGGAGCAGCAAACAGGCCCTTATCGATGCCTTGCGCAGCGGCATGGGTGTGCTGTTGCGAATCAGCGGCCCCCTGTCCGCGGCGGATCGCAATGACTTGCGTGCACTGGGTTTTGCGGTTGCCGATGCCAATATCGTGCAAGGTATTCATTTGGCCAATAGCGGCGATAAGAAAAGCAAGCCGACACTGACCAGGCGACCTTTGCAGGTGGCAAGTTCCGATGGCGTCACGATGTTGCGCGACGATTCCGGCAATCCGCTGGCCGTCTGGCGCGCGGAAGGACGCGGTCGCATCGGTTTGGTCTGGCTGACGGATACTTACAAACTCGTCTTGGGCGATCAATCCAGTCTTCATGGGCAAATCTGGCGCGATGCAGTTGCCACCCTCGCGCGTGTGCGTCCCGGCAACACGCCCTATCTTCGCGGGCAGAATACGCGAATGAACGATAGAAGCGTGCTGTGCAATATTTCCGGCAAGGCATTCATTCGCGAACCGGACAAAAAAATTACTTCCCTGATGCCGGAAACCCAGGGTCTCAATAAAAATTGCGCAGCCTTCTGGCCACGTATCAGCGGTTGGCATGTCCTGGTGACGGATTCACAGGAGCTTCCGTTCCATGTGCGTGGCAACGATGAAGCTCCCGGTTTGAAAGCCAACGACATGCGCGAAGCCACGCTCTTGTTGATGTCAAAATCCGCGACGGAAAAAAATGCGGCCCGCATTCCGGTACCCGGTTCACCCTGGCCCTGGTTTTATGCCTGGCTCTTTTTCACGGCATTATTGTGGTGGCTGGAAAGGTCGAAATGGGGTACTCAGTAAACCAGCGTGTTGATGGCTTTTGCCGCATCTTCAATGCCCTGCCAATCCGACTTGGCCAATCGCTCGGGTGTCGTGAGCCAGGAACCGCCGACACACAACACATTTTTTAATCGCAAATAATCTGGCGCTGTCTTTAATGTGATGCCGCCGGTCGGGCAAAACACGGCATCGGAAAACGGGCCGGAAAACGCCGACAATAACGCGGGGCCGCCCGCCTGCGCAGCCGGAAAAAACTTGAAACAACTCAAGCCAAATTGCATGCCCTGCATTAACTCCGATGCGGTTGCGATGCCGGGCAGATAAGGCAGATTGGCATGCTGCGAAGCTGAAATGAGCGATGGTGTAGTGCCCGGCGATACCGCGAACGCGGCACCCATGGCGGCGACGGTTTCCATCTGCCTTGTGGTGACTACCGTGCCGGCGCCTATGGCAATACCCGGCGTGACTTCGATCATCGCCTTCAGAGCATCCATCGCTATGCCGTTGCGCAGCGTGACTTCGATCACTTCGATTCCACTGCGCGCCAGAACCCTTGCCACTTGTATCGCTTCTTCGATACTGCCAGGCGTATACACCGGAATCACGGTTGCACGCGACATGATGTCGCGCATGCGGCTGTCAGCGTCGGACATCGTAACGTTCCTCAGCCACGCAGGCGGCGACATCGTCGATGCCAAGCAAATTGAAATCGCCAGGTATCGAATGCTTCAAGGCGGCAGCGGCCAGACCGAAACACAGGGCCTGCCTGTCATCCATGTTGACGGTCAAGCCATGCAATACGCCTGCGGCGAATGCATCACCGGCGCCGATGCGATCAACGATGGAAGTCAGTTCAATTGCCGGTGCACGATGGACCTGTCCATCGCGAGTCACCATCATTGCCGAGATTGAGTGATGATCGACGCTGTGTTGTACGCGAATCGTTGTGGTGAATTTTTGCAAATGCGGAAACGCCTTGAATGCAGCGCTAGCCGCCGATTGGATTTGCGTTTCGGTATTGGATTCGGCGAAATCCGTTTCGAGTACGACCGCCATATCGCGATGATCGGCAAACATCAGATCGGCTTCACTCATTATCTGACGCAAGATTGTCGGCGCATGTCCCTGCCAGGCCTGCCAGAGTTTCGGCCGGAAATTTCCGTCGAACGATACTTTCAACCCGAGCTTCCGCGCCGTCCGCACCGCTTCCATCGCGGCATTCGCCGTGCTATCGCCCAATGCGGGAGTCACGCCGGAGACATGAAACCAATCGGCACCGGTCAATAGAGTTTGCCAATCGTAGCGGGCAGGCTGCGTTGATGCGAATGCCGAGCCTGCGCGGTCGTAAATCACTTCACTTGGTCGCTGCATCGCACCCTGCACCAGAAAATACAGGCCCATGCGACCCGGCGCCGAAAGAATATTGCGGGTATCGACGCCATGCTTTCGTATTTCGCCAAGGGCCGCCATGCCGAGCGGGTTTTCCGGAATCACGCTGATCAATTCGGCCAGATGACCAAACTTCGCGAGCGATACCGCGACATTGGCTTCGGCGCCGCCCACATGAACCTCGAAAGCCGGGGATTGCAGCATCAGCTGACGCTCCGGAGCCGCCAGACGCAGCAACAACTCGCCGAAACACACGATACGTCCTGACATTTTCTCCCCCTCCGGAATGCCGCGACCGCAGGACATCATCGCTACCCGCAAATCCGTCCCGGGTCACGAATTCGATGTCTGCCGGCAAATCCCGTGATTTGGGGGCTTGCACATGGCGCTAAATCTTATGCTACGCTTTAATGACCACCGGTGTCAAAACGAGACATGAAAAATGATACCGGTGTCAATTCATTTGTAAGAAGGCTCGACTATCGGTAAAAACTATCCTGGGAGGGATACCAAATGACGTCAGCACGCAAAGGGCCGCAAGGCCCCTTCACCGCCGCACTTTCTGCGGCCATTGCATTGGCATTGCATATGCCGGCGATGGCGTATGCGCAGGATACGAATACCAAGCCCGCAGCCAGCACGGAAGCGGACAGCAGCACAGAGGCAAAGAAAGCCCCGCCCAGCGATGAACCGAAGGAGCTTTCGGCAGTACAGGCCGTCGGTTTCCGTGCGAGCCTTGAAAAGGCGATGGATATAAAACGCGAAGAAACCGGTGTCGTGGACGTGATCGTTGCCGAGGACATCGCCGACTTTCCCGATCTGAATCTCGCCGAATCGCTACAACGCGTTCCCGGCGTTTCGATCTCGCGCGATGCCGGCGAAGGAAGAAACATTTCCGTGCGCGGTCTCGATTCGCAATTCACCCGTGTCCGCATCAATGGCATGGAAGCACTCACCACGACCGGCGGTACCGATAGCTCTGGCGGTGCGAACCGCGGCCGCGGTTTCGATTTCAACGTCTTCGCTTCCGAGTTGTTCAATCGCCTGACGGTGCGCAAGACCGCTTCGGCCAATGTGGAAGAAGGCTCGCTTGGTGCCACGGTGGATTTGCAAACCGCCAGACCTTTCGATTACGAAGGATTCACCTTTGCCGCCGGAGCACAGCTCGGCTACAACTCGCTTTCCGGCGACAAGGATCCGCGTGCGACGCTATTGATGAGCAATCTCTGGGCCGACAACAAGTTCGGTGCCTTGCTCTCGGTGGCCTATACCGATCGGCAATCGGTGGAAGAGGGCCACAGTACGGTGCGTTGGGACAATGGCACCAGCAGCGGCAATTTCAATGCAGCCTCGCCCTACACCCCTGCACGACTGGCCACGACATTCCATCCGCGCCTGCCTCGCTACGGCATTCTCGAACACGATCAGCAACGTCTTGGCATTACCGGCTCGCTGCAATTCGCACCGAGCAGTAAAACCGAATTCAATTTTGACGTGCTCTATGCCGACTTCGACGCCAAGCGGACCGAGAATTTTCTGGAAGCGATTTCCTTCAGCCGCACCGGAACCGGCAAACCGCAAACCGTCGTGGTCGACGGCGAGGTCGATGAGCACGGCAATCTGGTCTACGGTCTGTTCAATGATGTCGATATGCGTTCCGAAGCACGTTACGACGAACTCAGTACCAAGTTCACCCAATTCGGTTTCTCGGCATCGCACAAATTCACCAATGATTTCCGGATGAGCGCGTTTGTCGGCCGATCAAAATCGATTTTCGACAATCCGATCCAGACCACGATCACGCTGGACCGACTGAATACCGATGGCTATAGCTGGGATTACCGCGGCAACGACCGGCTCCCGGTCATCAATTACGGTTTTGATCCGAGTGATCCCGCCAACTGGACCTTCGCCAACGGCGTTTCCGAAATTCGTTTGCGCCCGCAGAAAGCCGACAACACTTTCGATACCGCGCAACTGGATTTCAAATGGAATATCTCGCCGGGTTTCAAATTATCCGGCGGCCTATTGTCGAAAAAATACGAATTCGTCAGCAAGGAATGGCGGCGCGCTTCCGAGTTGGCCGTTCCGGCCCTGCCCGGCGGCGTCAGCCTGTCCGACTTGACTACGCTGATCGGATTGAACGGAACTCCCGGCGGTTCGTACTGGTTGATTCCGGATATCGCCGCCTTTGCCCAGCAATTCGGCATTTACAGCAATAGCGGTACCTTTGCGGTAAGCCAGGATGTCGCCAGCGTTCGCGGCAATAACCGCGATGTCACTGAAAAGGATTTCGGTTTCTATGCACAGGCCGATTTCAGCACCGATATCGGAAGCATTCCGCTGAGTGGCAATTTTGGCGTCCGGCACGTGAAGACGAACCAAAGTTCGACCGGTTATTCGGTCACTGGCGGCGTGCCCGTGCTGACAACGGTTACTCGCGATTATGACGATACCCTGCCTTCATTAAACCTGGTCGCCGACCTCAGCGATGATGTACTGCTTCGTTTCGGCGCATCCAAGGTAATGGCGCGTCCGGGTCTGGGCAATCTGACGCCCGGCGTCACCGTCAGCGTCAGTGGCGGCAATCGCACGGTGACCGGCGGCAATCCCTTGCTGGAGCCTTTCTGGGCCAACACCTATGATCTCGGTCTTGAATGGTATTTCGCCGAAGAATCATTGCTATCGGTCGGCCTGTTTTACAAAGACATCGCCAGCTTTGTGCAAACCTCTCGCGAAATTCGTCCCTACAACACTTCCGGCTTGCCCGATAGTTTGCTGGACGGCACCGGCGCATTACCCACCGATGATTTCCAGTTCAATATTCCGGTCAATACGCCCGGGGGTCCACTGAAAGGGTTTGAAATCAGCTACCAGCAACCCTTCAGTTTTCTGCCCCGGAACTGGGCGAATTTCGGTACGCAATTGAACTACACGCATGTCGAATCGAAAATCCAGTACGTGACGTCCACCGGTGTGCCCTCGCTGGAAACCGATCTGACCGGATTGTCCAGCAATGCCTATAACGCAACGCTGTACTACGAAGGCAAACGCTTCGGCGCGCGTATTTCAGCGGCGTATCGCGACGATTACCTCACCACCGTTCCCGGTCGCAACAATAACGATGTCGAAGGCACCAAGGGCGGCACCACGATCGACATGTCCGCCTCGTGGAAAATCAACGATCAATTCGAACTCACGCTGGAAGGCTTGAATCTGACCGATGCCTACCAGGATCAATGGGTCGATGCCGCCGCCGATCGCGTATCGGTCTATCACCACACCGGTCGCCAATTCTTTGTCGGCCTGCGCTTTAAATTATAAGTGTGACTGACTTGAAGCCAGGGCAGGATTGTTCCCGCTGCCCTGGCTTCCTTCTTGCCGATGAAACGAAGAAATTTTATCCAAGCCATTTTGCTGGCCTTGCCTGCGTTGGCGGCTTGTCGAAGCCTTTCGCCTGACAAAAAAGATTTCGATGCCTGCGTTGGCAAAAACCGCGAACCTGTTTCCGGCATTTCCTGTTTTGATTCTGTCGCTGCCGCGATTGCGTCAGCACCTGCCGATGGCAAACACCCTTATCGCATCAGGATCACCCGCGGTATCTGGCGGGAAAAAATCGTGATCGACAAACCCAACATCCATTTGTTCGGCGATGACCGAAACGACTGTATTTTAAGCTTCGATGCCGCCGCCGGCATGCTGCAACCGGATGGCTCACCATGGGGCACCTGGGGCTGCGCGAGCGTGATTGTGCGAGCGCCGGATTTTCGTGCCGAAAATCTGCGTATCGAAAATGCCTTTGATTATGTCGGCAATTTGAGTGCACCGAAGTTCGAAGTGATCGGCCCCAATGGCGCGCAAGCGGTTGCATTGATGTTGGATACCGGATCGGATCGATGCGTATTGAAAAATGTCGATATCAGCAGCCATCAGGACACCTTATTTGTCGATGCCGGTCAGCACCTGTTTCAACATTGCAGGATCAGCGGCAGCGTCGATTTTATTTTCGGTGCTGGCAACGCATTTATCGAGGATTGCGATATCGTCTCGCGTTTTCGCCCCGGCAAGGAACGCCAGGGTTACATCGCTGTGCCGAGCACCTTGCAAACACAAACCCATGGCCTGATTTTTTCACGCTGCCGCTTGCTGCGAGAAAAAGAAATTCCCGATGCCAGCGTTGCGCTCGGCCGCGCCTGGCGTCCGGGCAAACAATTTAGCGATGGCAAATACGGTGATCCCGCCGTACTTGGAACCGCCGTGTTTTTATCCTGCTGGATGGACGCACATATCGACCCCAAAGGCTGGGACGCAATGGCATATACCGCACGCGACGGACAACGCGTGATGCTGCCACCTGAAACGGCACGGCTCTATGAATATGATAGTCGCGGACCGGGGGCCGTGCATTCGGCGACACGGCGATGGCTGGATAAAGCGCAGGCAGAAAATTATTCGCGCAAGAAAGTGTTTGCGGATTGATCATCCGGTTGCCGGATAAACACTTTGGAAATTAAGGTTCCGCCGATGAAATAAACCGTAGTCCGACACCGGCTTCCGTCTGAATATAGCGTGGTGCCGCCGCGTTATCACCGAGCTTGGTACGCAATTTGGCGACCAGAATACGCAGATAGTGAGTGTCTTCTTCGTGGGTGGGCCCCCAGAGCTCACGCAACAATTGTGGTTGGGTAAGAACGCGTCCGGTGTGGCGCATCAACAAATTCAACAGCGACCATTCCTTGCGGGTGAGTGTAACGATGTCTCCGTTGCGGGTAATTTGCCGGCGCGCCAAATCGATTTTCAATATGCCGTCGTCGAACACTGCGGCTTGATCTTCTTCCGGTCGCAAGCGCAGCAAGGCACGCAGGCGTGCAGATAATTCCTGTACGCCGAAAGGTTTTGTCACGTAATCGTTGGCACCGGCATCGAGGGCTTTTACTTTTTCGGCTTCGCCGGAGCGTACCGATAGAACAATCACCGGCACCGATGACCAGGCACGCAGTTCGCGCAATACTTCGTGGCCATCCAGATCGGGCAAACCCAGATCGAGGATCACGGCATCGGCACCGCGACTTGCCAACATTTCCAGACCGGCTGCGCCGTTTTCCGCTTCAAGAACTTCGTAGCCTTGCGCCCGTAAACTGATGCCGAGAAAACGCCGGATTTGCGCTTCATCATCAATGATTAAAACGCTGGCGCCTGCGGGTTCGGACATTCATTCTTCTCTTGCGGTATCGAAAGGCAAATCGCTCATCGGCAGCATAATACGAATGGTCGTGCCCTGCCCATCAGGGCCGGCCAGTGCTTCGATCCTGCCTTTGTGCGCGGCGATGATGCCCTGGCAAATCGCCAGACCCAAACCAGTGCCCGAACCGCCGTGGCTGCCGCGATCACCGCGTTCAACGCTGTAGAACATGTCGAATACGCGGGCACGATCTTCTTCCGGAATGCCGGGGCCGTGATCACTGACATCGATACACAATCTCGTGTCATCAAACTGTGCCTGCAATACGATGGGAAATGCCGGTGAATTGAATTTCGCGGCGTTTTCCAGCACGTTGAAAAGCGCTTGCTCGATCAGGGCCGGATTCACATGCAGCAAAGGCAATTTTTCCGGAAGCAATAACTCAACATTGCTTGCCGGGTACAGTTTTCTCAATCTGGGCACCACCGCGCCGCAGAGTTCATCCAGACCCACCCACTCGCGTTCAACGGCCAGAGAACCATGACCAATGCGTGTCATGTCGAGAAGATTCTGGATATAGCGATCCAGCCGCTGGCCTTCAATCAGGATATTTTCGGCCAGCACGAATTGATCCTCTGCCGATAATTTTTCGCGGTAGACACTCAGGCTTTCGGCACTGCCGATAATGGTGGACAGCGGCGAGCGCAAATCATGCGACACCGATGACAGCAGGGCGGTACGAAGACGTTCGGTTTCGCCTTGCACGCGCGAGACTTCAAGCTGATTCACCAATCGCGTTCTGGCCAGGGCCTGTGCGAGGTCCTGCACCATGGCTTGGGCAAGATTGATTCTCTCGGGGTTGATTGATTCATCTTTATCGATAAAACGCAGGCAGACCACACCCAGTGACTGCTCGCCGACCGTGAGGGGCAGGCACCACCAGGCAACGTCGCGCAAGGTATCGGTGCCGAAGCCCGCCGGTTGCTGATGGGCCAGACACCAATCGGCAGCGGCACGCGCAGACACTTCGAGAATAATATTTTTCGGCTCGGAGGCCAGTTCCTGCATGCGCAGCTTGTCGTCGACCGACAACACCACGACTTCAGCAGCCAGTGCATTATTCATTGATCGCAAGGCAACGTGCAGGACTTCCGACTCGTCGGCGGCGGCGGATAATTGCTGGCCCAGTCGCTGCATCACTTCGGTATGCCCGTGGGCACTTCGCAGCAAAATGACTTGCGTGCGCAAACGGTTTGCCAGCCGTCCACAAATCAGCGCCACGATCAAAAACATGATGACGGTAACGACGCCTTGCCCGGCAGAAATATAGAAGGTAAAACGCGGATGGATGAAGAAAAAATTATAGGAAAGGAAACACAGTATCGCGGCGTAAACGGCGACTGACATGCGGGTTCTTACCGCCACGAACAATACCGCAGTGATGAAGATCAGCGAGAGATCGTCGAAAGACAGAAACCTGTCGGCAAGAAATGCAATCAAGACGGCGAGCGCCGCCACCACGGTGGCGTAAGTAACCTCCGGCACCAGCACCGATGCCTTGGGAGTATTGCCTTCCAGTGCGCGTCTCGCCTTTGCACGGGCATACGGCGTGTTAATGATAGTGAGTTCGAAATGCGCGCCTTTCTGCAACAACTGTTGCGTGAGCGTGCGGTTGAACATTCGTGCGAATGGACGCTCGCGTGTACGACCGATCACGACGGTGGAAACCGCATTGCGGCTGGCATAGGCCAGCAGTTCATCCACCACACCAAGCCCGTGCAACACCACGCAATCGCCACCGAGTTTTCGCGTCAGTGAAAAACATTGCTCGACAATCTGGTGGCGCTCGCGGCTGATATTGCCGTTATCGACGAAGACCACCGTCCACGGTGCCTGCCTGCGTTCGGCAATTTTGCGGGTGGCACGCACCAGATATTCGCTATTGTCGAAACCGTCAATCGCGGCAATCACGCGCCGACGGACCGGAACGGTATTGGTGCCGCGTGCGGTCATTTGCTCACGCATGTCGGCATCGACGCGGTCGGCGATTTGTTGCACGGCCAGGTCGCGCAGGGCGGTCAAATTCGAGGTCGAGAAAAAGGCCTGCAAGGCAGATGCCGCCTGCTCGGGCATATAGACCTTGCCCTGCTGCAAACGCTGGATCAATTCACGCGGCGGCAAATCGACCAACACAATATCGCGGGCGCGATCGAGAAATGCATCCGGCACGGTTTCACGCACATGGACGCCGGTAATCTGCCGCACCACATCATTCAAACTTTCGATGTGCTGGATATTGACGGTGGTGTACACATCGATACCGGCATCGAGAATTTCCTCGATGTCCTGATAACGACGTTCATGTCGACTACCGGGAATATTCTGATGCGCGAGTTCGTCGATAATCGCGACTTTCGGCTTGCGTGCCAGCAAGCCATCCAGATCGAATTCATCCAGTGCCTGGGTTTTGTAGGCGACTTGCCGTCGCGGCAATATTTCCAGACCATCGAGCAGGGCCTGGGTTTCAACACGACCATGGGTTTCGACCAGACCCACCACCACATCGATATTCTGCCGCTGCAATTCGCGGGCGGCGCTTAACATGGCGAATGTTTTTCCGACGCCGGGCGCGGCGCCCAGGAATATTTTCAGCTGACCGCTGCGCTCGCGCTGCAGATTTCCCAGCAAGGCATCGGCTTGTGCACTGCGGTCGTTGTTCATCAGGTCAAGGCTTTCACTTTATCAACGCTTTATGGCATCGAGAGCCAAGTTTAATTGAAGCACATTCACCCGTGCTTGTCCCAATAAGCCGAAGGTGGGTGCCTGCGTATTCGCATCAATCAGCGCTTGTACCTGTTCGGCAGTCAATCCGCGTGCTTTTGCGACTCGGTTTATTTGAACCTTCGCGGCTTCGGGTGAAATATGCGGATCAATGCCGGAACCGGATGTCGTTACCATATCGGCCGGAATGGCGGTGGCGGCAATATTTTCGCGCGCTGAAATGACTTTCGATGACTCGACAATGCGTTCACGCAAGGCCGGATTGGTCGACGCCAAGTTGCTGCCCGCCATGGCGCGCGGATCGTAACTGGCGGCGGACGGGCGCGATTGAAAATAGTTATCGCCAACAAAGTTCTGTGCGACTAGCGATGAACCCACCGCTTTTCCGTCACGTGTTATCAGGCTGCCATTGGCTTGCGCGGGAAACAATATGCCACCTGCGAATGTCGCAAGCGCGGGATACAACAGGCCAAACAGGATGATGGCGACGATGGCGAAACGGATGGCCGGCAGCAAAGCGCTGGCGGCCTTGTCGTCAATGTTTGAATCGACAGCGATAGTCATGTTCATGCTCCAAAAACCGCAACGAGAATCAGGTCAATCAATTTGATACCAACGAAAGGCAACAGCACACCACCCAGGCCATAGACCAACAGGTTTCTGCGGAGCAAAGCCGAAGCACTCGACGGCGTAAATGAAATGCCGCGCAATGCCAGCGGAATCAATGCGGGAATAATAAGTGCATTGAAAATCAACGCCGCCAATACCGCGTTGTTCGGGCTGGAAAGCTTCATGACATCCAGTGCAGCCAAGGCGGGCAATTGCGCAGCGAACACCGCCGGAATAATTGCGAAATATTTTGCAACGTCATTGGCCAGCGAAAATGTAGTCAGCGCACCACGCGTAATCAGCAATTGCTTGCCGATTTCCACGATCGATAATAATTTGGTCGGATCTGAATCCAGGTCCACCATATTGCCGGCTTCCTTTGCCGCCTGCGTGCCCGCATTCATCGCCAGACCGATATCGGCCTGCGCAAGCGCCGGAGCGTCGTTGGTGCCGTCGCCGACCATCGCGACCAATTTTCCCTGTGCTTGTTCGTCGCGAATGCGTTTCAATTTATCTTCAGGCGTGGCCTCGGCGATAAAATCGTCGACACCGGCGGTCGCGGCGATGGCGGCGGCAGTAATCGGATTGTCACCGGTAATCATGATGGTTTTTACGCCGAGTGCGCGCAGGCCGGCGAAGCGTTCGCGTACCCCGGCCTTCACCACATCCGACAAGGCGATCACGCCCAGCAAATGTTTGCCTTCGGCAACGACGAGCGGCGTTGCGCCACTCCGCGCTACCTGTTCGATCCAGCTATGCAATTCGGCCATAACCGTTTGCGAACCTTGCTCTTTCGCCCAGCGCTCAATCGAATCACCGGCACCCTTACGAATACGGCGCTCGCCGATATCCACACCCGACATTCGCGTTTGGGCGCTGAACGGAATGTAATGCGGATTTTCCGGATCTGCCAACGTACAGCCTTGTTTACGTGCCAAAGCAACGACCGATTTTCCTTCAGGTGTCGGGTCCGCCAATGAAGATAATAATGCCGCATCTCGTAATTGCGCTTTTGTGACGCCCGCAAGCGGAATAAAGTCGGTGGCTTGGCGATCACCGTAAGTAATGGTGCCGGTTTTATCGAGCATCAAAGTGTCGATATCACCGGCCAGTTCAACCGCCTTGCCGGATTTGGCAATCACGTTCGCCTGCAACGCGCGATTCATGCCGGCGATGCCAATCGCGGGCAACAGGCCGCCAATCGTGGTCGGAATCAGGCAAACCAACAAGGCAATCAATATCACTACGTCGACTTTCGCGCCGACAAAA
>JAKQKT010000182.1 GCA_029560515.1 Pseudomonadota bacterium
ACTCCCAGGTGGGCGTGGTACGGCGTGCCGGTTGATCCTCGCCCAGATATTCATCGCTCATTATTCACCCGTATAAATCAAAGTTATCAAGATGCATTGCCTTGCAAATGCCGTGCCTGCCGCGATGGTGTTCCGCCGGCGCTTTTTTGTGGTCGCGGCAATGCACGCGCAGCGCCAGGCGCTTCAAATTCGAAATGGGTACGGCCACCGACTGCACGATAATCGGCAATGATGTCTTCCGCCAGTTTTTCTTTTTCGAATTGGCGAACATCATGAAGATAATCGAAAATAAATTGCACCATGCGTTCGTGAGCAATCGCGTGTGTCTTGCCGGTTTTTTCATACAGCCAATCGCTGAAGGCCAGGAAATTCTCGAACGCTTTGTCGGCCAGCAACAGCGGCAGGGTCCGCGAATAACGGCCGGAGTTCGCGATGATGTCCCAGTAGCGCGAAAAGCGTGAAAGCCTTTGCATGGTCGCGAAATCGATAACGTCGGTTGCCAGGATATTGTAGGGCGGGTCCGGGTTGAATTTCAGGCCATGCTCTTTGGTGTGGCGTGCAATCGGGGCGCCGCGCAAACGCTTCAAGATACCGAACTGGATTTCGTGCGGCGCCAGCGCAACGAGGCGATCAAAACCCTTCGCGAAAGACTCGACGCCCTCGCCGGGCAAGCCGGCAATCAAATCGACATGCAAATGCGCCGTGCTGTGTTCGCGCAGCCAGCGGATATTGGTATCGGCGACTTCGTTCTTTTGTCGGCGCGAGACGCGGGCCTGTACTGCCGGATCAAAGGTCTGGATGCCAATTTCGAATTGCAGAGTACCGGCCGGGAATTTCGCAATTTCCTCTTTCAGTTTTTCCGGCAGATGATCCGGGATCAATTCGAAGTGGGCGAAGATCGGATCCTCAGGCGCCTGCTCGAGTTTCTTCAGGAAGAAATCCAGAATCGCGAGCGAGGTATCCACTTTCAGATTGAATGTACGATCGACAAATTTGAATGTGCGGGCACCGCGTTGGTACAAAATGTCGAGTTCATTCAAAAAAGGATCGAGTTCAAACGGCCACGCGGTTTTATCCAGTGCCGACAGGCAGAATTCGCATTTGAACGGACAACCGCGGGAAGCTTCTACATATAAATGCCGTTGCCTTACGTCTTCGTCGGTAAATTCTTTATACGGCAATACCAAAGCAGGCAATGGCGCCTGCACGCCAGCAATGATTTTCTTGTCGGGCCGCTCGCCGCGCATCAGTTGTTTGGCCAGTACTGCGAAGGTGACATCGCCCCAACCTGTAATCACGTAGTCGGCCATTTCGCAGATGCGCTGCTGTTCGGTTTCGTAACTGACTTCCGGACCGCCAAGCACGATGATGATCTCCGGCGCCACCGCTTTGATCTGCGCAACTAACCGCGTGCATTCGTCGACATTCCAGATGTAAACACCGATACCGATGATTTTTGCTTGGTCGGCCAGCAGTTTTTCGACCATTTCCTCGGTCTTTTGTCCGATCACGAATTCGCGAATCGAGGATATACCGTGCAGCTCGCCCAGATTGGCACGCAAATAGCGCAGGCCCAGCGATGCATGGGCGTAACGGGCGTTGAGCGTGGTTAAAACGATATCAGT
>JAKQKT010000183.1 GCA_029560515.1 Pseudomonadota bacterium
ACGAGCTTGAAGCTCACTTTTTGGCCTTCCTGCAGCGACTTGAAGCCGTTACCTTGTATCGAGCGGAAGTGTACAAACACATCTTCGCCGCTTTCCGGGGTGACAAAACCAAAACCCTTAGCGTCGTTGAACCACTTCACAGTACCGATTTGACGATCTGACATATTACTAATTCCTTGAAACATATTGAGTGAGACGCCAGACAAAACATTCGTTGGCGTAACTGCTGCAAGGAGAGCAAAAGTGTTGATGTGCGGATCATGGATCTACGGCATCGGCCCACATATCGCTTGAGCCTTAACAAACAGTCGGGCGCACCATACCTTATTTTCCGGGCAGATGCTAACCTTTTAACAAATTAAATTCTTTTTATTCATAAACTTCCCGGCCAAAGCCCCAAACACTCACCATCCTTTGGAGAACTCCATGAAAATATTTTTTGCACTGGCATTACTCGCAACCACCAGCGCGGCACAAGCCGCTGACAGCAAATTCAGCGATCTCGAAAAACAAGCCTGGAATGAGCAATGCACTTCGGTTTACAGCGGCGATGATGCTTCATGCAAATGCCTGCTGGACAAGCAGGTAGGCAAACTGGGCGAAGAAAAAGTAAAAATCAATCTACTTAGTATGGTCAGCATGCTGCCTGACGCCACCGAAGACCAAATCACCAAAAGCGACGCCGATGCGCTTGCGTTGGCCGGCGACGATGAAAAACTGAATGCAGCGAAAGACGAATTCCAGGCAAGCCTGGATGAGAATTTGGGCGAATGCATCAAGTAATTTTTTACTTCTTCGCAAAAAAAACGGCAGCCAAGGCTGCCGTTTTTTGTTTATGTAGGAGGCCGCTTGCGGGCGACAAGTCGGGCCCAAGGGCCCTCCTACGCAATTCAATTACTCCACCGCCACCGAAATCTTGCTGATCCGGCTTTGCCATTCTTTCGGTCCAGTTTCATGCACCGAACTACCGAGTGAATCAACGGCGACCGTTACCGGCATGTCTTTCACTTCGAATTCGTAAATGGCTTCCATGCCCAGATCTTCGAAGCCGACGACTTTCGATGCCTTGATCGCTTTCGATACCAGATAAGCCGCGCCACCGACTGCCATCAAATACACCGAGCGGTGTTTCTTGATTGCTTCAATCGCGACCGGGCCGCGTTCAGCCTTGCCGATCATTCCCATCAGTCCGGTTTGTGCCAGCACCTGCTCGGTAAATTTGTCCATGCGGGTTGCCGTGGTCGGGCCTGCCGGGCCAACGACTTCTTCGCGTACTGGATCGACCGGTCCCACGTAATAAATAAAGCGGCCTTTGAAATCGACCGGCAATTTCTCACCCTTGTTCAACATTTCGACCATGCGTTTATGCGCTGCATCACGACCGGTCAAAATTTTTCCGTTCAACAACAGGACGTCGCCCGGCTTCCAGCTTTGAATTTGTTCGGGAGTAACCGAATCCAGATCAACGCGAATGCCTTTGCTGCTGTCGTAGGTCAGCTTCGGCCAATCTTCGAGTGATGGTGGTTCCAGCATGACTGGGCCGCTGCCATCGAGAACGAAATGTGCGTGGCGGGTTGCCGCACAGTTGGGGATCAAAGCCACCGGCAAATTGGCAGCATGGGTTGGATAATCTTTCACCTTGATATCGAGCACCGTGGTCAGACCACCCAGACCTTGTGCGCCGATACCGAGTGCATTCACTTTATCGTAGAGCTCAAGACGCAATTCTTCGGCACGATTTTTTGCACCACGTGCCTGCAGATCGGTGATATCGATCGGTTCCATCAAGGCTTCTTTCGCGAGCAGCATGGCTTTTTCGGCAGTACCACCGATGCCGATGCCTAGCATGCCCGGCGGACACCAACCGGCGCCCATCGTAGGCACGGTTTTCAAGACCCAATCCACGATCGAATCCGAAGGATTCAACATCGCGAATTTGGATTTGGCTTCGGAACCACCACCCTTTGCAGCAACGATAACGTCAACTGTGTCACCTGGCACCACCGTCATATTAACGACAGCAGGTGTGTTGTCTTTGGTATTCGTACGTTTGCCGGCGGGATCGGCCAATACCGAAGCCCGCAATTTATTGTCCGGATAATTGTAGGCGCGGCGTACGCCTTCGTTGACCATGTCTTCGACCGACAGCGTGGCTTCCCATTGCACATTCATGCCGATTTTCAGGAATACGGTGACGATGCCGGTGTCCTGGCAAATCGGACGATGACCTTCCGCGCACATCCGTGAGTTGATCAGGATTTGTGCGATGGCATCTTTGGCGGCAGGTGATTCTTCACGCTCGTAAGCGGCTGCCAGATTCTTGATGTAATCGACCGGATGGTAATAACTGATGTACTGCAGACCATCGGCAATACTTTGAATGAAATCGTCTTGTTTGATTGTCGCCATAAAAATTCCGCTAGTGATTAATCAATTTCCTAAAAATCCCCTGCTTTCACAGGGAATTTCTTAGCCGGCTTCAAGCAACTGCCAGCGCGCATAAGTGGCATCCAGCTCCACCTGCAATGCCGCCATTTTACTATTGAACTCGGTAATGGCGGCAGCATTGTTTTTTGAATAAAACGAAGGCTCGGCCATCTGTGCCGTCATCCCTGCAATCGTGTTTTCGAG
>JAKQKT010000188.1 GCA_029560515.1 Pseudomonadota bacterium
GAGCCTTCTCCGGATAAAACCATTTTCACGCCCATCGCCTTGATCCGGCGCGCCAGCAAATACATCGGCGTCGAAGCACGAATGGTGGTGACATCGTAAGTTTCGATATGACGGATAACTTCCGGAATTGCGTCTATGCCTTCGTCTACCGTGTATTTGAAACTATGATGAATCGTACCGATGGCTTCGGCGGCAACATGTGCCGCGGCCAAATCCGGCGAGCCCTCAAGACCAATTGCGAACGAATGCAAACGCGGCCACCAGGCTTCGGTCTTGTCGTCTTCTTCGACGCGCTGACGCGCGAAGCGCATCGCACAGGCAGCCACCAGTGAGGAATCAAGCCCGCCCGAAAGCAATACGCCATAAGGCACGTCAGTCATCATCTGGCGATGTACGGCTTGCTCGAAACTGCTGCGCAAGGTTTCATTGGAAATTTTCACGCCTCTGGTTTTTTCATAATCGCGCCATTGCGGTTGCCAGAACGGTTTGATCATGCCCTCGCGGCTATCGAGATAATGGCCCGGTGGAAACACTTCGATCTGGTCGCAGACATCGACCAGCGATTTCATTTCCGAAGCAATCCATAAACGGCCTTGTGAATCACGGCCCTGGTACAAAGGACATACGCCTAGCGGATCACGTGCAATCAAATAGGTTTTTTGTTCGGAATCCCACAGGCAGAAGGCGTAAATACCGTTGAGTTTCGACAGGAACGCGGCGCCTTCCTGTGCATACAGGGCATTGATCACTTCGCAATCGGAACCGGTCTGGAATTCATAGGGTGTTTTCAAATCGCGTTCGAGCTCGCGATGGTTGTAAATCTCGCCATTCACCGCCAGGGCAAGACGACCATCGGCGGAGCGCAAGGGTTGGGCGCCACCGGCGGGATCGACGATAGCCAGTCGTTCGTGCACCAGTACGGCACCGGGATCGGTATAGACCCCGCTCCAATCCGGTCCACGATGCCTTTGTTTGGCGGATTGCGCCAAAGCCAGACTTCTCAGTGCGGACAAATCGGTGCCGGCACTTAAATCAAAAATTCCCAGAATTGAACACATGGTCTTTCTCTCGTTAAAAAAATCGTGACAAATAAAAACGGCCCGCTTTGTGGGCGGGCCGTCGTATGAAAACTAGGAACAAAAAGCAGCTAGTCGCCGACCCGCAATGTGGGCAGTCGATTATTATTAATGCTGGCATTGATGTTCGTCATGGCTCGACCATAACCCAGCTTTTTGATGCTTGCAAGCGCTTTTTGGATATCCCGGCAGGAGCGACGGAAGTCGCGAGAGTCACACAGCAGGCTTATCGCGACTTCCGTCGCTCCTACCGGGTCTGAAATTACATTAATATGCCCAATCGCTTGGAGACTTCCCATGTTCAAATGGCTTAAACGACTGGTAATCCTGATTCTGGTGTTGGTCTTGCTGGCGGCGGCAACGCTCTGGTATTTGATGCACGGCAGTCTTGCCAAACTGGACGGCGAGATTTCGATTCCGCATTTATCGGCACCCGTCGAGATTGAACGCGATGCCCTTGGGACCGTGACCATTCATGCCGACAATGAAGCGGACATGGCACGTACGCTGGGTTATATCCATGCCCAGGAACGTTTTTTCGAAATGGACTTGTTGCGGCGCTCGGCTGCCGGCGAACTTTCAGAATTATTCGGTTCCATTGCGATCGAGAAAGACAAGTCTGCGCGCGTGCATCGTATGCGTGCCCGCGTCGAAGCGAATATGGCGGCTTTTGCCGGCGACAAACTGGCTGTCGTGAATGCCTACACCGATGGCGTAAACCAGGGTCTGGATGACCTTGCCGTTCGCCCTTGGCCGTACCTGCTTTTGCAAACAAAACCGAGAAAATGGCAGGCCACCGATTCCGCCATGGTCGGCTACGCAATGTTTTTTGATTTGCAGGACGAAAGCAATTCACGTGAATTGGCATTGTGGAAAATCAAACAATCGGTTCCCGATGCGCTCTATCAATTGCTTGCCGCCGAAGGCACCGAATGGGATGCCCCGCTGATGGGTGAGGCTCGAGGCAATGTCGCCTTGCCATCTTCCGATATTCTTGATTTGAGAAAACTGCCAGCACCCTCGGCCGGTATGAGTTATGGCGACACCGAACCGGCTGCACCGGGCAGCAACAATTTCGCCGTCGCCGGTCCGCTGACGAAAGATGGCCGCTCGATTGTTGCTGACGATATGCATCTCGGTTTGCGTGCACCGAATATCTGGTTTCGTGCACGCCTGCTTTACAAGGACAACAATGCTTCCGGCGGCAATGTGGATGTGAGCGGATTTACGCTCCCCGGCATACCGGCGGTCATTGTCGGCAGCAATACCCATGTCGCCTGGGGCTTCACCAATTCCTATGGCGATTGGCTTGATTGGTATGCCGTACATCCCGGCGACAAGATTGAAACTTACAAGGAAAAAATTCTCGTCAAAGGTGCCGCTCCGGTTGATTTCGATATTCGCGAGAGCCATGGCCGGCCGATCATGGCCAAGGACGTGAACGGCGGCGAACTCGCGTTGTCATGGGTAGCCCATGCGCCGGGATCACTCAGTACGAGAATATTTTCGCTTGCGGTAGTCAATGATAACGAGCAAGCATTGGCACTGTTCCAGCAATCGGGTATGCCGCATCAGAATGCCGTGTTCGGCGATAGCAGCGGGAAAATTGCGTGGAAACTGACCGGTCTGCAAAAGTACTGGGCACCCGGCTGCCAGCGCACGCAGCCGCTGGATGACAATAATCCGAACGATGATAAAAACCCGAACGATATCGCCTGCTTTACCGCACCGCCAACGCCGGATTACCTGCATCCGCAAATCGTATCGCCCGATTCCCATCGTTTGTGGAGCGCAAATGCCCGCGTGACCGATGCTGAAATGCTCAGGCAAATTGGTGACGCCGGTTATGCCAACGGTGCCCGCGCAAAACAAATCCGGGATGACTTGTTTGCAAAACAGCAATTCACCGAAAAGGATTTGCTGGCGATCCAGCTTGATGATCGCACTTTGTTTCTGCAGCGCTGGTGGCAGCAGCTTCGCAAGCTCAGCGAGAATAAAAACGATCCGATGTTCAACGATATACGTGGCGCAACGGAAAAATGGGACGCACGCGCTTCCGTAGATGCCCACAGCTACCGCTTCGTGCGTGCCTGGCGTCTGGCGGTCATTTCCCGCATCAAGGATGGTTTGACTGCACCGGCACAGGCGAAGCTCGGCAAGGATTTCATGATGCCGGATTTGCCGCAGATCGAAGGCGTCAGCTGGCAATTGATAACGCAACAACCGGAACACTTGTTGCCGCATAAATATGCGAGTTGGGACGCCTTGCTCAGTGATGCGGCAGAAGAAGTGTATGGCCAGCTAAAAGAAATCGGCCCATTGAAGGATCGCAACTGGGGCGAGAGAAATACCGCTGCCATCTGCCATCCGATTGCGCGGGCGCTCCCCGCTTTCAGCAAACGCTGGTTATGCATGCCTGCCGAACAACTCAACGGCGACATGAATATGCCACGCGTCCAATCACCGGACTTCGGTGCCAGTGAACGCATGGTGGTATCACCGGGCCATGAAGCCGACGGCATTATTCATATGCCCGGCGGACAAAGCGGGCACCCGATGTCGCCGTTCTGGGGCGCAGGACATGAGGCCTGGGTCAATGGCGAAGCGACGCCGTTTTTGCCGGGTGCCGCAGCACATAAAATTCAAGCCAAACCCTGAGCAACGAACAACTTAGGGGCGCTTGCTTGCTGCGCCCGCAAGTAAGCACCCCTAGGGCAGTAACAAGCGTTCGGCAAACTCGCAATACAAATCCGGCAACTGCTCCAGTTCGGAAATGGCTACGCGTTCATTCACTTTGTGAATGCTCGCATTGATTGGCCCCATCTCGACCACTTCGGCACCCAATGGTGCAATAAAACGTGCATCGGAGGTACCACCTCCGGTATTTTCCAGCGGCGTGATTCCAAGACGGGCAATAATCGTTTCACGCACGGCTTTTCGAAGCTTTCCATCACGCGTCAAAAACGGCTCGCCGCCACGATGCCAGGCGATTTCATAATCCAGACAATGCAAATCGCAAACCGTATGCACTTCCTGGATGAGGTCGTCGGTCTTCCAGCCGGGGTTGTAGCGAAAATTGAATACCACCGTGCACTCGCCGGGAATGACATTGTTAGCGCCGGTACCTGCATTGATATTGGAAATCTGGAAACTCGAAGGCGGGAATTCCGGATAACCGCTATCCCAGACGCGTGCAGATAACTCCGCCAAAGGCGCCATCGCATCGTGAATCGGATTACGGGCGCGTTCCGGATAAGCCACATGCCCCTGAATACCTTTTACCTTCAAAGTGCCGGACAAGGTACCGCGACGGCCAACCCGGAGCAGGTCGCCGAATTTATCGATGGAAGATGGTTCTCCGGTGATGCAGTAATCAATATGTTGATGGGCTGTTTTGAAATACTCGGCAACATTGCGGACACCGTGGATGGCATCGCCCTCCTCGTCAGAAGTAATCAGCATGCCGATGGTGCCCGGGTGGTTCGGATGTTTCTCGACGAATTTTTCCAGCGCCAATACGAACGCGGCCACACTGCCCTTCATGTCGGCAGCACCACGGCCATACAAATAGCCGTCACGAATTTCCGGCTTGAACGGATCACTCTGCCACTGATCACGCGGACCGGGTGGCACCACATCAGTATGCCCCAGGAAAATCATGACAGGACGTTCACGGCCATGCGTCACGAACAGGTTTTTGACATCGACGAAATCCAGTTGTTCGCACTTGAAACCTTTCGCCTGCAAACGTTCGCTCAACATGGCCTGGCAACCGGCATCCTCCGGCGTTACCGATTCACGGGCGATCAGATTGGATGTCAGCTCGATGATTTCACTCATGTCGGTCATTTATTTATGGATGGAGAAGCGAAGTTTATACGCATTGTCCGTGAAGCCTACGGACACCACGTTATCTTTTGTTACAAGTACCGGACGCTT
>JAKQKT010000193.1 GCA_029560515.1 Pseudomonadota bacterium
TGCACCTGAAAAGTGACATAAATTGAACAAATACGTGACAAAACGCACATTTTTTTATGCTGCTTCGCAACATTCAACAACTTGCGTTTACTAGCTCGAATTTAGGTTTGGTTTTTGGGGAAAAAGCTGTTCAGCTTCCGAAGAATCACCTAATTTTTTTGCCTGTCGACTCGCAGCCAAATATCGTTTTCTTTAAGTACCCACCGATTCTTTTGCATCCGCTTCTGCCGAATTCGCTAACGAAACCAGCAGCCAGGAAAGATAAAGCGCGGCAGTGATGTCATAGGCCGAACAAAACCCCGGCCACCAGATTGGCATGCCGGTGTTATTAATGAAATGGCCATGGAAAATATCCCATATGCCGTGCGCCGCAAGAGCCAGCACCACCAGCCACAGACTCGATTTATATCCGGAAACGGCGATGCCCTGAAAAACTATGGCAATACCAATTTCGACGATCAAGGTTTGCGATGAGTCACCCATCGTTGCAAACAAAACGTAAATCAATGAAATCACGATCATGATCACGGGATAAAAGGATCGATCCTTGTCGAAGCCAATCATGGTCGATGAAAACGCGATGCCTAATGCAAGAAAAATACCGACAAGAATTTCCATGTATTTATCATCTAGGCTTTTGAGCCAGACTCCTGATGTGGTGAGAAACGACTCCGATATTGGGTAGGGCTTATCGCGAGCTGACGCTGGAATACACGACGCAAAGTTTGTTCGTCAACATAACCGTTGTTTGCCGCTATGGTTTTCAACGGAAGATGGGTTTCTTCCAATGCACGGCAGGCAGCTTCGAGCCGCATCGCTTCCACTGTCTTGCTCGGAGTACGACCGTGTTTGGCGACATAGGCGCGGGCAAAAGTACGTGGCGACATGCCAACCTGCTCGGCCAATCGCTCGACATTCAGTTTGTCGCGTAGATGGGCCGAGATCCAGGCATGTAATTCGGCAAAGTCACTGTTTGCCTGCAGCTGTGCCGAGAGCGATACGCTGAATTGCGATTGGCCGCCGGAGCGCTTGATGAACATCACCAACTGTCTCGCGGTTGCAATCGCCACTTGATGACCGTAATCCGCTTCGATCAATGCCAGCGTCAAATCGATTCCGGCGCTGACACCGGCTGAAGTCCAGACCGATCCGTCGCGAACGAAAATTTTATCGCCGTCGATTTTTATGTTCGGATGCAGCTTGTGCAATCGTCCGATCCAGTCCCAATGCGTCGCTGCATTTTTACCATCGAGTTGGCCGGCTGCCGCGAGTAAAAAAGCACCGGTACACACCGAACACAAGCGGCGCACGGTCGGTGCACGTTTTGCGATCCAGGCGACCAAAGCCGGTGGCGAATGAAAAGCATCATGCTTGCTGCCACCGGCGACGATCAAGGTATCGATTTCCATGTCGTCGAAGGCAGACAAAGGCAGAGTCATGATCGACAGGCCGGCACTCGTCATCACCAAGCCGCCCTCCGCGGAAACCACATGGGTTTCATACAACGGAGCACCCTTTCCGGCAAACAAACGACTGGCTATGGACAGCGCCTGCAAGGGACCGCTCAGATCAAGCAGGTTCATCTGCTCGTAGGCAAGCAATACCACACGACATGGATTCTTGTTGATCATCTGATTCATGGTTGGAACCCGGGGTATTCGAAATCCAAGGCTACGCCGTATGCCGTCATTCTGCCAAAATTCTTTGCGATATCCGACAATGCTCGATCAAGAAATTGCGCCGATGGCCTGTTATCAAATGCGGGCAATACACGATCCAACGGCAGCTGATTTTTCGTGCCTGCAACGCTATCGGGCAAGACCAGCAAGCCATACTGCGTCAGTACTGGTGCATCGGAAGCGGATACGGAAAAAGCCTGACTACGGCCGGTACGTGAATAGGCATCAGCGGCAAATGCCAGCGCGATTTCATCCACACCGGTGGATAAAGGCACACCGACACGGTGCACGGAATGAAACCACCTGTTCAAATACAAGGTTCGGGCAAATGCCGTGATGTTTTTTCCGAATCTCGGTTGGAATTGATCGCTATCATGTTTTGAACTCCAATCGCTCACGCCTAACTTGTTCGCCAATGCATCGGCTTTATCTCTTCCAGCAATGGCTTCCACCAAGGCAATTGATATCGGCATCGATGCACTGATTCCGGCACTGGACACCATGCGACCATCTGACACGTAACGGATATTTTTCAACCAATGCGTATCCGGATATTTTTTCGCGCGCAGACTTTGCGTTGCCCAATGCGCAGTAGCCCGATGGTCGCGGAGCAAACCGGCATTGGCCACCACAAGCGCGCCATCGCAAATACTCGCTACCGTAACGCCCTTGTCCGCTTGCTGAGTTATCCAGGCCAGAACTTTCGGATCATCCTGCTTCACCATCGCCGGCACGATCAAATAATCCGCGCCTTCCGGAAACCGCTGGTCGAATTGATCCACCGTCAGTTGTGGCTGGATGCGCAGTGCCGGCCTCATAGTGATTGGGCCTGATTGCGTTGCGACCGCAAATACTTCGGCGACGCCGGACTGAGAAAGCACCGTGTAGGGAATGGCAAAATCGGTCAATTCGGTACCGCCATTTTCAGCCAGCACGACAATAACCGGGCGGCTGCGACCAAAACGCTTTTGATAGGCCGGGATTTTTTCCGGACTTGCCGAATCGGCATGGATGAAAGACAGGGGATTTTGGCTTGCTTTCGCCGGGACGCTGGATGCGGGCAGAAAAAATGCACCCGTCAAGGCAAGTGCAAGCAGATTACGCAAAGAAGATGGCATGGTGATTTCTCGAATACGGGCTTATGCCGGGGAATCCAGTATTCCGTTTAGCCAAGCGGCATAAATGACATTAAACAGTCAATTTCTGCCAATCTCGTTTTCCAAATAAACAATTTCCGAACGCAAGTTTTTTTACGAATAACGAAAAATGAATCTCCCTCATGGAAAGCCGACATTTATCAGCATGAATGTTCTATTTACGGCTGCATGGCTTGTGCGTGCCAACGCACGGATGGTTTTTCCCTGGCCGCCTAAGCTGAAGACCTGATTCAAGAATGCCCAGACAAAGCGAGGCGTATATGACCAATCATCCCGGCAATAAAAACACTCTCGACATCGAACAGGAAATTCCCGTGTCCGAATCCGATCTGGAAAGCGGAAACGATGAACCGTATCAACTTGAAATCGCCGCCATGCAGGATGATGAAGCCATCAATCTGGATGATGCGATCGATGACGACAATGAAAACCCCGTCAGTCATACGCTGATTGATGCCGCCGAGAATTCCGGACCGGAAGAAATTCGTGACACGCAGGAACTGGAAGGCGAAGAGCAGGAAAGCAAGGACCGGACCGGTAGTTTAAGTCCGCTTTACAAAGAAACCTGATCTTGATGTCCAGGCAGCTGCAACATAAACAACCCAAATGAAAAACACCAGGAGTTACTCATGAAAAACACAAGCCGCACCGCGTTGGCCGCTCTGTTACTGTCTTTCAGTGCAAGTGGATTTTCACAGCAAGCCGTGCTTGCCGAGCCAGTCGCCGTGGTGAACGATGTCAATGTCAGCACGGAAGCGTCTGTGAATCCGGCTGTACTCGAGTATTCCAATAAATGGCGCATCAAGTTCGATAATCGCACCGATTCTTCCGGCGAACTCGTGTTCCTGTTTGCGCTGAAGGATGCACAGCCAATCAGTATCAGCATATCGGTGGCCAAGGATCTGAGCGAAAACGATATTGCCAAGCTGGTCGAAAATGCACTGAAGAAAAATGCACCACGCGGCATCAAGGTCGAACGTGATGATGGCGAGGACGTACTGGTCAAATACAAGCAACGCTTCAGCCTGACGCTG
>JAKQKT010000203.1 GCA_029560515.1 Pseudomonadota bacterium
ATGATGGATATCGACCGTTTCCGTTACTACAATAATTCGCGCAGCCGCGGCTTTGGCGATAGCCTGCTGCGTGCCGTGAGCTCACGATTGATGTCCTTGATGCCGGAGGACAACTTGTTTACCCATCCAGGTGATGACGCATTCCTGTTCGCCTATCCTTCGAGCGACGATATCGAGACATCGGTTTCGTATGTTGAATCGATATTGCAGAAATGTTGCGAGCAGGTTTTTCTGGTCGAAGGCGAAGAAATCAATATCGGATTGCATGCGAGTGTCTTGCTGGCGCCCGCCCACGGCATGAATGCCGAGCAAATCGAACAGAATCTGATTGCCGTTCTCGCCGAAGCGCAAAGTCGTGACCAGCCGGTACTCGCATTTACCGAAGAGGTTCGTTCACGCGCATCCCGGCGTTCCGAACTCGAACGGGATTTGCGCGCTGCCTTGCCGCAGGATCAGTTCGAATTATTCCTGCAGCCCAAATTCAATGCGGCAGTACATCGCCTGACGGGTGCCGAAGCCTTGCTCAGATGGCGGCATCCGGAACGTGGTCTTGTTTCCCCGGCAGAATTCATTCCCGTTCTTGAGGAAACCGGTCTTATCATCGATGTCGGTGCCTGGGTGCGACGTCAGGGGCTCGCGATCTGGCGGCGCTGGCATGCGCACGGACATTCCGGTTTCCGGATTGCGGTGAACGTATCGGCACGCGAATTACGCCACGCCAACTTCATCAACGACTGCACAGCATTGCTGAAGAGTTCCAACCGTGCACATGGTCTCGATATCGAAGTGACCGAAAGCATGTTCATGGATGATATCGGCAAATGCATTCGTGTCTTGCAGGACTTGAGGGATTTGGGCTGCAAAATCGGCATCGATGATTTCGGCACCGGCTATTCTTCGTTGAATTATCTGTCGCGATTGCCAGCCGATGTACTGAAAATTGATCAAAGCTTCACGATGGCCGTCGCTACCAGTCCGGATACCTTGTCGCTGGTGACCAATATCATCGCGCTGGCCCACTCACTGAAATTATGCGTTGTGGCGGAAGGTGTGGAAGAGGAAGAGCAGACGAAGTTGTTGCGCCTGCTGCGTTGCGATGAATTACAGGGCTATTTGCTGGGAAGGCCGATGCCCGTATCCGAGTTCGAGCGAACTTTTTTCGGGCTGTAAAACCATGGTTTGCATTCGAGGCGAATAAAATAAAAAAAGAGGTGGACTAAAGTCCACCTCTTTAATTTTCAGCATATCGCCCGACTAGCGAATCGATTGCAGGCCAAGCACGGTAATCAACACTGCACTCAGCAGGGAATCCGAACCATTATTGTTGCGGCCATATTTGCGGCGACCGTAATAGCCATCTTCGTAGCCACGCTGAAAACCCTGGCGGAAGTAATAGTTGTAATCATCCTGCTGCACGTAATAGCCGTTATAGCCGTAGTTGGCATCTTCATAAATATAGGAATCACGATACGAATAACGCCAGTGATCCTGCTGGTCGGCACGGCCTGCGCGCATGCCTTCCTGGTAGCCGTAGTTCAATGCCTGGCGAAGAATGCTTGCGCCATACTGGTTGGTTTCATAGTAGCGACCGCCACGGTTGTAGCGATAACTTGAGGCAGTGTAAAAATAGGGATCGTTATTGTAATCGTAGCGTTCGTTCTGGTAACGAATTTGCTGCTGACGCATGCGTTCGTAATACTGTTGCTGATAATTGTATTGCGCCATGCGCTTTTGTTGCTGCAGCTGCATGCCGTGCTGGCGCGAGGCATTCTGTCTTTGCGCGACATTCTGG
>JAKQKT010000213.1 GCA_029560515.1 Pseudomonadota bacterium
TGCCATTCTTCGCGATGAACAAGGCCGCGCCTTCATGACCGGACGTCATCCGATGGAAGATCTTGCGCCGCGCGATCTGGTAGCACGTGAAGTCTGGAAAATTCTGAACCGGGGCGGCCGCACTTTTCTGCATGCACAACATCTGGGGGATGTGTGGCTGCAAAGATTTCCGACGGTATTGGCAAGCTGTCTGTCCCATGGCATCGATCCGCGCCTTGAACCCATGCCGGTGACCCCTGCCGCCCATTTCCACATGGGGGGGCTGGCGACCGATCTGGATGGGCGCACCACGATGCCCGGCTTGTGGGCCGTCGGCGAAGTGGCCTGCAATGGCGTGCATGGCGCCAACCGATTGGCGAGCAATTCCCTGCTTGAAGGCGTGACTTACGGACTTCGACTCGCCAATCAAATCAAGCAGGAAAATTTCGCACCAAGCTCGCAAGGCCCTTATCGTTTTGCCGAACGCGGATTGGAAACTTCGCCGGTAGTGCAGCACTATTGGCGCCAGCGACTCTGGCAGACTCTCGGCCCTGTGCGTCAGGCGTCAGCCATTGACACGGCACTGGATGAACTCCGTCAAATCGGCGAAGACATAGGCTGGCGCCAACAACTCGCTGCCCGCCTGTTGCAGGCAGCCCTTCAGCGAAGAGAAAATCTTGGCGCACACTGGTGGGCAGAATCCGAATCGCCGGAGTCTCCGGACATCGATAAAAAAATTCGCATCACCCATTCATCGAGACATGCAAAAAGTTCAGGCAAGCGATCCGGTTTGTAATCGAATTCTGCCTGTTCTCAAATTGTCTAAAAAACCGATGCTCCCGATATTACTCCGTCAGGCACGTTGCTTTTCAGGAATACGCATACCCGGCTCGCCATGCCAATAACCGTTACGCATGCCGATTCGCGGTGGCGCGGTTGGAGAACGTCTTGCCAGATCGAAATGCGCGACCACTTCTTTCATGCCGTTGACTTGCGGATAAAGCCGAAGAATGTCGACGCCCAGCGCACGCAACTCCGGCAGCTCGGGACCCAGATCGGTAATTTCTTCTCCCTGAATCTGGATGCCGTTGATCCTGAGAAAGGCCTGATCCTCGCGTGTCTTGAGGCGCAAGCCATCGGGATAGTCGATGCAGCGAAATTCGCACTGGTCTTTGGCAATATCGAGTGAACGTGCGGTAAAGCAGCGCGCCGAATAGGACAGCGGCAAGCGGCCCCAGGCGATCACTTCCAGTTCGGGCATCGTGAGTCTATCAGCGTCACTGCCCTCGCGTAGTTCCCTGATCAATTCGCGACCTTGCTCGACGCCCGGCACCCAACGCCGCAAGCCGTCTTCCACCAGCAATGCGAGCGCCCGATGGTTGTAAACATTCAGCGAAGGCCCGGCAACAAACGGGACCTTTTTTTCACGACACAGTTGCACCGCCGACATGTCATTGGCTTCGATCCAGAAAAGGTCTTGGTCGATTATGCGATGAAGCACGCTGAGTTCCGATTCCGCCTCGATCAATGCCAGCGACGACAGTACGACTTGCTTGCCATGAGCGGCCAATTCTTCCGCCAGTGCAATCCAGTCACGCGTAGTCAGTTCCCGTCGCTTGCTGCAGACGGTTTCGCCGAGATAAATGATATCCACAGGCCACTGGGCGGCTTCCTGATAAAAGGCCAGCGTGCGTTCCCGTGACCAGAAATACTGCAATGGGCCCAAACTCAATTTCATCATGGGTGTCTCGGTGATCGCGGACATTAGTGCCAAGCCCTGTGATAGGGGCCTAGGGTGGTTTGATGGCCTTCGGCATGTGCCGATAAGGCAGATTGCCAATTGGGTTCCACCGCCCACGTGCCGGAGTTTGCTTCCAGTTGATCAATCGCTGCACGCCAGATTCGCGTCACCGAACTGACATAGGCCACACCGCGTTGGCGGCCTTCGATTTTTAGTGCAACGACGCCAGCTTGTTTGAGGCGGGGCAATAGTTCGAGCGTATTCAGGCTGGTGGGTTCTTCCATCGCATGAAATATTTCATCGCCGACCGAAAAGCGTCCTTTGCA
>JAKQKT010000235.1 GCA_029560515.1 Pseudomonadota bacterium
GGCTTCTTTAAAGCCGTGTTCTTTATTCCGTGAAAGAAACGAAGCGATGCAACGCGCATCATTGGCTTCTTCATCTGTGGTGAATAAAAAAGCTGCGGGGCCCTGCGTATTTTCCGCGGCGGTCAGCAAGCATGCTGCTGCGCCTTTGATATCGCAGGCACCGAGGCCAATCGCTTTATCGGCAGTCACCCGCAAGCGATGCGGGCTCGCGGTCCACGCAGGCGAATCAGGCACCGTATCCAGATGCACATTAAACACGCGCGAAGTTTCACCGCGCACGGCAAGCAAGGAAACGGCGCCAGCGCCGTGATCGCTCAGCTCAATCCGGAAGCCCGGCAGTGCTTCGCACAGATAGTCGAAGATGCCGTCGGTGCCGATCGCGCGCGGCGGATTGCGGGTATCGAACGATACCAGTGCATCCAGATGTTCCAGCACCCGAGAAAGCATCAGCCTTGCTCCCGATTGATTTCAGCCCACAGCGTACTGCTCATGCCATACAGTTTGATGAAACCTTCGGCTTCGGCCACGCCCCAATCGGCGGCTTGCGCGTAGGTGGCACCTTTCGCATTCAGGATATGCGGCGATGAAATCGAAACGGCGGTCACTTGTGCGCCGGAAGTTTCGAGTACGACTTCACCATTCACTTTTGATTGATTGGAAGCCAGGAAAGACTCAAGGTCGGTCTTCAAGGGATCGTGATAGAAACCTTCATACACCAGTTCAATCCATTTTTTCGCGATATCGGATTTGAAGCGATTTTGGAGTTTGCTCAGTACGGCTTCTTCCAACGCACGATGAGCCACCAGCAACGCTGTCAAACCCGGGGCTTCGAAAATGATCCGGCCTTTCAGGCCGATCGTGGTATCGCCGGTATAAATGCCGCGACCGACGCCGTATTGCGCAAACAGGTGATTCAATTTGATCAGCATCAGATGGCCCGGCATGGCAACACCATCGAGGGTTTTCGCTTCGCCATTTTCAAAACCGATTTTGACCGACAGTTTTTCGGCAGGCCATTCGCTACGCGGCTTGCACCAACCGCTCGCGCCCTCGCCCGGCGCCTGCCAGCGATCGATTTCGCCACCCGACATGGTGAGGCCAAGGACGTTTTCGTTGATGGTGTAGGCCTGCTGTTTGCTGCGAACACCGAAGCCGCGTTGCTCGAGATATTTCTGTTCGTAGGCACGCACTTCGGTATGTTCTTTCTGGATTTCGCGGATCGGCGCGATGATTTCGTAATCACCCAAGGCTTTCACGGCAAGATCAAAACGCACCTGATCGTTACCCATGCCGGTGCAACCATGTGCAATGATCTTCGTGCCCAGTTCATTGCAACGTTTCAATGCGGCTTCGACAATCAGGTAGCGATCCGAAACCAGCAAGGGATATTGCCCCTGATAGGCTTCACCTGCCCAGATAAAGGGCTTGACGAAACCCGACCAAATGGCGGGACCGCCATCGACGGTGACATGCGAAGTAACGCCGAGTTCTTTTGCACGCTGTTCGATGAATGCGCGTTCTTCGGCATCCACGCCACCCGTATCGGCAAACACCGTGTGCACCGAATAGCCTCGTTCCTGCAACCAGGGTACGCAGAAGCTGGTATCCAGGCCGCCGGAGAAAGCAACGACGACATCTTTTTTTACATTCGCAGCAGTGTTCATTATTAGCCCTGGCTTGGTAATTATTGTTTGATTAAAGCCGCCATCACCGCTTTCTGCACATGCAGGCGGTTTCCGGCTTCCTGTATCGCGATGCAGTTCGGCGAATCCATCACACCGTCGGTCGCTTTCACGTTGCGACGCAAAGGCAGGCAGTGACTGAACACGCCGTTGTTGGTCAGCGCCATCTTGGCTTCATCGACGATGAAATGTTTGAATTGGTCGCGAATCGGTTTTTCTTTTTCCCAATCGCCGAAATATGGCAAGGCGCCCCAGCTTTTTGCATAAACCACATCGGCGCCTTGATACGCCGAAGCTATATCGTGGCTGATACTCAATGAACCGCCATTTTCGGCCACATTCGTTTTCGCCCAATCCATGTAACGCTGATCGAGCACGTATTCCGGCGTTGGACACAGCAAGGTAACGTCCATGCCCATGCGGGTGGCAATGGTCAGTGCCGAGTTGGCAACTGCAGTGTTCAGCGCTTTGGGATGATAGGTCCAGGTCAACACGTATTTCTTGCCGCGCAGATCGCTGGTCTTGAAATGTTCCTGCAATGCCAGTGCATGCGCCAATTCCTGGCAGGGGTGCGTGATGGTTTCCATGTTGATTACCGGCACGGTCGCATATTTGGCAAAGCTGTTAAGTACTTTATCCTGGCGATCTTCAGCCCAATTAACGAATTTCGGAAACGCCCGAACCGCGATCAAGTCGACATAACTACTCAGTACTTTGGCGACTTCGGCAATATGCTCTTCGGTATCGCCGTCCATCACGGTGCCCAGTTCGAACTCGATCGGCCAGGCGTCTTTGCCGGGTGCCAGCACGACGGCATGGCCGCCCATCTGGAAAGTACCCAGCTCGAAGCTGGTGCGGGTCCGCAGGGAAGGATTGAAAAAGACCAAGGCCACCGCCTTGCCTTTCAATTGATCTCCCAGTTTCGAGGTCTTGAATGCGGCGGCCTGCTTCAGCAGCTCATCAAGTTCCGGCCTGGTCCAATCCTGCGTATTTAGAAAATGTTTCATTCGTTATCTACCGTAAAGTTAAAAACAAAAAAGCCCGGCGCATGGCCGGGCTTTTCCTGGAAACGTCTGAAAACGTCCGGGTTACCCAGCAGGATGGTGGGCTTCCGGTCGGCGAGCACGCGAAGTCATGCCTGCTGCCATATAGGCAGAGGTGAGCAGTTCGACGGTGGCCAGCGACATTTTCATGATGGGCGGATTATGTCAGTCAATATCCCGAGCTGCAACTCTAGTCGGCCCCGCAGCCTCATTTTCGCCTAAGAACAGCCGCTTGTTGCTAAACTTGGCACATGAAAATACGCCTATACAACAACCGCAATCGCAGTCTTGAAGACTTCGCACCCCTGAACCCGAATCAGGTCACCATGTACCTGTGCGGCCCGACGGTCTACAACTATGTCCACATCGGCAATGCCCGTGGCCCGGTTGTTTTCGATGTGCTGGCCAAACTGCTGCGCCGGCATTATCCAAAACTGATTTACGCCCGCAATATCACCGATGTCGATGACAAGATAAATGCAGCTGCCGCCGAGCAAAATGTTCCCATCTCGACGATTACCGATAAATTCACCGCCATTTATCGCGAAGACATGTTGAAACTCGGTGTTACGCCGCAGGATATCGAGCCGCATGCGACCGACCATATTCCGCACATCATCGCGATGATCGAAAAACTGATCGCCAGTGAACATGCTTATGCTGCTGAAGGCCATGTCCTGTTTTCCGTGGCAAGTTACGCCGATTACGGCAAGCTCTCACGCCGTCCGATGGACGAAATGATTGCCGGTGCCCGCGTCGATGTTGCCCCGTATAAACGTGATGCCGGTGATTTCGTCTTGTGGAAACCGTCAACACCGGAACTACCAGGTTGGGATTCTCCTTGGGGCCGCGGCCGTCCCGGTTGGCATATCGAATGCTCGGCGATGGCCGAAGCGCATCTGGGTGAAACGATTGATATCCATGCCGGCGGCAATGATCTGTTATTCCCGCATCACGAAAATGAAGTCGCACAAAGCACCTGCGCCCATGGCGGCAAGGTTTTTGCGCGTTTCTGGGTTCACAACGGCATGCTCGATTTCGGCGGCACCAAAATGTCGAAATCGCTCGGCAATGTGAGCGTGCTGCACGGCTTGCTGGAAACGCATCCGCCCGAGGCATTGCGCTACGCCCTGCTCACCGCGCATTACCGCCAGCCACTGGACTGGACCGATGGCCTGATAGAACAGAGTGTGAAAACGCTGGATCGTTTGTATGGCACCTTGCGTGATCTGAGTGATATTAAAGCTGAACCGGTAATCCCTGAATCCGTTGAAACAGCTTTGTGCGATGACTTGAATACGCCGATTGCATTATCTGAACTGGCACGCATTGCCAGTGATGCCCGCAAGGCGGACAGTAACGAAGAAAAATCGCGTTTGAAATCCGAATTAATTGGTGCCGGTGCGTTGTTGGGTTTGCTGCAGCAAACACCCGCCGAATGGTTCGCCCGCGGCAATGACAACAGCGATGATGCGCGGATTCAAACTCTGGTTGATGAACGCAACGCCGCCAAGAAAGCGAAGGACTTCGCACGCTCCGACGCGATCCGCGATCAACTTGCTGCCGAAGGCATACTGCTCGAAGACACGGCGCAAGGCGTGCGCTGGAGACGTGCCTGATGTTTCCTATGGAAACCACCGCTGCCGAAGCGCAGAAAGCCATCGCCGAAGAATTCGCCTTCTTCAACGACTGGTCCGAGCGTTATCAGTATTTGATTGATCTTGGGAAAAAGCTTCCGGATTTGAAACCGGAATGGAAAACCGAAGAACATCGTCTACATGGTTGCCAATCGATGGTCTGGATTGTTCCTGAAGGTAATAAGGACAAACTGGTATTCCATGCGCTCAGCGACTCGACGATTGTTTCAGGACTCACATTTCTTGCGCTTCGGGTGTATTCGGGGCGAAGCGCCGAAGAAATCATGAATACCGCTCCCGATTACATCAGCCAAATCGGCTTGGCGAAACATCTATCGCCCACCCGGAGCAATGGCATGAAATCACTTCTGCAATTCATTCAACAAACGGCGCACAGCGCCCTCTCTGCCAGGAATATCGCATGAACCTTCGCTACTGTGCTTTGGCGTTAGCAATTACGTTCAGTCTCTCCCTGCCTGTGTCGGCAGCCGATATCAGCGCACCCAGGCCGGCGGATATTCCTGCCAGCACTCAGCAGCTCGCATTGATGATTCACCGTTTCAATGCCGACTTGTCCAGCGTTGAGCATACCCACGACATCACCGGTAGTCCAAAGCGCGAAGCGGCATTGCGCAGTCTATACAACAGCTGGCTGCAATCGATCGGCACACTTGATTATGCTTCGCTGCAACTCGAGGACCAGGTTGATTACGCGCTGTTCAAGCGCGAATTGAATTACCGTCTGAAGCAACTCGACTTCAACCGCAAGCGCTTTGACCAGGCCGCTACGCTGTTGCCTCAGGCTGACAGCCTGATTGCGCTGGCCGAGGCAAGACGCGAACTGGTATATGCCGACGCCAAGAGCAGCGCCCAAGTATTGAACCAGGCGCAAAAAGCGATGGAAAAAATCCATGCGCAACTCGATGGCGGCAATGGCAAATCCCCGGTCAGTCCGATCGTCGCCTTTCGCGCTTCCAAATACCTTTCCAGTCTTCGTGATGACCTCAAAGACTGGTTCACCTTTTACAACGGTTACGATCCCAACTTTACCTATTGGACCAAGCTGCCCTACGAGTCGCTCGACAAGGAAATGGAATCCTATTCCAAATTTCTGCGCGACAAGATAGCCGGAGCCTCGAATCCGGAAACCATCATCGGTGATCCGATTGGCCGCGATGCACTGATGGCGGATCTGCAACACGAAATGATTCCGTACACGCCTGAAGAATTGATCGCGCTGGCGGAAAAGGAATTGAGCTGGTGCCAGAACGAGATGACCAAGGCCGCCGCCGAGATGGGCTACAAAGATTGGCGGCAGGCGCTTGAGGCCGTGAAGCAACAAAGTCCGTTACCCGGCGAACAACCAAAACTTGTCGTTCAACTCGCCGACGAAGCAATCGATTACGTGACGAAGAACGATTTGGTAACGGTGCCGGAAATCGCCAAGCGCGATTGGCGCATGACCATGCTGACTCCGGAATATCAATTGCAAGCACCCTTCTTTCTGGGCGGCGAAGACGTGTGGGTCGCCTACCCGACCGATGGCATGCCGCAGGATAAAAAACTGATGACCCTGCGC
>JAKQKT010000245.1 GCA_029560515.1 Pseudomonadota bacterium
CGAATCGCAGCACAAAAAAGGAAAACTGACGGCCCGCGAACGGGTGCATTTCCTGCTCGATGAAGGTTCATTCGAAGAAATCGGCGCGCTGGTAACCCACCGCTCCACCGATTTTGGAATGAGCGACCAACTTTTTCTGGGCGACGGGGTCATTACCGGTTACGGCACCATCGGCGGCCGGCTGGTGTACGTGTTCGCACAGGATTTTACGGTATTCGGCGGCTCCCTGTCAGAAACCCATGCAGAAAAAATTTGCAGGATCATGGACCTGGCCGTCAAAAACGGCGCACCGGTAATCGGACTCAATGACTCCGGCGGCGCGCGCATCCAGGAAGGGGTGAACTCGCTGGGCGGCTATGCCGATATTTTTTACCGGAACGTGCAGGCCAGCGGCGTAGTGCCGCAGATCTCTGCTATTCTCGGACCTTGCGCGGGCGGCGCCGTATACAGCCCGGCCATGACCGATTTTATCATGATGGTCGAGGGCAGTTCGTATATGTTCGTTACGGGCCCCAATGTGGTTAAAACCGTTACCAACGAAGAAGTGACCTCCGAAGAGCTCGGCGGCGCAAGCACCCACGCCAGCAAGTCGGGCGTAACACATCTCGTGGCTTCCAACGACGTGGACTGCATGGACAAGATCAAACGCCTGCTGTCGTACATCCCGCAAAACTGCGAGGACAAAGTGCCGTCGCTACCTTATACCATTGGCGATGAATACCGCGACGAACTGACGTACATCGTTCCACCGAATGCCAACCAGCCGTACGATATCAAGGAAGTGATCGCCGGCATCGTCGACACAGATACTTTTTTTGAAATCCAGGAACGCTATGCTGAAAATATCGTGATCGGATTTGCCCGTATGGCCGGCCGAAGCATTGGCATCGTCGCCAACCAGCCGATGAATCTCGCGGGCGTACTCGACGTGAATTCTTCCAAAAAAGCGGCGCGTTTCGTGCGTTTCTGCGATTGTTTCAATGTTCCGCTGCTGGTACTGGAGGACGTTCCGGGCTTTTTGCCGGGCACCGACCAGGAATGGAACGCCATTATCACCAACGGCGCAAAATTGCTCTACGCGTTTTCCGAAGCCACCGTGCCGCGTATCACGGTCATCACCCGCAAAGCCTACGGCGGCGCGTACGACGTGATGAACTCCAAACACATTGGCGCCGATATGAACTTCGCATGGCC
>JAKQKT010000267.1 GCA_029560515.1 Pseudomonadota bacterium
ATAAGGAACTTCACGGATGATGGCTCCCCTTACCGTCGCTGGCGCTGCCAGACTGCGCGAAGAACTCGAAAATTTGAAATCGGTCAAGCGGCCGGCGGTGATCAATGCGATCGCCGAGGCGCGTGCGCATGGCGACTTGAAAGAAAATGCCGAATACCACGCGGCGCGCGAGCAACAAGGCTTTATCGAAGGCCGGATCCAGGAACTGGAATACGCGCTTTCGCATGCGCAATTGATTGACGTTGCAACCATTACTGCGGGCACACGTGTGGTATTCGGTGCAACGGTGGACCTTGCCGATTCGGATACCGGCGATGAAGTGACCTACAAAATAGTGGGTGATCTGGAGTCGGATATCAAACAACGCCTGATCTCGATTTCTTCGCCGATGGCACGCGCCATGATCGGCAAACACGAGGGCGACAGCATCACGATTGAAGCGCCCGGCGGTAACCGCGAATTCGACATCATCGCGGTTCGCTACGTCGTCTGAGCCGATGGCTAACTCGACGCTGACTTTTCTGTTGACGGAACGTCGGCGTTTTTCCGGTCAAAAGCCGGATACAGTCGTTGCCAAAATTTTGGGGCAGGCGGACAAGTTGCCCAGTCTTAATCCCGGTGAACGTGCGCAGTTGGAACGCCATGTATCGATATTGCCGAGACGTTGGCCACTGGCCGCATTGACCCGGCAATACGATGCACAAGATGCCGAGAATTATGCCTGGCTACGGGCTGATCCTGCCCATGTGCGGGCGGAGATGGGCGTAGTGCGTTTATTGGCTTGCGGCGATCTGGGTTTGAGCCAGGCGGAGGCCGACGAATTCATCAAGCCTCTGAAAATACTGTTCGGCGATATCGGGTTTCCATTGTCGGCGCCGCATCCGTCGCGCTGGTATTTGATGCTGCCGAAGGAATCGAAACTGCCGGAATTTCCATCGCCCGATACCGCCATTGGCGCTGATATTTTTTCGCAGTTCCCGACTGACGACACCGCCAAGCGTTGGCGTGGCCTTCTTAATGAAGCGCAGATCACCTTGCATAATCATCCTTTGAATGCCGAGCGGATCAAAAAAGGCCTGCTGCCGGTGAATTCACTGTATTTCTGGGGCGGCGGGATCCTGCCGGATCATGTGAAGTTTCACGCAGAGCAGATCAAGACCGATGACGTGATCATTCAATCGCTGATGTCTCATGCCGGAATGGATCATCGTGAAAATAGCGATGGCGCAACATTGGTCGACTGTCGCCATTTGCGTCATTGGTCTTTGTTTGAAAGCGAATATTTACAACCGGCGATCAGTGAATTGAAAAGCAACAAGCGTGCATCGATCGCACTGGATTTTTCCGATGGTGCCGGTTTTGAAATCAGGGCATCGCAGAAATGGCGGTTCTGGCGTGGCCCGTTGCGTGAGTTGGCGTGAAGATAAGCCGTCGCAAGGTTCCCGAGCATGGCCAGTGGCCTGCCAATATTTCCCCGGTACTGCAGCGCATATACGCCAGTCGCGGCATTACCCGTCCGGAACAGGCAGAGTTGAAATTGGCGAACCTGCTTTCGCCTGACCAATTGAGCGGCATGGATAATGCCGTTGATCTGCTATTGAGTGCGATACAGGCGCAGAAACATATCGTCATTGTCGGCGATTTCGATTGCGATGGCGCCACCGGAACGGCTGTCGCCATGCGCGGCCTGAAAATGCTGGGTGCCGAGTGTGTGAGCTATCAGGTACCGCATCGCATCGTCCATGGCTATGGCTTGTCGCCAGCCTTGGTCGAACACATCGTCGAAATGAAGCCCGAGTTCATCATCACCGTTGATAACGGGATTGCCTGCCATGCCGGTGTGGCAGCTGCTAAGGCACATGGCTGGCAAGTATTGATTACCGACCACCATTTGCCGGGCGAGAAACTGCCGCCTGCCGATGCGATCGTCAATCCCAATTTGCAGGGCGATGGTTTTCCTAGCAAGGCTTTGTCCGGCGTCGGCGTGATGTTTTATCTGCTGCTCGCGCTGAGAAAGAAAATGCGCGATCTGGATATCCTGATCCAACCCGAACCGGACTTATCCAGCCTGCTGGATCTTGTGGCGGTGGGTACTGTCGCCGATCTGGTTTCGCTTGATTACAACAACCGCTTGCTGGTGTCGGCCGGTATCAAGCGATTCAGGAAGAAACAATGCCAAGTCGGGTTGAAAGCGCTGGCGGAAATTTCCGGGCGTGATATCACGAAACTCGTTGCCTCCGATATCGGTTTTGCAATTGGTCCGCGCTTGAATGCAGCCGGTCGACTGGAAGACATGTCGCTGGGTATCGAATGCCTGCTGACCGACGATGAAACCCGGGCATACCAGCTGGCAGAAATATTGAACGGTATCAATGCAGAGCGTCGCGGGTTGCAGCAGCAAATGGTCGATGATGCCGATGCCTTGGTAGATCGGGTTTCGCTTGAGCTGCAAAGCCAATCGTCTGCCTGGTGTTTTTATGATGAGAACTGGCATCCCGGCGTGGTGGGGCTGGTGGCATCGAAATTGAAGGAGCGTTTGCATCGCCCGGTAATTGCTTTCGCGCCGGCCGACGATGGCAGCGATATTCTGCGAGGCTCGGCCAGGTCCATTCCGGGCTTTCATATTCGTGATGCGCTCGCCGATGTAGACGTAACGCATCCGGGTTTGATCGAACGTTTTGGCGGACACGCGATGGCCGCCGGTTTAAGCTTGCGGAAAGAGAGCCTTGAAGCCTTTCGCGTTGCCTTTAACGATGCGGCCGAATCGCGCTTGTCGGAAGAACTCCTGCAGGCCGAATGCCTGAGCGATGGTGAATTGCAGTTGCATGAATTCTCGCGTGAGCTGGCTGAGGATTTGCGCTTGGCCGGGCCTTGGGGCCAGGGCTTTCCCGAGCCGGTGTTCGATAATGTTTTTGAAGTGACGCAATGGAAGATTCTCGGAGAGCGCCACATCAAGTATGACTTGCGTCTTCCTGGTACCGATTTCAAGCTGTCTGCCATCCATTTCGGCGGCTACGCCGGTGTCGCGCCGCCGAGCCGGTTGCATGTGGCCTATCAACTGGAATTGGATGATTTCCGTGGGCGCCGTGACGTCCAGTTGCTGATCAGGCACAGTTTGCCGGCCTGACGGTAGGATCGTTCCAGGACCGACGGAAGTCGGGAAATCGCCCCGTATCAGCGCGATAAGGATGCTATTTTGTTACAATATCGCTTTGTTATTTGAATCAAGTGAACCATGGAACTCAATCTTGTACGCCAGCGAATTAACGACCTGAAAACACGTCTCGATTCGCTCCGGGGGTATCTTTGACTTCGATCTAAAAGTCGAACGTCTGGAAGAAGTCAGCCGCGAGCTGGAAAATCCCGCCATCTGGAACGAACCCGAACGCGCCCAGGCGCTGGGCAAAGAGCGCTCGACGCTCGAAAAGACCGTCAACACCATTCGCGAAAACACCGATGGTCTCGTGGATGCCGCCGATCTGCTGGATATGGCGGAGGCGGACAATGACGAAGAAACCGTGAATGCGGTTATTGCCGATATCGATAAAATCGCCGAACGCGTGGACAAGCTGGAATTCCGTCGCATGTTCAGTGGCGAGCTGGATTCTGCCAATTGCTTTGTCGACATCCAGGCCGGAGCCGGTGGTACCGAAGCCCAGGACTGGTCGGAAATCCTGCTGCGCATGTATTTGCGCTGGTGCGATTCACGCGGCTGGAAAACCGAGATCATGGAAGCCAGCGACGGCGACGTGGCCGGCATCAAGGGCGCGACCATTCGCGTCGAAGGCGAATACGCGTTCGGCTGGTTCAAGACCGAAATCGGTGTGCATCGTCTGGTCCGGAAATCACCGTTCGATTCCGACAACAAGCGCCACACATCCTTCGCATCGGTGTTCGTCAGTCCGGAAGTTGACGACACCATTGAAATCGATATCAACCCGGCCGATTTGCGTACCGATGTTTACCGCTCATCTGGTGCCGGTGGTCAGCACGTCAATAAAACCGAATCGGCCGTGCGTATCACGCACATTCCGACCAATACCGTTGTGGCATGTCAAACCGGCCGAAGCCAGCATCAGAACCGCGACAACGCGATGAAAATGTTGAAGGCGAAGTTGTTTGAACTGGAAATGCAAAAGCGCAATGCGGAAAAAAATGCATTGGAAGCGACGAAGTCCGACATCGGTTGGGGCAGCCAGATTCGCAGTTACGTTCTTGACCAGAGCCGCATCAAGGATTTGCGTACCGGCGTCGAACGCACCGATACCCAAAAAGTACTGGATGGCGATTTGGACGGGTTTGTCGAAGCCAGCCTGAAATCGGGTTTGCAAGCCGGCGCAGGCCGCATCAATTAATTTTTGTTTTTTGTTAGGAAGTCACCATGACGGATGAGACAACGTTACCAGTTGATGAAAACCAGTTAATTGCCGAACGTCGTGGCAAGTTAAAACATCTGCGTGAACAGGGTGTGGCGTTTCCGAACGATTTCCGCCGTGCGCATTATGCCGGTGACTTGCAGGATGAATTCGCCGATAAGGACCAATGGACTGCGGAAGCGTTGGACGCTACCGGTCGCGTTATCCAGATGGCCGGCCGCATGGTGCTGAAACGCGTGATGGGAAAAGCGAGCTTCGCCCAGATCCAGGATATGACCGGTCGCATCCAGTTGTATCTGCAGGCCAGCACGCTGGAAGAAAGCTACGAGGCGTTCAAAGCCTGGGATATCGGCGACATCATCGCGGTGGAAGGATCGCTGACCCGCACCAAGACCGGCGAGTTGTCGATCAAGGCGACAAAAATCAAATTGCTGACGAAATCCTTGCGTCCATTGCCGGACAAGTTCCATGGTTTGTCGGATGTCGAACAGCGTTATCGCCAGCGTTACGTCGATTTGATCGTGAATCCGGAAGCGCGCGATGTTTTCGTCAAGCGCTCTAAAATTATTTCCGCGATGCGCGGTTGGCTGGATGCACGTCGATTCCTCGAAGTGGAAACGCCGATGATGCATTACATTCCGGGCGGGGCGACCGCCAAGCCCTTCATGACGCATCACAATGCGCTGGGCCTGGATTTGTATTTGCGGGTCGCACCAGAGCTTTATCTCAAAAGGCTCACGGTTGGCGGCATGGAGCGCATTTACGAAATCAACCGCAACTTCCGCAACGAAGGCGTGAGTACGCGCCACAACCCTGAATTCACCATGCTGGAGCTCTATGAGGCTTATGCCACATACAGCGAAATCATGGACCTGACCGAAGGCGTGATTCGCGACACTGCGAAACAAGTGCTCGGCACCACCGAGTTGCAATGGGAAGGCAATGCGATCGATATTGGTCCGGCATTCCGTCGTTGGTCGATGACCGACGCGGTGCTGGAACACAACCCCGACATCAAGCGTGAAGATCTTCGCAATATCGACATCATGACCGCTCATTGCCAGCGTCTCGGCATCAAGCTGAAAAAAGGCTATGGCTGGGGCAAGATTTTGCTGGAGGTCTTCGAAAAGACCGTTGAACACACCCTGATTCAACCTACTTTCATTACCGATCACCCGGTCGAAGTGAGCCCGTTGGCGCGTGCCAACGATCATGACGCCGAGTTGACCGACCGTTTCGAGTTGTTCATCAACGGCAAGGAAATCGCGAACGGCTTTTCCGAGCTGAACGACGCGGAGGACCAGGCTGCCCGTTTCCAGGCGCAAGTCGAACAGAAAGAGGGCGGGGACGATGAAGCCATGCATTTCGACGCCGACTACATTCGCGCGCTGGAGTACGGGCTGCCGCCCACAGGCGGACTCGGCGTCGGCATCGACCGGCTGGTCATGCTGATAGCCGACGTGCCATCCATCCGCGATGTGCTGCTCTTTCCGTACATGCGGCCGGAAG
>JAKQKT010000276.1 GCA_029560515.1 Pseudomonadota bacterium
TTTTAACAACCATTATACCCGTGCTTAACTCTATTTTCAGGAAATAAATACCCTTGGGCAATGAACTTAAATCAACCTCATTACTTGATTTTTTAGTCATTATATTTTTCCCATCAAGTCCAATTACGCTTATCCCTAAAACATTATCTGAGTCAACCCTTATAATTCCTGTGGTCGGATTTGGATATACAAGGACTTTGGTTTCAAAAAGTTTGGATGATGTTATGGCCGACACATAAGTATTTATAACGGTATTTGTTACTATCGGAGGGTTATAATCAAAGTAAATATTAGCATCATTAAGTACTTCGGTGTGTTCGTTTAACTGAGCTAGTGGGTTGATGGAAAATTTAACAAACCCATTACTACCCAATTCATCTACGCTTTGATGCGGCAACCTAATATTATTAAATTTAAAAATCAGCACTGATTTCCCATTATCACTGTTTCGAATATAAAATTCACAAGGGCTACTGGAAGCTAACAAGGAAAATGATTCTACATCTAAGGCATCACTCAAGGTATCAACCACCATTACATTGAAGGCAGTATCAGTGCCAGTATTCTGAAAACGGATTGTATATTCAAGGCATGTTTCAAACAACACGAGCCCTGAATTACCTACACCACTGGGTTCTACCTGCTTATCGTTTGGATCATACGAACCTGTTATCACCTGCTGTATTGTATCGTAGTTATTTAAAAGCAAGGTATCATTTAGGTAAGGGGTAATAGTGCATGACGAAATCAAGGAATCACCCATAAATTCAACTCCCGGAACCTGAAATACTGCAATAATTTGACGAGACTCTAAGCTGCCAAGCCCATTATATTCCCATTGCAGCAGATTCCCCACATGACTCGTTGGGGGAATATCTGAACTTACAAAGCTCAGCTTGTTGTCGTATTCAAAACTCAAAATGCCTGATTGTGTATTGGTTCCAAAGTTTGAGTAGTTTACCCAATATTGGGTTTCAAATCCAGCCCTTGTTGCAATACCAGTAACGTTAGTTGCCAAATCGGTAATATTTACACGTGGATAAATTCCAAAATTCAAATCACTAATATATTGATTAGGCTCACTAATTTCTGTTTCAAACAACTCAGGCACTGAACTCTGAACCCAATATGGTGGCACTACAATGCTCACCGAATAGAACCCCGGTTGATTTGCATAGTAAAAATCACCCTCATTTAGCGTACTAATATATGTCGGTCCCGGTTCAATTTTAACAATTTTTTGCTTTAACCCAGGTTCAATACCATTCATCACTCCATTTTGATCATCATCACAATAAACTTTTCCATGCAAATTACTATTGGGGGCAAGCCGTATCACCCCAAAGCCTGAATCATATCCAATTTCATCGAATAGTGCTGTTGCAGCAATCACAATTTTGCCATCATTTTGTAATGCCATATCACAGGCATGAAAAGCAGTATCTGGGTTTAATTCAACTATTCCAAAGTCTCCAAAAGAGTAATCAGGCTGTCCATTTTCCATAATTTTCATTATTTTGTAATTATATGCAGAAGAAGATGTTTCTCCAACAATAGAAGTCATAATTAAATCGTTCGAGCCCTGTATTCTTTTAATTTTTGGAAAATAACTTTCACTGGTCGCATCAAAAATAATATACCCAACATTATTAAACGTTTCATCAAGACTCCCGTCTGCATTAAACCTTACAATAAAATTCAATTGCAGATTGCGGTGGCTTGCCAGCGGATGTTTGGCAGGAACCGCCAGCATGAAAGGTTCATCAAACAGGAATTCGATATCCAGCCAGTCTTCGTGCAATGGCAGTGCAAGTACCGCGCAATCGAGCCGGCCTTCGCGCAGCATCTGCAAAATCACTTCGGTTTTTTCTTCGACCAGCAATAATTCAAGCCTTGGAAAGCGGGCGCGAATATTCGGAACGACATGTGGCAAGAGATAGGGCGCAAGTGTCGGAAAAATTCCAAAACGCACACTCCCGGCTTCCGGATCGGAAGTGCGTCTCGCCGTTTCGCGCATCTGGTCGACTTCGGCAAGCACCCGCCGGGCGCGCATGATGATGTCGCTGCCTGCAGGCGTGAGCATGACCTGGCGTGGCGAGCGTTCGATCAATTGCACGCCAAGTTCTTCTTCCAGTTTCCTGATTTGCGTGGAGAGCGTAGGCTGGCTGACATGGCAGTATTCCGCCGCACGGCCGAAATGCCGAAGGTCGGCGAGGGCGATCAGATACCGCAGGTCACGCAGGTTCATGGAAATTCTTCATATAGTTAAAAGCTATTGATTGGATCATAACAATTAATTTGATAAATCACTATCAGGAGCGGAAAGTGAGCTTCTGTGATCAGCCTGTATCAGGTTGATAACCAGAATTAATGGGTTCGAGTACTGCGCAAGCGCAAACACTGAACCTGGTAGTAGAACAAACAGCCAAAGGAGAAGAACCATGTCAAACGAATCAAAATGCCCATTTTCGGGAGCCGGCAGTCATGCGGTATCTACTGGTCAGACCAATGCCAGCTGGTGGCCGAACCAACTAAATCTCAAGATTCTTCATGGCCAGTCATCGAAATCCAACCCGATGGGCGAAAACTTCAATTATGCCGAAGAATTCAAGACGCTTGATCTCGATGCCGTGGTCAAAGATCTCACCGCCCTGATGACCGATTCGCAAGACTGGTGGCCGGCCGATTGGGGCCATTACGGTGGCTTGATGGTTCGAATGACCTGGCATGCTGCGGGCACTTACCGCATCGCCGATGGTCGCGGTGGTGCCGGCACCGGCAACCAGCGCTTCGCACCGTTGAACAGTTGGCCTGATAACGGCAATCTCGACAAGGCGCGTCGCTTGTTGTGGCCGATCAAACAGAAGTATGGCCGCAAAATTTCATGGGCTGACTTGTTTGTGTTGGCCGGGAATGTCGCAATGGATTCGATGGGTTTCAAAACCTTTGGTTTCGGCGGCGGTCGTTCCGATATCTGGGAACCCGAAGACGAAATCAACTGGGGCGCCGAAACGGAATGGCTCGCCACCAGTGACAAAGCCAACAGCCGTTACTCGGGCGACCGCGAACTTGCCAATCCATTGGCTGCCGTGCAGATGGGTTTGATTTACGTGAATCCACAAGGTCCAGATGGTAATCCCGATCCGATTGCCTCCGGTCGCGATGTCCGTGAAACCTTTGCACGTATGGCCATGGACGATTACGAAACCGTGGCGCTGGTCGCCGGTGGCCATACCTTCGGAAAAGCTCATGGTGCAGGTGATGCGGCTTTGGTTGGTGTCGAGCCGGAAGGCGCCGATATCGCAGAACAGGGTTTTGGCTGGACCAACAAGTTTGGCAGCGGAAAAGGTGTGCATGCGATCACCAGTGGTATCGAAGGTGCTTGGAAACCCAACCCCACCACATGGGACATGGGTTACTTCAACATGTTGTTCGGTTACGAGTGGGAGCTTTCCAAGAGCCCGGCAGGTGCACACCAATGGACGCCGAAAAACTGCAAGCCCGAAGACCTGATTCCGGATGCGCATGATCCCTCCAAAAAACATCCGCCGATGATGACGACGGCTGATATGTCGTTGCGCATGGATCCGGCTTACGAAAAAATTTCGCGCCACTTCCACCAGAATCCGCAGGAATTCCACGATGCCTTCGCCCGCGCCTGGTTCAAGCTGACTCATCGCGACATGGGCCCGCGTGCCCGTTATCTGGGCAAGCTGGTTCCATCCGAAGTGTTGATCTGGCAAGACCCGGTTCCGGCAGTCGATCATGCATTGGTTGATGCACAAGACATCACGGCGCTGAAAGCAAAGATTCTTGCTTCCGGCCTGTCGATCTCGCAGCTTGTTTCGACCGCATGGGCATCGGCATCGAGCTTCCGCGGCAGCGACAAGCGTGGCGGTGCGAACGGCGCACGTATTCGTCTTGCGCCACAGAAAGATTGGGAAGCCAACCAGCCGGCGCAGTTGGTGACGGTTCTGGCCAAACTTGAAGCCATCCAGGCCGAGTTCAACGCTTCGGCTACCGGCGGCAAGAAAGTGTCGCTGGCCGATCTCATCGTGCTGGGCGGTAGCGCAGCCATCGAAGCTGCTGCGAAAAAAGCGGGAAGTGACGTGACTGTGCCCTTCGCTCCAGGCCGCACGGACGCGACGCAGGAACAGACCGATGCCCATTCGTTCGCTCCGCTCGAACCGAATGCCGACGGTTTCCGTAACTACGCCAAGAAAGAATTTGCAGACAAACAAGCGGAACTGCTGATCGACAAGGCGCAATTACTCAAGCTCACAGCACCGGAAATGACGGTCCTGGTCGGCGGCTTGCGTTCCTTGAATGCCAACGTCGGACAGGCCAAGCATGGCGTGTTCACCAAGCGCCCGGAAACCCTGAGCAACGATTTCTTCCTGAACCTGCTGGATATGGGCACGAGCTGGAAGCGTTCGGCCGGTGATGCCAATGTGCTTGAAGGCCGTGATCGCAAGACCGGCGAAGTGAAGTGGACGGGAACGGTTGTTGATCTCGTGTTCGGCTCCAACTCGCAGTTGCGGGCAATCGCCGAGGTCTATGCGACCGGCGATGCTCAAGCAAAGTTTGTAACCGACTTCGTCGCGGCCTGGACCAAAGTCATGAACAATGACCGCTTCGACCTTGCGTAAATTCTTCACGGCGACAAGCGCTCAAGACTTCATTGCGACATAGACCCGACCCGGTACCGGATCATTCCGTACCGGGTCGTGTTGTATCCGGAGCCGGCAAGCGCATTCTGTCCGACGGCACCCGAGCAAGCGGATTGCGCGTTATCATTCCGCTACCCGAGGTGCCGCAATGACGACAAATCCGCAAACCGAAAATCAGAAAATCGAAGAGGCTTTCGCTGCCATTCCGGAGCGAAATACCAGCGACAATATGCTGCGAACCATGCAGCAACATCATGTCCAGTTGTCGGTCATGGCCGACAACAAGGCCAATATCCTGATCACCGTTTCGTCGATCGTATTGACGATGATTCTGGCCAATCTGAAAGACCCCGACCTACGTGCGGCCATGCTGACTCTGGCCGGATTCGTGCTGATTGCCTTGCTGCTTGCCATAATCGCGGTGCTGCCCAAGTACCGGCCATTGCGAATCGGTCCGGGTGAATTGCCACCGCAATTCAACCTGATGTTTTTCGGCCATTTTGCCGAATTGCCGCGCGAGCGCTTTCTCGATGAAATTTCCGAAGCCCTGAAAGCCGATGGCTCGGTATATGAAACCATGGCGAAAGACGTGTATGCGATCGGTTACTACCTTGCGCATTTCAAATATCGTTTTCTGCGTCTTTCCTACCTGTTTTTTCTCGGTGGTTTTATCTGCGCCAGCCTGGTGGAATTGATCCATCTGCTGGCAGCCTAATGGCGACGATTACCGCCTTGCTGCGCGAGGCAAGTTCGGAAATCGGATCGGAATCGGCACGTATCGATGCCGAGTTGCTGCTCGGCTTCGTGCTCGAAAAAAACAGTGCATGGTTTATTGCGCATGGCGACGACGAATTGCATCCCACGGTGCAGGCAAAATTCCTTGAACTGCTGCAGCGTCGCAAAGCCGGTGAGCCTGTCGCCCATATCATTGGATCACGCGGGTTCTGGACGCTCGATTTGGCAGTCACTGCCGATACCCTGATCCCGCGGCCGGAAACGGAACTGTTGGTCGAGTTGGCGATTTCGAAATTTTCGCCCGATAAAAAACTTCGCATTCTTGATCTGGGTACGGGAACGGGTGCTATCGCATTGGCAATGGCAAGTGAATGCAAAAACTCCGCAGTCGTCGCCGTTGATAAAAGCGCGAATGCGCTTGCCGTGGCAATCGAAAATGCACGGACAAATCATCTGCGAGTCGAATTCATTCAAAGCGACTGGTTCGCCGGATTGCAAAACCGGAAATTCGATTTGATCGTCAGCAATCCACCGTATATCCCGAGCAACGACCCGCATCTGTCATTGGGGGATCTTCGTTTCGAACCCCTGTCTGCATTGGTTTCGGGTTCGGATGGCCTCGATGATATCCGCCTCATTGTTTCGCAATCACAAAAGCATTGTTTGCCGCATGCATGGCTGATGATCGAGCACGGTTTTGATCAGGGCGAAGCCGTGCGCGGATTGTTTTTCGAAGCGGGTTTTGTCCATGTCGAAACAGTCAGGGATCTTGAACATCGTGATCGTGTGACAGTCGGGCAATGGGCCGAAATGCCTTAGGAGCGGCTGACATCGCTCCCTTGGAAAATTCCTCTATCGCGTATCGACCTATTTTCCCCGTGGATTCATGCGGTCAATCAACTTTGCATCAGATCAGCGTGCGCGTTGTAAATCATCCAGCAATGCACGAAGGAAACGTGCCGCTTCGCCGCCAGTGCAGGCGCGGTGATCGAATGTTAGCGAGATCGGCATGATGCGATGGGTTTCCACGCCGCCAAGTACGGGTACCAACTCATGAAACAGGCGGCCGGCTCCCACGATGCAAACGCAGGGCGGCGTAACCACGGGCGTTGCATACTTGCCGGCAAACACGCCGAAGTTCGACAGCACGATCGTGAAGTCGCGTAATTCTTCCGGCGGAATCGCGCGTGTTTTCACCAGTTCGCGAATGCGATTGATGGCTTGACGGGCATCCTGTGCAGTCATGTTTTCGCAATTTCGCAGGGCCGGCACGAACAGACCGTCGTCGGTGTCGACCGCTATGCCGATATCGACTCTGGAATGTCGGCGCAAGGTGCCTTCCTTGCCGTTGAACCAGGAGTTCAAGGCAGGCACTGCCTGCGAAGCCACCACGAGGGCGCGAATCAGGCGAACGGTAATGTCTTCACCCGGTGCCCAGGAATGGATATCGGCGTCATCCATCAAGGTCGTCGGCACGACTTGCGCATGGGCTTCGCTCATTACGCGGATCATGTTGCGGCGCACCCCGCGAATCGGCTGGTCCACATCCATCGGGGCATCGGCTTTTTTCACAGTAGGCGTTGTTGATGGCGCACGCAGGGCAGGCGGAGGCGCGTCATTGCCGAACAATGACGCCGTCGCCATCGGTGCTGCTTGTGCACGTACGGCAGCTTGCGGTTTTGCACTGCCATTGGCCGCCGCATTTTTGACATCGCTCATGGTCACTACGCCGCCGGCCCCCGTCGCATTGACGCGCGCGAGATCGACGCCGAGTTTTTTTGCAAGCGCACGCACGGCGGGAACCGCTTTGACGCCACCGATCGCCAATGTCTGTTCGCTGCGGATGGCATCGCTGCTTTGCATCGCGCCGACCACGGTGCCGGCATCGGCGGATTTCGGCACTTCTTCAGTCGGCGCAACGACGGTCGGCGGAATTGCGGAATTCGCGTGCGAGGTTTCTGCAGGCGCATGCGCCGCGGCACCATGTTGATGCCCGGTATCCTGCGCTTCTGCACGCTGCGGCAAGCTCATATCCATTTCGAATTCCACCAGCAGTGCGCCAGTGTTGATCACGTCACCGGGCCCGCCAGCGAGCTTCAGGATTTTTCCGGAGACCGGCGATGGCA
>JAKQKT010000277.1 GCA_029560515.1 Pseudomonadota bacterium
ATTCTGCTGTTTGACCGGGCAGCGGAATCCACAGGATTTCGCTGCTTTTTTACATGACAAAAACTTCAAGGAGATTCACATGAGCTTGGGCACAATTCTTTTAATCATTCTTATCCTGATGCTGGTCGGCGCATTGCCAAACTGGGGCCACAGCAAAAATTGGGGCTATGCGCCCAGCGGTGGGCTTGGCCTCGTGGTCGTCATCGTGATTGTTCTGGTGTTGATGGGCCGTCTGTAATGTCCCGCCATTTCGCTCTGGGTGTGCCAACTCGATTACCGTCATGTGCTGTATTTTTCGGCGCATTGATCATCTCGTTGACCGCCTGCAGTGAAATGGCAAAACAATCCGTTTCCGCCGGCACTGGGCCACAGCCCACGCTGCCGGCACCCCGGAAGACAGTGATACCGACAATCAATATTGCGCCGGCAATCGCCTGGCCTCATGGCAAAAAACCGATCCCGGTTGGCGGCACGCAAGTCGTTGCATTCGCCGACAAGCTTGATCATCCGCGCTGGCTTTATGTCCTGCCCAATGGCGATGTACTGGTCGCGGAAACCAATGCACCACCCAAACCCGATGATGGCAAGGGCATCAAGGGCGTCGTGATGGCTGCGGTAATGAAAAAAGCCGGTGCTGCGGTACCCAGTGCAAACCGCATCACGTTGCTGCGCGATACCGACAACGACGGCATTGCCAACCTGCGCTCCGTTTTGCTTGAAAACCTGAATTCACCATTCGGCATGACCTTGATCGGCAATGATTTATACATCGCCAATTCCGATGCGGTAATCCGCTTTCCCTATAAAAATGGCGACACCAGAATTACCTCTGCCGGGACAAAAATTCTTTCCTTGCCTGCCGGCACGATCAACCATCACTGGACAAAAGACATTATTGCCAGTGTCGATGGAAAAAAACTGTATGTCAGCGTCGGCTCGAACAGCAATGTTGCCGAACGCGGCATGGAAGTGGAATTCGAACGTGCCGCGATCTGGGAAGTCGATATCGCATCGGGCGACCATCGCGTTTTTGCCTCCGGGCTTCGCAACCCGGTCGGCATGGCCTGGGAGCCGCAGAGCGGTTTGCTTTGGACATCGGTCAACGAGCGCGATGAAATAGGCAGTGATCTGGTGCCGGACTACATGACATCGGTGCGCGACGGCGCATTTTATGGCTGGCCTTACAGCTACTACGGCCAGCATGTGGATGTTCGCGTTAAGCCGCAAAATCCCGAACTGGTCGCAAACGCGATTGCGCCGGATTACGCACTCGGACCGCATACGGCTTCACTTGGCCTCGCTTCTTCGGTCGGCACAAGCTTGCCCGATGTGTTTGCCAACGGCATGTTTGTCGGCCAGCACGGCTCATGGAATCGCAAACCGCATAGTGGCTACAAGGTGATTTTTGTCGCATTCAAAAACGGCAAGCCTGCCGGAAAACCCATCGATGTGTTGACCGGTTTCCTGAGCACGGACGGCGAAGCCTATGGTCGTCCCGTAGGCGTGGCACTCGATAAAAAGGGTGCACTGCTGGTTGCCGATGATGTGGGAAATACGGTCTGGCGCGTGAGTACCGCGACAACCTTGGAAATCAGCAGGGATGGCAGTCGCCAGCATCCATTCCGGGTTTCCTCGATTGCTTCGCAATGAGTCACGACGGCGAACCAGTCATCCGGATTGAAAAGCGCGATACCGAGATGCGCATCGTGAACAAGCTGTACCACAAGCCACACCATGTGCCGAAAACATTTTCCGACCGTTTTGCACTTGGCTTTACGAAATTTCTCCGTTTTTGCGCCGACACCTTTTTTGCCAAGCGTTATGGTCATCGCGCCATCGTGCTGGAAACCGTGGCGGCGGTGCCCGGCATGGTCGGCGGCATGATCATCCATCTGAGATGCCTTCGTCGCATGGTCGATGATGAAGGCTGGATTCGCACCCTGATGGAAGAAGCCGAAAACGAGCGGATGCATCTGATGACATTCATCGAAATTACAAAGCCATCGTTTTTCGAACGGGCGACCATCCTGTTCGTGCAATGGATTTTTTTCAGCGGATTTTTCCTGTTGTATCTGGTATCCGCCAGAACCGCGCATCGTGTCGTCGGCTATTTCGAGGAAGAAGCTGTCATCAGCTATACCCAATACCTGCGGGAACTCGATGAAGGTCGTTCACCGGATTTGCCTGCCCCCGCCATCGCAAAGCACTACTGGAAACTGCCGGATTCGGCGACCCTGCGCGACGTCATTGTGCTGGTACGCGCCGATGAAGCCCATCACCGTGATATCAATCATGGTTTTTCCAGCAAGCTGGCCGGTGAACCGGTTGGCCATGTCCGCGCTGCACCTTACCCGCCGCATGCGGATGATCTTCGAATGGATGCGTGAGTTTTCAGGGTGAACCACATTCAATGGAGAGAGGTTTCAAGTATTCTCTGCTGCCGAAACCAGTCTTTGCGACAACGCGCATAAACACCCCGCAGGAGGGCCCTTGAGCCCGACCGAATTATTCGATTGGAACGGTCGGGCCCAAGGGCCCTCCTACGGGTTAATGCACATCCGACAGCAGGCGGTTCAATTCCGTCTTGACCACGGCATAGCATTCGCAAGCACGCGTTTCCAATCCGGCCGGATCGAGCACGGAGATATGTCCACGACGATAACGGATGAAACCTGCGCTCTGTAATTTTCCCGCTGCTTCGGTAATGCCCTCGCGCCGCACACCCAGCATGCTCGCCACGAGTTCCTGCGTCATGATCAATTCGCGAGTCGGAACCCGGTCGAGCGTCAGCAATAGCCAGCGGCTTAATTGCTGTTCGACTGAATGGTGCCGGTTGCAAACGGCGGTCTGCATCATCTGGGTCATCAAGGCCTGGCTGTAGCGCAGCAATAAACGCTGCATCACGCCGGCATGGTT
>JAKQKT010000283.1 GCA_029560515.1 Pseudomonadota bacterium
TCGTTGCCCGAAGCACTTCGCGACAATGCGGAACAAGTGAACTCGAGGTTGCATTTCGATCCGATCGACTGGTTTCGTGCCGCAGTACCGACCGATCATTTGCAGGCGATTGCACATTGCGTCTGGAACCAGCGAATCGCCGCGATGCGCTATGAAAGCTGGAAAGGCGAAAAGACGCGAACCATCAAACCGCTCGGCCTGATACTCAAAGCCGGCATCTGGTACACCGCAGCACTCGCCGATGAAAGCAGGGAACCGCGAATTTACCGACTTTCGAACATCCTGCAACTGGCAATCACCGAAACAAAATTTCGGCGTCCGAAAAAATTTGACCTGGCGGAATTCTGGAAACAATCCACGCAGCGGTTTGAAACCGAAATCTACCGTGACGAAGCAACGCTGCTTGTAACGCCACGCGGCATGAAACGCTTGCTGGAGTTGAGCGCTGCCGTGGGTGAAGCCGCAAAACGCAGCGCAATGGCCGACTCCGCCAACGCAGGATGGACGAAAGTCGTCGTACCGATTGAATCGAATGAGTTTGCCGCGGGACAATTGTTGAGCATCGGAGCTGACGTGCGGGTCCTCGAACCGCAGACGCTGCGCACAAGCATCAGGAAGTTGTTGGACAGGATTTCATTTTTTTACTGATGGCAACGGCAAATATTCCCAAAAAGTAAAAAGGCAGCACGGCTGCCTTTTTTACCGGTAAATATACCGTTTTTATTTTGGCGCGAAATTTCCAGCCGGCAGCGCCTGGCCATTTTTCAGACTGCTGTCGATGATGCCCAATACTTTTTCATCAGCCACCTTGCTCAAGCGTTCCTGTTGCTTGCCGAGCTCGGACATTTGCCGGCCTAATTCATTAAGCGGCTTGCTGGCAACTTCCATTTCCCTGCCCAGCGTTTCAAGGGGCTTCAATTGTTTTTCAAGCTGCGCGCCGTGTTGATCCATGATGGCGCTCAGCTTTTGCATTTCTCGACTCAGTGCGGCCATTTTATCTTCCTGCACCTGCATTTCACGGCTTATGGCTTGATGTTGTGCATCGGTTTTTGCAACGGCCATTCTTTGGCTGATGGCTGACATTTCGCGGCCAATGGTTTCCTGCTGTTTTCCAAGCACTTCCATTTGTCGTCCGGTTTTTTCCATCAGCTCGCTGTGTTCATCGCCACCCTTGGATGCCATATCCATTTTCGCGCTGATGCCATCCATGACTTTGCTATGCACATCCATCTTTGCGCTGAGAGCATCCATCTGGATACCCAGTTTCTCACTGTCCTGCCATGCGGCTTTTATTTCCGAGATGACTGCCGGTTCCTGCACGATGTAGGTCTTGCCGTTACGGCGGAACCACAGGAAATCCCCCGCTATCGTTTTCCGGGCTTTTTTGACTGCGGCAATGTCCTTCCAATTGCCCGAGATCATCATGCCTTCCTTACCAGCGGTCACCAGCGCATAGGTTTCATGGCGGGACGGGCCGTTGATTGTCACGCCACTGTTATCCGCATCGTCAACTTCGTCGGCGGCGGAGGCGGCATTATCTGCAGCGACCGTTTCCGCATCGGATGCCGCTGTTTCTGCATCGGCGGCGGCTGTTTCGGCGTCGCTGGCAGCGGTTTCGGCATCTGCCGCACCCGTTTCAGCATCGGAAGCGGCTGTTTCAGCATCTGCTGCCATGACTTCTGCGTCTTCATTGACTGCATCGGCAGCATCAACGGCAGCGACGGAGGTTAAAGTCGATGCTGCAGTCTTTCCTGACACTGATGTTTCGTCATGGGCATACACGGTGATACATGCCATTGTCAGGCCAATCAGCAGGGCTGACATTTTCCAGCCAAGTACGTGCTGGGTGGGTTTCATTAATCGTTGGATACGCGACATAAGATTTCCTCCATGGGCGGCCGGTGCGAGCAAGGGTCCGGCAAATTGAAATTCATCCAACGCAGCGAGTGCGACCGCCAATTGACGCGGCTCGCCAAGCACTTCGGCGGCAAGATCATCGGCAATGTTTTCGCGTTCGATGCGAATCTGTTTTGACAACCACCACACTGCCGGATGAAAAAACAGTACGGCTTCGATAAAGCTTTGAATCAGATTGACCAGATAATCATGACGTTTGATATGGGCAAGTTCGTGCGCAAGCAGTGCTTCGATGTAGTCCGGTGGCAGTCTGGAAGCCAATGCTGCCGGAACCAGCACTACGGGCTTCCACCAACCGGCAGTAACAGGACCGTCTATGTCATTGCAGATCAGCAATTGGATGGGGCGCCGCACGTTGAATTGTATGGCAAGCAAATTCAGTTTCGACTGCAGTGATCCTGTACTGCTGGCAATCGAATGACGTCGTGCATTGGATATCCAGGACAATCCCATCGCCATGCGCAAGGAGAAAAATGCACAGCCCAAAGACCATGCAATCACTATCCAGGGGATTTGCCGATAGATTCCGTCAGTCACCATGTCTGTTGAAATCCTGGCATCGAGAGATGCACCAAGATCCAATGCTTTCGGCATGGCGACAAAACCGGCATCGTTATTCGTGTCAATCGAAAGCGCGTGCCAGACACTGATCACGGGCAATGCAAAACAAAGCAGCAAGGCTACACACGCAATGGCATAACGAACCTGTGGCCTGGCCTGCCGTGTAAGCCCGAGCAGAAAAGCGGCGATGATGCCGACAAGCAAACCTTGCCATAAAAAATTCAGCAGAGCCCCGCCCCAGGCATCGACAAGAGAGGCAATCATGTCGTTCATGATTTGTCTCCATGCAGGAATTTC
>JAKQKT010000177.1 GCA_029560515.1 Pseudomonadota bacterium
GCAACCTTTTGCCAGGCGAGTGCATCTTAAAGACATCGGGGTTTTGGGGACTGTCCTAATGAATTCATCATCAATCTGTCTTTTTTTATTGCTCTTGATTGCCAATCCGGCTTTCGCTGCGGCCAACACCAATGGTGATGAACCAAGTGCCTGTCCCAAGACGCGCGTGATCACGCAATCCAATGCCGGCCAGGAAAATGAGACCGTGAATACGGCACCCGTGACAGTGAGCCGTCCAACCCCGGTTCGTGCAACGCGGAGCTCGGCTCCCCGTACTGTATCGCCACGCTGGCACTCGATGCTGCCGGGAATGTTTCGCTGATAAAGCGATGTAAGTTATTCCGATTTACGTCGGTTTGATTCAGAAGCAAAGATCAGAAGACCGGCGGTATCCGGATTGAAATTTCGGCACCGTGCAGTTCGGCCGATTTCCCGATTGTCAGTTCGCCACGATACGAATGCACGATGTCCTGCACGATCGCAAGACCGATGCCATGCCCTTGCACCCGTTCGTCGCCACGCACACCCCGTTGCAGCATGCGCTCGACATTTTTTGGTTCGATGCCGGGGCCGTCATCTTCAACACAAAATGAAACACCAGGTCGGCGATTGGTAGGGGCAGGCTCCACCTTCACGGTAAGCAACACTTTCGTCCGCGCCCATTTGAATGCGTTTTCCAGCAAGTTGCCGAGCAATTCCTGCAAGTCGCCAAGCTCGCCATAAAACCGCGATGCCTCATCCATTTCGAATTCGCAAATGATGCCTTTGTTCTTATAAACCTTTTCCAGACTTTGAACGATTTCCAGTGCGCGTGGTTCGATTTCAATCGGTGCGGAAAACAGGGCGTGACCGCTGCGCGCCGCGCGCGATAACTGATAAGACACAATCTCATCCATGCGCTGGGTTTGTGCCTGCACTTCACTGCGCAGGCTTTCGTGTGTCGCATCGGCATCAAGGCGCGCACGCAACACCGCCAGTGGTGTTTTCAGACTGTGCGCCAAATCGGACAAGGTATTTCGACTTTGCTCCAGGCCACTGCGCTCGCTTTCAATGAAGGCATTCAAGCTGTCGGCGATGGGTTCCAATTCACGCGGATGCTGACCGGTCAAGCGCTGACTCAAACCGCTTTGCACCTGTTTCAATTCTTTTTCAAGCTGCCGTAGCGGTAACAGACTCCAGCGCAGCACCAGTGTTTGCAACAGCAATAACAGAACTGTTGCCAATCCGAGGTAATTCCAGAGTGCGCGCCTGAAAACGGCGATCTGCTTGTCCAGTGCCGAGGTATCTTCATAGATCGCAAAGGTCAGCTCGATCTCGCCCGAACCGGCCTCCCAAATAGTGGTCTGGCTCAGACGATACAACTTCAATACCTTGCCGTCGGGCTGCTGGTAGGCCTGCGGCCCTTCAATCGTCGCCTCACCGGGTGCAATCGCCTCCGGTGCGGGAATGCTGCGTCCCAGCGTGGAAGCCGATTCCCAGCGAAACCCCTTGCCTGCCGCTACGGCATAAAGACCACTGCCCGGCCTGTCAAAGCGCGGATCCGGCGGTGATGCATCGGGAGATTTGAATCGACCTTCAGCATCGAAGTCGCTATTGCGCAAATAGGCGCGCGAATAGTTATCGAGCCGTTGACGTAAATTGCTTAGTGCCGTTTCCTGGAATGCGCGATCCAGTGCGTAACCGGTCAAGCCTAAAAAAGCGACCAGTCCCAGACTGGCCGCCAGTAATTGCCGCGAGTTGAGTGAAAGCGTGCGCCACGCCATGCGTCTATTCGCTACGAGGAATGGCGAAGCGGTAGCCGCGACCGCGAACGGTTTCTATAGGTTTCAATTCGCCATCGGGATCCAGTTTCTTCCGCAAGCGGCCGATGAACACTTCAAGCACATTGGAATCGCGATCAAAATCCTGCTGGTAAATATGCTCGGTAAGATCTGCCTTGGATACCAACTCGCCCGCGTGCAACATCAAGTATTCCAGCACTTTGTATTCATAGCTGGTCAGGTCGACGGCCAGGCCGTTGACGGTAATCGTCTGCGAGGACAGATCGAGACGCACCGGGCCGCAATCCAGTGTCGGTTTGCTCCAGCCAGCGGCGCGGCGCAACAAGGCATTGATGCGCGCCAGCAGTTCTTCAACATGGAAAGGCTTTACCAGATAATCATCGGCACCGGCCTTCAATCCTTCGACTTTATCCTGCCAACTCGAACGTGCGGTAAGAATCAGGATCGGAAATTTCTGCCCGACTTCGCGCAGCTTTTTGACCAGATCCATGCCGGACATTTTCGGCAAGCCGAGATCGATAACCGCGATATCGAAAGGCACTTCTTTGCCGTGATAAAAACCTTCCTCACCATCGGCGGCCGTATCGACGGCGAAGCCATCGCGTTTTAATCGGGCAGCCAAGGTTTCACGAAGCGGCGCTTCATCTTCAACCAGTAATATGCGCATATGCGTCTCCTGTGACGGGATCCGGCCGTCTCAGGGCCGGGTTAAAACTGAACTGGGTCACCGCCGTCCTTATCCGCACTGTTTTGATTGCGGGCTGGAGGGGTTTTTTTATTGCCTTCTTGCTGGGTATCGACCTGCATGACGCGAACGCGGCCATCATTGGTCAATACCTTCACGCGATTCACCTGACGGCCTCCGCGCTGCACCGGCTCTGCGCTCAGAACTTCACCACCGGTCTGGCGTTCCACCCTGCGTACCGAATCGGTCAAGCTCGATTTGCTCTCGATGCGGGGCTGATCGCCGTTGCCATTACCTTTGCCGTCTCCTTTGCGCTGGTCAGCCGATGCTGGCGCCGCAAGCAGTGCGACGAACAGAATGGTGATCGGGGCAATAAAACGTTTCATTTGGATAGTGTAATGTCTCGGGCCTTTGGGGCCAATCAGGAATGCGTGGAGTTTGGTGGTTCAGGGGTGAATCCTATCTGAATTCGACCATGACGGCATATCCGATTAAGGCCTCAGTCAAGGTTTTGCGAACCTGTCCACAGAGC
>JAKQKT010000292.1 GCA_029560515.1 Pseudomonadota bacterium
CGACAGCGCAGTGGCCAGCGTATATACAGGCTGGCCGGTATCGCTGAACGTTTCCGTTTTCATCTTGCTGCGCAGGGTGGCTTTCGCTGCGTTTTCGTTGCGGTTATTGATATCGCCTTCTTCCGATCCCATATTGTACAGCACTGCCAGCGTTCCGGTAAAAACTTCCCGTGCAGCGAAACTGGTCAGCAAGGCTATGCCGATTTTCCAGTCGTAGCCCAGCGGACGTATCAGCGGCTCGAACGATTTTCCCATTTTCCCGGCAAAAGAGGCCTCCAGGCGACGCTGCTGCACAAAATCTTCCGTCTGATTGGAATCGAGCTGCATAGTGCGGGCTTCGATATGCGCTGTTTGTGTGGCTTCGCTAATCGCATCGCCCGGACCAAAACGGGACAAGGCCCACAAAACAACGGAAACCACAAGGATGATTTTGCCGGCACCGGCTATAAATGCTACTACTTTTTCCCAAACCGACAACCACACGTTTTTCCAATGCGGCATGCGGTATTCAGGAAGTTCTATGGCCAGAAACGACGGCTCCCGGGTACGCAACCATTTCTTCATGGCCCAGCCCGATAAAAAGGCTGCCACGACACCCAACGCATACATGCTGCCGAACACCAGTGATTGTGCATTGAAAATGCCACCCACTTTTACTGCCGGTACAGCCAGCCCGATCAAAACCAGGTAGACCGGAATACGCGCACTGCAACTGATAAACGGCGTGACCATGATGGTAATAAGCCGCTCCTGCCAGTTGCCGATGGTGCGACTGCTCATGATAGCGGGTACCGCGCAGGCGCTGCCACTAATAAGGGATATGACGCTTCGGCCGTTCATACCGAAACGCCGCATGGTTTTGTCGAACATAAACACCACCCGCGCCATGTATCCGACTTCTTCCAGAATAGCAACAAGCAGAAAAAGCAGGGCAATTTGTGGCACAAACACCAAAATACCGCTTAAACCGGCTAGAATACCATCGGTAAGCAACTCTGTGAACCAGCCTTCTCCAAGCGCCAAAGCCACCCATTCGCTCATCAGGCCAAATCCGCTTTCTATCGCGTCCATCGGATAGCCGCTCCAGTCGAAAATAGCCTGGAAAATCAGCATCATAACGGCTACAAAAATCAGCGGCCCCCAGAACCGGTGTGTCAGTACCGCATCGAGGCGGTCGGTGGCAGTGCTGGGAAATGCGGGTGGTTGCTGAACGGCATCCCGAACGAGCGGCATAAACCGGTCGTAACGATCGAGCGTTTCATCCACCTGCGCACGAAGCGATTGAAAATCCTTGGTAATCGTGATAGCATCCAGTAACTCCCTTTGTGGTTTTTGCAAAAAGGGCAGCCATTTGTGGTGGTGAAGGATCAGCAACGCACGGTAAGGATTTTCTATCGCCAGGTTTTGGCGGACAGCGTCCGTGATCTGCTTCTCCGCATCGGTTAGTTTGTAAAAAATCGATTGCTCAGATGCCTTCTGTGGCGTCTTCAGCATTTTTTCCACTTCCGAAAGCAGCCGCTGAATATTGTCTTCTTTTCGTCCGCTGATGGAAATGACCGGAACACCCAGCTGGTCGCTGAGTTTGGCGGTATTGACTTTGATACCCATTTCCGATGCGGTATCCGACATGTTGAGAGCCAGGATAACGGGCAGATT
>JAKQKT010000310.1 GCA_029560515.1 Pseudomonadota bacterium
TGTACCCAATCATGCAGGATTTTTTGCAGCACCGGACGCTGGTTCGCACTCAATAAAATCTGGCCGCGCATTTTTCCGGCGCGACGCGCCATGGGTGCCGGCATCGGTGCACTGATTTCAATCTGGTCTTGATGCACGCAAGCCTGATGCGCCTCGCGTAAAAACGTATTGACGTCATTTTCCTGCAAGGCTTCTGCCCGCAACAAAGCAATATGCGCATACGGCGGAAAACCGGCCGCCTCACGTTGTGCAAGTTCGAGTGCGGCAACGGCCGGATAACCTCCCGCAAGCAAAGTGTTCAACATCGGGTGTTCGGGATGATGCGTTTGCAACAATACTTCACCCGGCCACTCGGCACGACCTGCACGACCGGTAACCTGTATCAGTAACTGTGCCAGTTTTTCGCTGGCGCGGAAATCGGCGGAAAACAATCCTTCGTCGATGCCGATCACGCAGACCAAAGTGAGATGTGGCAAATCATGCCCTTTCGCAAGAATTTGCGTACCGACCATGATGCCGGCCTTGTCGCCCAGCTCAGCCAGTTTTTTCTGCAGACCGTCTTTATTGCGTGTCGTTTGGCTATCGATTCTCAGCAAAGGCACATCAGGAAATACGGCCCCCAATGCTTCTTCCAATCGCTCTGTACCGACGCCCTGCGGCTGCAGAGCCAGGCTGCTGCAGTCGGGACACGATGCCGGTTTTGTCTTGCGATGACCGCAATGATGGCATTGCAGGTTTCGCGCGACGCCATGCACGCTCATCGGGCTGTCACAACGCGGGCATTGCGCGCTCCAGCCGCAATCATGGCATAACAGAACCGGCGCATAACCGCGTCGGTTCTTGAAAACCAGCGCCTGTTCACCGCGAGCAATGCAAGCCTTGATCGCTTCGAGAGCCTCGCCCGACAATCCATGCGTCAAAGGTCGCTTGCGGACATCCAGTACCCGCACGCGTGGCGGTTTTGCGATACCGGCACGCTTTTTCAAATGCAGGTGTTGATAACGGCCGGCAATGGCATTGTGCAGGCTTTCCAGCGACGGAGTAGCACTGCCGAGAATGACTGGAACATCGAGAATTTTGGCACGCACGATGGCGAAATCACGGGCATGATAACGAATGCCGTCCTGCTGCTTGTAGGAGGCATCGTGTTCTTCATCGACGATGATCAAACCGGGGTTCGGCATCGGTGCGAATACCGCAGAGCGGGTTCCGACCAGCACATGCGCCTGCCCCCGCCACATCGCCGACCAGGCACGCGCACGTTCGCTATCGTTCAAGCCGGAATGCATGCTGTAGACGGGAACACCAAGACGCTCGCGGAAACGTTTCAGCGTCTGCGGTGTCAATCCGATTTCCGGCACCAGAATCAGCGCCTGCTTTCCTTGCGAAAGACAGTGTGCAATTGCCTGCAAATATACTTCGGTCTTGCCGCTGCCGGTCACGCCTTCGAGCAAATGGCAATGAAAACCCGCCCCCTGTTTCTCGATCGCGTGCAGCACCTGTTTTTGTTCGACATTGAGCTGCGGCGCTGCCTGCTTTTTGACCGGATGGGTTTCCAGTTTCAACGCAACCCGTTCAACCAAGCCGCGTCTTTTCAGATTACTGGCAGTAGCGCGCCAGTTTTCGGTATCGAGATCGAGCTGGTCTTCGGTGACCGGATGTTTCAACAGACGTTCGGCGAATTTCCGCAACTTGGTATTCGCCCGCAGATAGGTCCACTGATGCCGCCCGAGCGGGGTCAATTCCCAGGCAATGATCTTGTTGTCCGGCAACTCGCGCCCCTGTCGCAATAATGACGGCATCGCGGTGGCATAGACTTCGCCAATTGGGGCATGGGTGTATCGGCTAAGCCAGCGCAGGTTTTGCAGCAGCTCGCCGGAAAAGACCGGCTCTTGATCAAGAACTTCGAGCACCGTTTTTAATTCGGTTTCGGGTATGCCCTGCATTTGTGCGGATTCAACGATGCCGATCTTCTCGCCATTGCCAAACGGTACCCGCACACGACAGCCCACCAGACTTTCGACAAGCAGCGGGGGCGACGGCAGTAGATAATCGAAGCAGCGCGGCAAAGGCAACGGTAGCGCGACCTTTAGAACGCACGAAAGGGAATCAGGCATGCACCAATTCTAGCGTTTAAGTCGGGTCAATATCCCTGTGGATACACTTGCAGCACAAAGCTGTTTTTTGGCGCAGAAACGTGCTGTAAGATATTGAATAATATAGCCAAAATAGCTTATCCACATGTCCTGTGGATAAGCCTGTGGATGGCGACTATTACATTTTTGCGCAAAGCGCGTGAAAACGGGCCTGATGTTGGCTTGGTGAAATTTTAACCAAACTGTCATTGTGCTAATCAATCAGGCACTTACTGTCGTTTTTCAGGTCTGAGGCGCGTTAGTCGTCATCAAATTCAAACGCGTGAAGTGGAAGACTTGAGCTGTGCACAACGATTCACGCGTCAAGCGAGAAAAATAGCGGCTGAGCAAGATTTTTTTATCTGTCAACACCATTGTTCCACGATACCGAAGGACTAGAATAGCGCGTGACTTCCCCTCAAGATTCTTCCGTCAACTCGATTGCGATGCAGGCGTTTCGCCGCGGCATCGATCGCAGAGCTTATGTACTGGCGCGCGCCCAATGCGGCGACAGCGATTTGTTACAGTCGGCTCTGAAAGGCGTGGATGCGACCTTCAATGCCGAATACGCCGAGCTGCCGATTTCACAATGGCCAATCCGCTTCTGGACTTTGTTGCTATCGCGCAAGGAATTGGCACAAGGACAAAGTCCATGGCCGGCATTGGCATCGATAAGCCACGGCCCGCGTGCCGCACTCCTGTTGCGATTAGTGGCCGGCCTGGATTTTTCGCATGCGGCACAGGTATTGAATATCAGCGAGACCACCTATCGTTTCGCGCTGGAACGCGGCCTGGAACAATTGCATGCCGCCGGCTTCAATTTCGCCGAGCTGGAACGCCTGCGCGACAGTTTTTTCGATGAAGTAAAACAATTGCCGACCGAACTGATACAGACCCGCGAACGACCAGCGGTGTTATTTGCCCCATCGATTCCCACACCGGTATCCGAGCCTGAACCCGAACCTGAAATCAAAAAAACCGCAGTCTGGCCGTGGCTATTATTGCTGATAGCACTCTTGCTTGGCGGACTGGCCTGGTGGTGGTGGAATAGCCAGCAAGCGCAGGCGCCTGAATCGGCAAAGCTGGTATTGACCGACGTGCAAACGGCCGTCATCCATCCCGATTACGATGTGATCGCACACCCGGAAGTACAGGCTCAGGCCGAAGATCTGGCATTCCTGAGCTGGATTGCCGCAGGAGCGCCCGAAGAGAATTTCGAAGTGCTTAAATCCGGTGAAATCAGCAAACCGGAAGCCGATATTGCGACCGAATTCGACGAGCCGATTACCCATGATGATTAATGCCTGCCGTATTTTGATGCTTTGCCTGTTTTGCCTGATTGGCAACGGCGCACTTGCACAGGGCATGCCCGCGGCAACCAGCACCTTCGATCAGTTGCCGGCGCAGGAACAAAACCTCTTGAAAGCCGCGATGGGCTTGTGGCCAAAGCTCGATGCAAAAGCACAGGCACAATTGCGCGCGCAAGCCAGGCACTGGTTGCAGCTATCTCCTGCCGAACAGCAAACCCTACTGCTGAAACAGCGGCAATGGGACAGCTTGTCGTTTGCGGAAAAATCGCGGGAACGTTCGCGTTTTGCCGCCTGGCAATCGCTGGGAACCATCGATCAGGCGAAAGTGAATGCCGCCTACGAACAATGGCGATTATTGCCCGCGGAAAAACAGCGGGCATTGAAAGCAAAATTTGCCCAGCAATTACCCGAATACCAGCAAGCCTGGGTTCTTGGCCCCTCGCTGGGCAAGGAAGCACAGGCATTGCAGGACTGGCTATTGTTTATTCCGCAGGAGCAGATCCGGCCCTGGCTTATGGTGCTGCGCCAGCTATCTTCAGAAGACCGTATCAAGCTGGTAGCGCTGGGCAAGCACTGGAATCAGCAGCAACGCGACACCTTCCGCACGCGCTTGCTCAGCGCGCCAGATACCGCAAGAACCGACATGGTTCAGCGTGAAGCCATAAAATAATCATTGCAGGCTCCGCTGGCCTGGCAATGCTCAGGAAGAAAAAACGCGGGCATTGAGCAGCACGCGCCGGCTTGCACGAAAACGATCGCCGAATCTGGCGACGCCATCGGCACGCAGGCGAGGTGCGTGTTGTTCGAAATAGTTTTCAAGCGCGGCCATTGACTGCAATCTGTATTGCACGCAAATGGCTACCTCGTCGCCGGCCTCGTCCTGATGGACGTCGAAACTTTGTGCATCCACAAAACCGGGCAGCGCAAGAATTTCTGCAATATGCATTTCCAGCCAGGCACGATAGTCCTTTTCGATTTCGCGCCGTACGAATAGATTTACTTCGTAAATGGTGTCCATGTCACAGCCATATCATCTTGATGATCAGTGTGCAGGTAATCGCCATCGTCAGCAGGATGATGTGCAGATTGCCGATCACGGTGTATTTGATGAAGGTCAGGATCCAGCCCTGTTGATACACCCGCTTCTGCATCAGGAACAGATAGATCGGCATCCAGATCCAGAGTACCGCCGTCAGTATTCCGCAGGGCACCGTTACCCAGGCACTGCTGGCAAACCAGGCACTCAGATCGTTGAACAGTATCAGTAGCAGGATCGACAGCATCAGGAATGCATGGCTGTGCAAGGCCACGATCAAATGCTCCATGTAAAGACGGCGCTTGAAGATGAACATGATCTTCAACAGCAGGGCGAACACCGGCAGCATAAGGAACAGCGTCATCGGCAAGGCACTCAGCAATGCCTCGATGATGACCTTGGGATCCTTGTTCACGCGTTTGCCATTGTTTTCGGCACGCTGTGCGAGCGAGTTGAACCACTTGTTGACCGAATCGGGTAACCAACTCACCTTGATTGGATTTTTTTCCGAATCCCAGATTTCGCCATTGAATGAAATATGCCCGCCTTCATCAATATCCGGATCGCTTTGATCCGCTGAAGTCGCAGTTTCGGGTTTTGCCTGCTCCAGTTTTGCCAGCATCTCCGGCGTCATCTCGCCTTTCAACTCGGCAATTCGCTTGTCTGCCTTGAGATTCACTTCTGTCTTGGCTCGTTCGAGCGCCGCACCCACCATCGGTATCGCACCGGTCTCCTTCTTGGCTTCGGCAAGTTCGCGCAGGGCGTCCTTGCGAATCTTTTCGACATCTTCAATCGTCTTCGCCTTGCCGATCTTGTTGTCACCACCATTGACCTGCACGACATCGGTTTTATTGTCGGGGCCCATGTCATCAGGCAGGGAAAATTGCGCCAGCAGAAAAGTGAGCACGGCCAGAAAGAAAAACAGGCGCACCGGGCTGACATAACGAATCCTGCGACCGGAAAAATACTCCTGCGTCAAAAAACCGGGCTTGTAAATCAACGGACCAATGGTTCGAAACACCCGCGTGTCGATATTCAATACCGTATCGAGAAAGTCGCCCATGATGCTGGAAAACTGTCTTACCAGCCCTTTGGTCGGCTGGCCGCAGCGATAACAGGTTTCGCCCAACAATTCGGTTCCGCAATTGCCGCAGACCAGCAGGCCCTTGGTATAAACGCTGGCGCCTTTTTGGGCTGCATCGGGCTTGGGCGGTTCTGCCACTTCGGCAACGTCGATCTTTGCTTCGGTGGGCGTCGAGGCCTCGGGCTTTGGCGTGTTGGGTTCGTTGGCAGGTGGTTCGATTGGCGTATTCATCACGATATCTCGCAGCGTTGGCGGTAATATAGCGAATTACCGACAAAGTTTGATGTTCGATGCCACAACAGGAATCTTTTTACGCGCGTCTTGGGCGCGAAATGCGTATCACATTCGTCCTTGCCCTGCCGATCGTGGTGGGGCAATTGTCCTCGATGGCGATGAGTATCATTGATACCGTTCTCGCAGGCCATTATCACCCGAGCACACTGGCTGCCGTGGCGGTTGGCGGAGCGGCATGGTCAGTGGTCATCCTGATTTGTATCGGTGTGCTGATGGCGGTATCGCCCTCGGTGGCACAACTCAACGGCGCACAACGACGCGACAAAATCGGTGCCCTCTTCCGACAGGCCATCTGGCTGGCATTACTGCTGGGCACGCTGCTGTTTTTTATCGTGCGCGCGATTCCGTTCTTTTTTACCACGATGCAAATTACGCCGGAGGTGATTCCGGAAGCTCGCAGTTTCATCAATGCCATTTCCTGGGGTGCGCCAGCACTTGCCTTGTATTTCTGCTTTCGCAATGTGAGCGAAGGCATCGCCTGGACCAAGCCAACCCTGATATTCGGACTGCTTGGACTTGTATTGCTCGCGCCACTGGGCTACGTGCTGATGTATGTCGTGGACCTGGGAGCTGCAGGTCTCGGTATCGCGGTAGCCACCACATTATGGCTGCAAAGCATCGGCTTTTTCATCTATATGAAAAAAGAACCGCATTATGCAGACCTTGGTTTGTTTGATCGCCTCGATGCACCGCAATGGACACCGATTGCGGAATTACTGCGCATCGGCCTGCCAATGGGTTTCGCGATTTTCATGGAAGGTGGATTATTTGTCGCCACGGCCATGTTGGTCGGTCAGCTGGGTGTAGTGCCATTGGCCGCGAATCAAACCGCACTGCTGATTGCCAGCCTCACCTTCATGGTGCCGCTCGGCGTTGCCATGGCAACGACGGTGCGCGTGGGCCATGCGGTCGGCGCACAGGACTATCTCGGCATTCGTCGCGCCGCCAATGCCGGTTACGCGATTGCACTGATTTCGCAAACGCTGTCGGCAGGCGTGCTGATCTTTGCCGGCAGCTGGCTTGCCGGGCTCGTAACCGGTGATGCGGCCGTGATATCACTGGCCGCAAGCCTGATGATGTACGCCGCCGTTTTCCAATATCCCGACGGCATACAGGCAATGTCCAATGGCGCATTGCGCGGACTGAAAGATACCCAATGGCCGATGATCATCACCGTTACCGCTTACTGGGCCGTTGGCATGCCATTGGGCTATTACCTGGGCATCGTGAAAGGAGCGGGCGCTCCCGGACTCTGGCTTGGCCTGATTTTCGGCTTGTTGGTCGCAGCGATTTTGCTGACATGGCGTTTCTGGCGTCTGAGCCACCAATATCAAGGCATTCCCGTTCACAACCAGTGACCTTTGACGCATGTAAAATGGCGTCAGACCAGTATGCTGGCAGTATCTATTCGGAGTTTTTTCAATGAGCGATGTTAAACGTGGTCCCGTAGCAAGCTTCTTCTACGGTATCTGGACCCTGATTCGAGTGACGAACCATTTGCTGTTACTCGCCATGTTCGCCTTCCTTTTCCTTTTTTTCATCATTGGCCTGGCAGCAAGTGCCGGCAACAAGGGTGGCGTAAAAGCCATCCAGGAAAAAACGGCCTTGGTGCTGAATCTCGAAGGCAATCTGGTGGAGCAGTACACCACCGATCCGATCTCGCGTGCATTCGCGCAGGCGACCGGCGATGGTCAGACCGAAATTCAGTTGCGCGACCTGATTACCGTACTCAAGGCTGCCAAAACCGATAAAAAAATCGATCGCATCCTTTTGCAAACCGACGGCTTGAGTGTCAGCGGTTTTGCCGCATTGCGCGATGTCGCGGCGGCTCTGCGCGATTTCAAAACCAGCGGCAAGCAAATCATTGCCTACGGCGTGAACATGGATCAAAAGCAATATTATCTTGCCGCGCAGGCGGACAAGATTTATATCGATCCGGAAGGCGGCGTGTTGCTCGAAGGTCTGGGGCGTTATCGCCTTTACTTCCGTGAAGGCCTGCAGGAAAAACTCGGCCTGGATGTACACCTGTTCCGTGTCGGTGAATACAAATCGGCGATGGAGCCTTATATTCTCGACGCGGCCTCGCCCGAATCACGCGAAGCCGACATGTTCTGGATGAATGATCTCTGGCAGCGCTATGTCACCGATATCGCCAAGGCACGTAAAATTTCGGCAGAACAACTGAATACCTCGATCAATAATCTGTCGGCCGAAGTCAAAGCCGCCAGCGGCGATCTGGGCAAACTGGCCGTGCAGCAAAAACTGGTCGATGGCTTGAAGACCTCGCATGAAATCGAAGAAATGCTGAGCCAGATGGGTGCAGTTGACGACGAAATCCACAGCTTCCGCCAGGTGGAATTTTCTCAATACCTGAAGCCGCTGAATTTGCCTGCGTCACCGTTCGACACGACACCGCAGGTCGCCGTTGTCGTTGCCCAGGGCGAGATTGTCGATGGCGAAGCCAACCCTGGCACCGTCGGTGGTGAAACCACGTCGGCGCTGATTCGCCAGGCGCGCGAAGATGAAAATACGAAAGCCCTGGTGCTGCGCGTTGATTCACCCGGCGGCAGCGTGTTTCCTTCCGAACAAATCCGCCGCGAAATAGAGCTGACGAAAAAAGCCGGAATCCCGGTCGTCGTTTCGATGAGCAATGTCGCCGCGTCAGGCGGTTACTGGATTTCGATGAATGCC
>JAKQKT010000323.1 GCA_029560515.1 Pseudomonadota bacterium
TCGGAAGCTGAACAGCTTTTTCCCCAAAAACCAAACCTAAATTCGAGCTAGTAAACGCAAGTTGTTGAATGTTGCGAAGCAGCATAAAAAAATGTGCGTTTTGTCACGTATTTGTTCAATTTATGTCACTTTTCAGGTGCATAATCGCGCCGCAATTCACGGTTAGGCATTGCCTAGCCGTTATTTTTTGCACTGCAACAAATCTAATCATAAATTCACCAGGGGACTCCACAATGTCACATCGCTCATGGCCACGCCGCTTGGCGCTGCCTCTATGTCTTGCTGCTGCCGTTTCGGCCTCTGCTGCCGGCGGCAACAAAGAAGGTTTAATCCGTTTGCCCGATCATTACGAATTCGATGCGCAATTGTCCGCGTCGTTTCAAGCCAATGCCGTCGGACAATATCCGATTGCAGTGAGCTTCGATTTTCCGGCCGGCGCGTATCCGACCATGGGTACCTGGCAACTTGACGTGGTGTCTCCTCAAGGCAAAGTCGTGCAGCGCTGGTTGGGCGAAACGCCATTGGCGGATGGCCGCGGTAATTACCGTTTCAACTGGAATGGCCGCGACAGCAAGGGCGGCGTTCTGAAAGCGGGTTTTTATACCTTGCGTTTGCGCGCCGTTCCTTCGGTGATGCTGGATGAAGAAAAAAATCTTTCGCGGGCCGAACGTGCAAAACGTTCGTTCGCATTGGGTCGCAATGAATTGGTCGAGCAGCGCTACGATATTCGTATCGGCAATGTCGCTTCGCCCAATATGCCTTCCTTCAGCGGATTGCCACATGGTGCGAAAGCACGGAATAAATCCGTCGTCGGCATCAAATCCGTTGGCGCGAGCACGCTGCCTTACACGATTTACTACGGCAACATGCACAGCCAGACCAACCACAGCGATGGCGGTACGCCGGTAGCGAGTTGTGGCGGAGCGGAGACACCGCAGGCCGGTAGTTTCGGGCCAGCCGATGCTTTCGCGATGATGGACAATCAGGCCGGCGGCGATTTCCTGCTGGCCTCGGAACATAATCATATGTACGACGGTTCGACCGGAACCAACACGGCAGCGAGCCCCGCAACGGCAAACAATCTGTTTGCATCGGGCCTGACGGCGGCGGCCAATTATCGCAATGCACATCCGGATTTCCTTGCGCTCTATGGCAACGAATGGGGCGTGATCAGCAATGGCGGCCACCTCAACATCATCAATCCGGACGCTTTATCGAGCTGGGAATACAATGCCAGCAACCAGTTGATCGGCAGCGTCGCTACCATCAAGTCCGATTACGCCAATCTTTATGCCGTGATGAAACAACGCGGCTGGATCGGCCAGTTCAACCATCCATCGAGCAGCCAGTTCGCCATTGGCGGCACCGGCATGAAATACGATGCGAATGGTGCCGAAGTGATGGTGCTCGCCGAAGTTCTGAACAGCTCCGCGTTTTCGACCAACACCACCGAAACTGAAACCGGTCGCAGTACCTACACCAGCGCCTGGAACGTTTTGCTGGAACGCGGTTACAAAGTCGCACCGACCACCGACCAGGACAACCATTGCGCGAACTGGGGTTTGAGTTTCCGTAACCGTACCGGTGTGTTGTTGCCGAATGGTGTTGCTCTGAATGTCGCGAATTTCGTCGATGCTTTGAAAGCGCGCCGCGTGTTTGCATCGGAAGACAAGAATGCGCAATTGGTGTTGACCGCCAATGGCCAAGTGATGGGTCAGACCATCAGCAACAATGGCAGCCTCACGCTGACCGCAAACTACGCCAGTACGGTTGGCGGTACCGCCGCACGCGTGCAGTTTTTCGAAGGCGTACCGGGCCGCAACGGCACCGTGACGCAATTGTTCGAAGGCGCGGGTAGTACGTCGATTACACCGACGGCAGGCGCGCATTTTTACTACGCCGCCGTGACTGAAGCGGATGGTGACCGTCTATGGTCTGCACCGATCTGGGTGAATCAAGGTGCGGGTTCAGGTGATACCACCGCACCGACCGTATCTGCTTCCGAAACCGGCACCAGCGGCAATATTACGTTGGCGGCAACGGCGAGTGACAATGTCGGCGTCACCAATGTCGAGTTTTATGTTGATGGCGTGCTGAAAGGTTCGGACGCAAGTTCACCTTATTCGCTCGTACTTGATTCAACCACGCTGACCAACGGTTCACACAACCTGACCGCGAAAGCCTCTGATGCTGCCGGTAATTCGACGACATCAACGACGGCTGCGTTTAGCGTCAACAATGTCACTGCGGATACCACGGCACCGACCGTGTCGGCATCGGAATCGGGCACCAGCGGCACGATTACCCTGTCGGCAACGGCCAGCGACAATGTCGGCGTGACGAATGTCGAGTTTTATATCGACGGCGTGTTGAAAGGCGCCGACGCCAGCTCGCCATACTCGCTCACTGTCGATTCGACAACACTGAGCAACGCAAGCCACAGCCTGACGGCAAAAGCTTTCGACGCCGCCGGCAATTCGAAAATATCGACGGCCGTGAGTTTCACCGTCAGCAACACCACTTCGACACAATTCAACGAAACCGAATCCAATGGCAGTGTTGCAACGGCAAACGCGGTGGCACGCAGCTTCAAGACCATCGTCGGTACGATGGGGAATACTACCGACAAGGATTATTTTGCCGTTGCCCTGGCGGCCGGTGAAACGATCAAGATCGACATGGTTGGTCCGAGCACGACGGATTATGATTTGGCCTTGGTCAATGCCAGCGATGTTGCGTTGAAATCTTCGGCTGGCAATACCAGTACCGAAACATTGACGTATACCAATGGTGCAAGCGCAGCGACAGTCTATGCGAAAGTGATTTCGTATTCGGGTTCGAGCACGACTTCGCCGTACACCTTAACGCTAACTTACACGACCGGTACCACGACCACCGAGCTGATCGGTAATGGTGGTTTTGAATCCGGCAACACTGTATGGACGGCCAGCAGCGGCGTGATCGACAACGGTACCGGACAAGCCGCGCGTACCGGCAGCTGGAAAGCCTGGATGAACGGTTATGGAGCGGTGCATACCGATACCATGGTGCAAACCGTCAGCATTCCGGCAGCGGCCAGCACGGCGACCTTGAGTTTCTGGCTGAAAGTGGTCAGTAGCGAAACCACGACGACATCGGCCTACGACACCCTGAAAGTACAGGTCCGCAATTCCGGTGGTACCGTGTTGAGCACGCTAAAAACCTACTCGAATCTCGACAAGGGTACGACCTATGTGCAGCGTACTTTCGACCTGAGCGCCTACAAGGGCCAGACCGTGCAGATCTATTTCGAAGGCGTTGAAGGCTCGACCGTTTCGACCGCATTCCTGATCGACGATGTCAGCCTGAAATAAGTTTTTTTTGATGATGTGAAAAAAGGGAGCCTGATGGCTCCCTTTTTTATGAATGAAACAATGATCATCATTCCCCGGGAAAGCGAGACCAAGGGTATTGCCGACATCAATTGGCCAAAGGATGAACAGAGGCTTCAAGTCAAGCAGTAGCGTCGTATTTCACCGCCATTTTTGGCAAGCGGATTTGCGAATTGCTATGGGTATTCTGGTTTCAATCCGCTAGTATTTGATCTTCATTTTTTTTGTCGCGGGATGTTTATGCAAAATAGCTTTTCTTTCCTGATGTTGCTCGCGGTATCGAGTCCGATCCTGGCCGGTGAATGCGAAGATAATTTCACCAAGTCCGGCAACCCGTTCAAGGGAACCAATTTCAGCAGCACGGTATCGGTGCCGAATCTCTCGGTGAAGGACGGTCTTGGGCAGATGCGCGCCATCATGATCAAGGAAAAAATGGATGTGCTGACCGAGGATGCCGAGACCGGCACCATGCTCGTCGAGCAGCGTTCGGTCGGCATGACGCGCCCGATTCCCACGATCATCACGGTCAGCGCCGATGGCGGCAATGCCAGTATTGAAATGACCGTCAAAACCGAGAAGGGCATGGTCGCCAAGGCCGACCAGATGAAGCCCTACATGTGCAATCTTCTTGCACAGCTGAAAGGTGGAAAGGAAGGCAAGCTGGCCGGAGCGCAGGGCGCAAAGACAAAAAACAGTGCCGATACCACGAATCGGGATGTCTTTATTTTCTCGCGTGAAATCGCCAACGAAGCGAAGAAAAATGCCGTCGCCGTGAATGCCCGCCACAAGGGACGCTCCTATTCCCTGAAGGGGCGGATTGATCACATCATGGAAGATGGCGATGAATACAATGTGTCGTTCGATATTCCGGAAATTTCGGAAATGGTGTTGCGTCCCTTGCCAAACGAGGCGCAGTTCAAGGTCGGCGTCGCCTGTCTGTTTCGTCCGAACCAACTGGCA
>JAKQKT010000337.1 GCA_029560515.1 Pseudomonadota bacterium
ATTGTTGTTGGGTCCCGGGCAGGCTGTCGCTGCAACGGCTACATTAACGGTGACGGTAACGATATCGGTCGCAGCCGCCGCCGGATAAACCGCCGCCGTTGACGTGCAGGTAAACGCCGTACCTCCGCCATTTGGCGTGCAAGTCCATACCGCGGGAACGTTGCTGGTTACCGAACTTGCGGTAATACCGGCAGGCAGCGTATCGGTAATACTCAATGTCGGGGCAACTAACGCAGTCGCCAAGGCATCGGTTGCCTGCGTGGTGTTGAATACTTGATTGGCAATGACACGACCGTTGTTTCGCCCGACAACCGTGTACGACTGCCCTGCGGCGCCAACGGTAAAACTTGCGGCGCTCGCCGTTTTCGTCACCGACAAATCCGGCAGCAAGGTGACGTCTTCACCGGCGGTTCCTGCAACCAGACCGCTGTACTGGCTACCCGCAACGGCTGCAGCGCCGGCTTCGTAAGTGGTATTGGTCGTGGCGGCTACGGAATTACCACTCACTGAACAACCGGTGGTACTTGCCCCCACCGATGAACAGCGGTTTGCCGTGTTATTTGTCGCAGCAGTGACAACGCGAGTAGTGGTGGTGCGGGTCGGATCGAGAAATTGCACGCCGGCCGAATTGTGATACGTGCCGATGCCTGCGGCATCAGGAATTGTGGCGGTATAAGTCAGGGTTACAGTGCCATTTCCAGGAATGGTCAGGTTGCGGAAATAAGGTGCCGTTAAAGATGAAGGCGCCGTAGCGAGCGCAACCAGATTGGCAGGTCCGCCGGGAGCATTGGCAATAGCCGGCTGCCCCGCAGTCGCAGACTCGACATATCCGCCCAGTGTCGTGGCAGACAACGCCGGTGAAAACGTTACGGCACTTACCGTACCTGCCGTCCAGTTGGTCGGCAATGCATTATCAACAATCGACGATCCAATTGCCGCACCGGAACTCGCATTGGTGACGACAACACTGTAAGTCGCCGTTGCACCGGTTGCCGCATTGATCGTTGGCGTGCTGGTGGATTTACTGACGGTCAGACTCGGAAAACACGTCGTTGCGGGCGGCGTGGTATTCGCAGCCGGAACTGCAGCGGATGCAATGGTGGAATTTGCACCCGCAGTAGAAAACCAGGCTTGCGGGGTAGCTGGAAATCCGGCTTGTGCCGCGCCATTGGCATCCAATGCACTGGTGCCGCCGGTTACCGCGATGACAGGTGCTCCACCAGCACTGGTATAGCGAACTGCCCCACCACCACCGCCACCACCGGGGCCGTGCTCTGCATAGCTCGAATTCACGCCGTTGCCGCCACGTGCGTTAATCGTCAACGATGCAAGACTTCCGCTGTCGTTGGCGACATAAACGCTGCCTCCGGCACCGCCGCCACCGGCAGCATCGGTACAGGCGCCAGCCGTATTGGGACGAAATCCGTTATTTCCATCTGCCAGGATCGAACCGGCGCCGGAAAACGAACCGGCTTTCACGATCACGATACCGCCGCCGTTGCCGCCCCATCCGCCATTTTCGCAAGTAGTACCGCCACCATCGACATGGCCGGCACCACCGCCACCGCCCATGATCATCCGGTTCACGCTGAGACTTAGATTATTGCCTGCACGGGAATTACCATCACCGCCGTGACCACCACTGTCGCGAAAAGTCACGGGACGTGAAGCATCATTCCAGCCACCACCACCATTGCCGCCGCGACCGCCATTACCGCCGCCGGCACCGCCGCCGTTTTGATTATTGCCGCCACCACCGGCATTGCCCGGGGCACCGCGACCGCGCGAGCCACTTGGATAACCATCGGTTCCGGTATCCACCTGGGCTGTGCCGTTGTAAACCAGACGAGGTGTGCCAGCGATACCTTCACCCTTGAAACTGCCCTCGACTTCGCCACCCGGAATGGCGCCCGCAACGGCACGATAAAACGTGGTGCCATTGACCGGATCAATCACCGGCGGCGAAGCACCGGGTGCAATCAAGGTCACGCCGCCGCCACGAAAACCCCGACGGCTTGCGTCAATCGAATTTCCGCCCATCGTCAAGGTTCCCGCCACTTGCAACGAGGCCACGCCACCGGTTGCTCCGTTCCAGCTCGCGGCAGTGACCGTGCCGGTCAACGTCGCGGAACTGTATTGCGGTACGCGAATTACCTGATAGCGATAAGCGCCGACAGTTGCCGTTGCCGCCGTTGCTGCATACGCATTGACCGTGCCTGCGCCACCGGAACAACGGACGGCAACCGAACCGGCAGCTACCGGGCCAATTGCGGTGCAATATTCCCAATTTCCAGCCCGATAGTTTGTCGCCGTATTGCCGCCTGCATAACTCGATGTCGTCGTTACGCGAGTAGCGCAACCTGCAGTACCGACGCCGTCGCCATAGCAATCACTGTTGGTAGTGTTTATTTCTGCGCCCTGCATCTGCATCACGATCAACAAATCGCCTGTCGCAATCGGCGTCGCGGCGCCACCGGAGGTGGTATCGATGGCTCCAACGGGAATCGAAGTGCTACCGGCGGCTACGCTGGCACCGGTGCCCGGATAGTAACTGTTGAGCGTACCCGACAGGCTCGCATTGGGACCCGACAATCCCGGCGTTGCACAAACCTGTGCAGTGGAAATTCCGGAAGAAAGAACGGCGATCAGGAATCCGATCTGGATGACGAGAAGTTTTTGGAGCTTCATAAGCCGGCTTGCCTGAAATTCATAGGCTGCAGAGTATCGTCAAGCCTGCGGCAAGTCGAGGTTAACGCCTGCCTGTAACAGCAATTAACAGCCAAGTAGCCCGGGTGATGGCTTCATCTCACCCGGGATAATTGACGACATCAACAAAACAGCAATTGGTTTTTATTTATCGATGTTTCGGACGCTTCAAGGTTTATCGCATTGACGAAAATCCCGGGTGAGATGAAGCCATCACCCGGACTGCGTTCTGTGCTCGGCTACAAAGCCCTACACAAAGTATCAACGATAACTATCCGTCGCTTCGATCAGGGCCGATGCGTTTTCCGCTTCAAACGCGGAGTGGCCCGAAGTGGGCGAAATAACCAACTTCGCTTCCGGCCAAACCTTGTGCAAATCCCAGGCGTTGGCGATGGGACAGACGACATCGTAACGACCGTGCACGATCACGCCCGGAATGCCTTTCAGTTTGTGTGCATCGCGAAGCAGCTGTCCTTCGACTTCGAAGAAACCGCCATTGACGAAATAATGGTTTTCGATACGGGCAAAACTCAGGGCGAAGTGCGCATCCTGATGGCTATTGATGAAGTCCTCGTCCTGCAGCATGAAACTCGTTGATGCCTCCCAGATCGACCAGGCTTGTGCGGCCTCAAGACGAACGTTTTCATCTTCCGACGTCAGACGGCGGTGATAGGCGGAAATAATGTCGCCGCGCTCCACTTCGGGAATGGGGGCGAGATATTTTTCCCAGGCATCCGGAAACAAACGCGAGCAACCTTCCTGGTAGAACCATTCCAGCTCCCAGCGACGCAACAGGAATATCCCGCGCACGACCAATTCGCTGACGCGTTCCGGATGTTTTTCCGCATAGGCCAAAGCCAGCGTCGAGCCCCAGGAACCGCCGAAAACCTGCCAGCGATCAATACCCAAGTGCTCGCGCAGTTTTTCGATATCGGCGACCAAGGTCCATGTCGTGTTGTCGACCAGATCCGCATGTGGCGTTGAACGTCCGGCACCACGCTGATCGAGCAAGATAATCCGGTAAGCACGCGGATCATGAAAACGGCGAATCTTGGCACCGCAACCGGCGCCGGGACCGCCATGCAAAATCACGACCGGTTTTCCTTCGGGATTGCCGCATTGTTCGTAATACATGCGATGCCTTGCATCGACGTTCAAATAACCTGAATCAAACGGTTCAATTTCCGGATACAAAGTGCGCATGTCGCCTCCTGATGATTGGGCATAGTTTACCAGCCGCGGTTGCGGGGCTTGCGAGTTTCCATACTTGCGCTATGCTCATGCCTTATGGACATGCCCACCAAGCACTTAGCGATCGTGGGCGCTGGGAGTCATCGCCCCCCGGCAGGCACACTGCCCCCTAACGAAAACCCCTATCCTCGCGTCTTGTCGCTTGATGCCCATGGTCGCATCCTGGACTGGATGCACTGGCAAGATGCCGTATGCCTCTATGTTCGCGGTGCCGTTTCCTGGACACTCGGCGAACCCTGCATGACGGTTCACGGCGGACAGAATCGCTATACCGGCGAACAAAGCGTCATTGATCTGCATCCCATCGTCGCTGCCCGCGGCCATGCAAAGAACATGGCAATCTCGCCGACACCGGCATTGACGAATACGGCATTGTTCGCGCGTGATGGTTCGCTTTGCATGTATTGCGGCAAGGAATACAGCCGACACTCGCTGACCCGCGACCATGTAATGCCGATTTCGAAAGGCGGTCGCGACGTCTGGGAAAATGTCGTTTGCGCCTGCTTCCATTGCAATTCCAGAAAAGGCGGGCGCACGCCGCAGCAAGCGGGAATGCCTTTACTGGCGGTACCGTTTCGTCCAAGCTGGGTCGAGCATTTGATTCTCTCGAACCGCCATATTCTTGCCGACCAGATGGCATTCCTGAAAAACCACCTGCCAAAACGCAATCGTGGTTTGAGTTAAATCGCATTTTCGACGCAGACCTGTCGCGGGCGTAACAAGTTTTAACCCTGCTGGAAAGCCTGCCAGAAAAGGCTCTGACCATGATTTCGCGGCTCGTTATGTGCTTTGGTTCACGGCACCGGCATTCCGCGTTGACGCAAGCCCTTCACATGGCCAAACTTCGGTTATATTTCGAGTCTGAATAAAAATCAAAGCTTTCGGGGATTGCGTCAATGAATGCCAATACGGTGTGTTTTTCCGGGTTTTCGCGAGAAGACGAAGCGCATGTGCTGTCGATTTTTGACCAGGCCAATATGCGTCTGCCCAAACGATGGGCAGCCACCAACGAGAAAGAAGCCGAATTGATCGTGATCGACATGGACACGGTTTATGGCCACATGACCTGGCTCAAAGCCAATGCCGACGGCAAAATCACCGCGGCGGTCACCACCTCGAGTCGTGCCGAAGCCAATCATTTATTGCCGCGTCCACTGACTCTCGATGGACTGGTAAACCTGCTTGCCTCGCTTTCCAACCAGACCGCGAGTGCGGTACCCATCGCCCGCACTACCGGACAACAAACCGCCATTACGCCTGAAATGCTGGCTGCACGCAGCACCGGACAACAAGCCGTTTTTACAGCCTCGGAACCCACGATTCGGGCAGAAAGCCCGGCTGTCGTGACGATGGAAATTCCCGTTTCAGCTCCACGCACGACCACGGGTACGCAAGCGGCCATGCCAAATTTGGGCCCGAGAGCATTAAAGCTGCTCGACTTCCTGAAACCGGGCATGCTCGGCGGCCCGGTAAAAATTCAGCTGAACGATGCGCCGCTTTTGGTGATTGATCCCGATACCCAGACTTATTTGGGCAGCAATTCGTTAAAACCTTACATGGCCTATGGTTTGGCTACTCTGACCGAAGCCGACTTCACTGCCATTGACCGGGACGAACTGGGCCAGCTCGCCACGCAATTGGGCGGTGCCCAGCCGCTGGCTCGTCTTGCCTGGTTGGCCGGGCTCGTCGGCGGCAACGGCCAGTTGTTGCCGGCCTACAACCCCAACAGTCTGTTCAAATTGAGCAAATGGCCGCAAACCGAGCGCGAATTTCCGAAGCATTTCCGAATTGCGACCGTGATGATGAAGGGTCCCGCGAAATTGACCGAAATCGCCGAACAATCCGGTGCAACCCTGGCCGATGTCACTGACTTTGTGAACGCCAACTTGATCAGCGGCCACGCCAGCGCCTGATTTCCCGGTTTTAACTTGCCCTCTCGACTGGGGCGCGGGACAATTCACGCATACGTGAAACCCTTAAGAAGTCATTGATGAACGCCGAGCGTTACCCTTATTTGTCGAAAATCGCCTTACCAGCGGATTTGCGACAATTTTCTGACACTGAATTACCCGCCATCGCCGACGAATTACGTGCCTACCTGATCGAAACCGTCAGCACCGTCGGTGGTCATTTTGGTGCTGGTCTGGGTGTGATTGAACTCACGGTCGCGCTGCATTATTTGTACAACACACCAGAGGACAGAATCGTCTGGGATGTTGGCCATCAATGTTATCCGCACAAAATCCTGACCGGTCGTCGCGACAGCATTCATACGGTCAAGAAAAAAGACGGTATCGCGCCTTTTCCAAAACGCGACGAAAGCGAGTTCGACACCTTCGGCGTCGGCCACTCTTCCACTTCGATTTCCGCCGCACTCGGCATGGCATGCGCATTGCAACGGCAAGGCGATGACCGCCAGGTGGTAGCAATCATCGGTGATGGAGCAATGACCGCAGGCATGGCTTATGAAGCCCTGAATCATGCCGGCGGTATGGACCCCGAGCCTAATATTCTCGTCATCCTGAATGACAATCGCATGTCGATTTCGGAAAACGTTGGCGGCCTGACGAAAATGCTCGGCCGATTGATGAGCAGCCCGGCGATGAATGCGGTACGAGAAGGCGGCAAGAAAATTCTCGGCGACAAACGCACCAACCCGACCGCACGTTTTGTCCGTCGTTGGGAAGAACACTGGAAAGGCATGTTCGTACCTTCCACCTTGTTCGAGGAAATGGGTTTCCATTATTCCGGCCCGGTTGACGGCAACGACATCAACGCACTCGTGAAATCGCTGCGCACCATGCGGACATTGAAAGGCCCGCAATTGCTGCACGTGATCACGACCAAGGGCAAGGGCTACGATCTGGCCGAAGATGACCAGATCGAATACCACGCAGTATCGCCGTTTGATCCGAACATCGGCATCGTGAAAAAAAATACCCCGAGCAAACCCACCTATACGCAAATTTTCGGCGACTGGTTATGCGACATGGCCGCCGCCGATGAAAAATGCCTCGGCATCACGCCAGCCATGCGCGAAGGTTCGGGTCTGGTTCGTTTCTCTCAGGAATATCCGAAACGTTATTTCGATACCGCCATTGCCGAGCAGCATGCCGTCACGTTTGCAGCCGGTATGGCCTGTGAAGGCGGAAAACCCGTGGTCGCGATTTATTCCAGTTTCCTGCAACGCGCCTACGATCAATTGATCCACGACGTCGCCCTGCAAAATCTCGACGTGTTGTTCGCTATTGATCGTGCCGGCGTTGTCGGGCCCGATGGTGCGACCCATGCCGGAAGTTTCGATTTGAGTTTCCTGCGTTGCATACCGAATATGGTCGTGATGGCGCCGAGCGATGAAAACGAATGCCGCCTGATGTTGAGCACCGGTTATCAATACAAAGGTCCGGCCGCCGTACGTTATCCGCGTGGTTCCGGCACCGGCATTGCTGTGCAAGACAATCTCGACACCTTGCCGATCGGCAAGGCGGAACTGCGTCAACGCGGCAACAAGATCGCGCTGCTCGCTTTCGGCGCCGTGCTGCCCGCAGCCGAACAAGTCGCAAAAGAATTGGGTTTGACCGTCGTCAACATGCGCTTCATCAAGCCGCTTGACCGCAACCTGATTCTGGAACTGGCAAAAACCCACGATGCCTTCGTTACGCTCGAAGATAACGTCGTGATGGGCGGTGCCGGTTCGGCGGTAGCGGAGCTATTGTCTGCCGAAAATATTGTTTTGCCGATCATGCATCTCGGCTTGCCGGATGCTTATCAGGAGCACGCCAGCCGCGAACAACTGCTCGCCGAAGCCGGGCTGGATAGTGCATCGATCAGGGCATCAATCCTGCAGCGCTGGCCATTGCAGGCAGATGCCGGTATCGCGAAAAAAGCAGCCGGCTAATTACCGGCTGCGCTTGGCGGCTTTTGCGAAAAACGTTTGCCGCGAATCCAGAACGCCACGATCATCACGATCAGGAAGGCCTTGTATGCCGACAAGGTGGCCACAACCTGTGGCCACAAAGGGCCTGCATCTTTCCAGTCAAAGGAATAGGCCCAACGCATTGCCAAGCCACTGGCAACCAATGCGATAAGGATCGCAACAATATCAAAACGCCGGCGTGATGCATTCACGACATGGGATTTCGGAAACTTCCAGTAACACCAGGTAAGTATGGCGAACCAGGGCGCGAATAAAATCAGGGCAAGATTGGCCATCAGTGTTTCTCTTCAGCGGCGGCATGCAGCTCTTTCAAAGCCGCGACAACATCACTCTCACTAACGCCGGCAACTAAACACCAGCCGATGATTTCCACTTGGGTCGTTGTAATCGAACCCACCTTCAATTCCGCAATACATTCGCCGGCGGCTTTCGGTGAATCGAATGCCTGACTTTGCAGCAGCAAATCACCATGGGCATTCAGGAATTTGAAATAGAATTTTCCGTCGTTCTCGCGGTATTGCTTGAATACCGGCAGGGCTTTTTTCACGGCGGCTTTCTTTTCCCTTTCCGCAGTATCGCGCAAATCACGCAGACCGACGGCGTAGCGCAATTCTTTCATCAACGGTGCCGCAATGGCGCGCGCTTTCTCGGCTCCTGCTTGCAGCTGTTGCTCGATCAATTCCGGCTTCGCCATCAAGGCTTCGTATTTTTCGCGCATCGGCGCCACTTCGGCATCGATGGTTTCGAACAGCGCCTGCTTCGCTTCACCCCATGACAAACCACTCAGCAATTCCTGGCGGAATGACGCACTTTTTTCGGCGCTCGAGAACGCCTGATACAAAGTGTACAAATGCGAATTGTCCGGATCTTTCGGCTCCCCCGGTAAACGCGAATCAGTCACTATGCCGGCAATCAGTTTTTTCAATTCCGCTTTGCCGGCAAACAGGGGAATCGTGTTGTCGTAACTCTTGCTCATCTTGCGACCATCCAGACCCGGCAAGGTGGCGACCGATTCTTCGACAACCGCTTCCGGCAAAACTAGATGCTCGCCATAGGTGTGATTGAAACGGGCGGCGAAATCACGTGCCATTTCAATATGCTGAACCTGGTCACGACCGACAGGCACCTTGTTCGCACCGAATAACACGATATCGGCTGCCATCAGTACCGGATACATGAATAGGCCAGCAGTAATTCCGGCATCTTCGTCTTCCTGCTTTGCCGTATTGATATCGACTGCCGCCTTGTAGGCATGTGCACGATTGAGAAAGCCCTTGCCGGCTACACAGGTGAGCAGCCAGGTGAGTTCGGCAATTTGCGGAATATCCGATTGCCGATAAAACCAGACCTTGTCGGGATTCAAGCCGGCCGCAAGCCAAGTCGCGGCGATTTCCAGGGTTGATCGTTGTATGCGTGCAGGATCGGTGATTTTAATCAGCGAATGGTAGTCGGCCAGAAAGTAAAAACTTTCCGTATCGGGCTTCAGGCTGGCAGCAATCGCCGGACGAATGGCGCCTGCGTAATTACCCAAATGAGGGGTGCCCGAAGTGGTAATGCCTGTAAGAACGCGAGTTGGCATGGGGAATTAAATAAACCGTGAGTGAACTCGCATAGTTTAACCGGTCTGACCATAAACCCCACATTCAAGGCAGGCGCGTTTAGATGGCCACACAACACGAGGAGTGCCACATGAAACGCCTGCTTACCGCCCTGATCGCCATGACTGCGCTGTTTGCCCTGCCGGCCTACTCTGCCAGGGGAAATGCGAATCTGGTCGACGTTCAAATTCGCGATATGGATCGCTACACAACGCTTGAAAGCTATTTTGACCGCAACCAGACCTATGTCGCCGGTCGCCCCGGCCATCGCTATTCGGTAGTTCTGCAAAACCGTACGGGAGAACGTGTACTGGCCGTACTGTCGATCGATGGCGTGAATGCCATTAGCGGTCAAACCGCCAGCGCATCGCAAACCGGTTACGTGCTGGCACCTTATCAACGCATGGAAATACGCGGCTGGCGAAAAAGCATGCAGGATGTCGCGCAATTTCGTTTTACCGACTTGCCCGATAGTTATGCAGCGCTGACCGGTCGCCCAGACAATGTCGGCGTCATCGGAGTTGCGGTTTTCCGGGAGCGCCAGTACGAAACCTATAACAGCTATGACGAAGATGATTACAGGGCCGATACTTATTCGCAAAAATCGCGTGCCGCCAACCAGGCGGGGGCCACTGCGGATAGTGCGGCAGCACCGGCGGCAAAGGCACAAAGATCGCTGGCGGAATCGGAATCACGTCAGGAACTAGGTACCGGCCATGGTGAGCGCCGTTATGATCCGGCTCGTCAAACGACTTTCGAACGTGAAAGCAGCTACCCGAACCAGATCAGCAAGATTTACTACGATTCGTATCAAGCCCTGGTTGAACGTGGCGTGATTCGTGACTATCGCCGTCCCGGCCGTGGCCGCCCCGATGCTTTCCCCATTGGTTTCGTGCCCGACCCTTACGGCAACTGACCATGCAGAAAAAAGCCGCTCAAGGAGCGGCTTTTTTTATTTCATGTTCTTCTATTTTGGAGCTTTTTTTGCGGCTTTCTTTACAGCGGGTTTTGCTTCTTTTTTTACCACCGTTTTCGTGACTGCTTTTTTAGTCGATGCCCGTGAGGGCAATTTCTTTTTATTCGATTTCACCTTCTCCAGCATTTCATCCGCCAGCAATACATCGTGCGAAATCAGACCCGCCGCTTTGGCAATGGCAATTTTGGCTGCCACCGAATTTTCGTTGGGATCGGCAAGCAGCAATTCGCGAATGGCTTCGCGAATCGCCTTGGCGGCATCCCTCTGCAATTTCACGTTCGAGCCTGTTTTTACAAGCCCAAGAATTGCATCGACAACGGGCTTGATAAAACCGGCTTCAATCGACATCGACTTTTACCTGTAATGAGTGGATTACTTTTTGTCACCGGCTTTTTCAATCGTCTGGCCGGCTTTCTTGATGTCCTTGCCAACACCTTCAACGGTATTGCAAGCAGTCAGGCTGAACACGGAAACCAGTACCAGTGCCAACAAAATCATTTTCGTAAGTTTCATAAAGCATCTCCTTCCTATGTTGAAATAGTAGAACGGTCGTCTCTCAAAAACTGCGACAACTAAGCGGCAAATCAATCCCGCATAAGGGTCGATTTCCCGAACAGACTTTCCACCAGATCGACCGCCAGCTGCGCCGTTTTATTATGCTCATCAAAAGCGGGATTCAACTCGACGATATCCAGCGAGCCCAGTTTTCCGGTGTCGGCAATCATTTCCATCACCAACTGTGCTTCACGGTAATTCGGGCCGCCCGGCACGGTTGTGCCAACACCCGGTGCGATGGCAGGATCGAGAAAATCGACATCGAAACTGACGTGCACATGGGTGTTGTCGTCAATGTCTTCCAGTGCCTCTTCCATTGCCCGCTTGATGCCGATCTCATCGATATAGCGCATATCGTAAATATCGAGACTGTATTCCTTGACCAATTTTTTCTCGCCGGCATCGACCGAACGAATGCCAATCTGGCGAATATCTTCGGCATTCATCGCGGGACTGAAACCGCCAAGATGCGTCAAAGGTTGCGGACCCAACCCGCAGAGACAAGACACCGGCATGCCATGCACATTGCCTGATGGGGTCACTTCGTGGGTGTTGAAATCGGCATGGGCATCAAGCCAGATGACCCGCAGTTTTTTTCCCTGAGCGCGACAATAGTTTGCGACCGCCGTAATGCTGCCGATACCCAGGCAATGGTCACCACCGAGCAAAATCGGCAGCTGTTTCTTTTCGAGTGCCGTACTCATCGCCAGCATGACGCTGCGGTTCCAGCTCACCACTTCGTCCAGATGGCGATAACCATCAACAGGAGGAAGCCATGGATTCACCGGGCCGCTTAAATTGCCGAGATCACGCACATCGAAACCGCGTTCACGCAGGGCTGATTCAAGCCCGGCAACCCGCAGGGCTTCCGGCCCCATCGAGGCACCGCGATGGCCTGCACCAATATCGGTTGGGGCGCCAATCAGAACTATTTGCGGTCGGACTTGCGACATAAAGCATCCAGCATTTTTGGGGATGCCTAGGGTATCAGAAAGCACTTTATGGCGGCGTCATTGAGCCATACGGGAATGAATCACGGCCTGACTTGATTTGATGAGTTCCAACTTTTTTGTCGGATTTTCCAGCGTGCGC
>JAKQKT010000351.1 GCA_029560515.1 Pseudomonadota bacterium
GAGCGCTCGCTTGCCGTGCAAAAACAGATTGTCGAAGCCGCATCCACGTCGAAACCGGCACTTGGCAGCAATGAGCAAAAGATCGGCGACCTCTACGGCGCAGGCATGAACGAAGCCAAATTGAATGCCGATGGTGCAGCACCATTGAAACCTTATCTGGCGGAAGTCGACGGACTGAAAGACGCTGCCGGCATTGCAGACTACATGATCCGGAATTTTGGCAAGGGCCAGCAATCGGTATTCTCTTTTGGCCCGGGCGAAGATTTCAAGGACGCCAAGAACGTTATCGCCTACGCTTTTCAGGGCGGCATTTCGCTACCTGAAAAAGCCTATTACAGCGATGCCAAATATCAGGAAAAACGCGATGCTTTCGTCGCACACATTGAAAAAATGCTGGTACTGGGCGGTGTAGATGCCGCGGCTGCAAAAGCACAGGCACAGACAGTATTGAAATTCGAAACCCGTCTGGCGGCTGCATCACTGGCGCCGATCGAATTGCGTGATCCCGCAAATCAATACCATTTCGTCAGCCTGGCAGGCGCCGACAAATTGACGCCGAATTTTTCATGGTCGAAATTATTCGCTGCGGAAAATATCCAGGGCGTGAAAGGTTTCTCGCTCTCGCAGCCGAAATTCTTCGCCGAAATGGACAAAATGCTGACCGACACCCCTGTCAGCGATTGGCAAGCTTATTTCCGTTACCACACGATTGCCGACTCGGCCCCCTATCTGTCCGATGCACTGTCGAACGAACGTTTTGCTTTTTACGGCACCACCATGCGTGGCCAGAAAGAGCAAAAACCACGCTGGAAACGTGTTCTGGATAGCGTAAACGGTACCGCCGGCGAAGCACTCGGCGAAGTTTACGTGAAGCAGGTTTTCTCCGAAGAAGCCAAGGCGCAAATGCTGCAACTGGTGACCAATCTGCGCGAAGCCCTGAAGGCTCGCCTGGAAAAACTGGAATGGATGAGCGCCGAAACCAAGGCCAAAGCCATCGCAAAATGGAATACCTTCGACCCGAAAATCGGTTATCCCGACAAATGGCGCGATTACTCAGGCTTGACGATTGACGCCAGCAAGAGCTATTTCGACAACCTGGTGGCAGCCACTGCGTTTGAAAATGCCTATCAAATGTCGAAAGTCGGCAAGCCGGCTGATCGCAAGGAATGGGGCATGACACCGCAAACCGTCAATGCCTATTACAACCCGCTGAAAAACGAAATCGTTTTCCCGGCGGCCATCCTGCAATCGCCTTTCTTCGATGCGAAAGCGGATCCTGCACTCAATTACGGTGGCATCGGTGCCGTCATCGGCCATGAAATGCTGCACGGTTACGACGATCAGGGCAGCCAGTTCGATGCCGAAGGCAATAACAACAATTGGTGGACGCCGGCCGACCTGAAAGCATTCCAGGCCCGTACCGGCAAATTGGTGGCACAGTTTGATGACTATGTTGCAATCAATGATCCAAAAGAAGGTGCCCTGCATGTCAAAGGCCAGCTGACACTGGGCGAAAACATTGCCGATCTCGGCGGCCTGACGGTGGCCTACGACGCACTGCAACGTGATTTGACGAACAAGAAAATGGCGGCGATCGATGGCTTCACGCAAGACCAGCGCTTCTTCATGAACTGGGCCACGGTATGGCGTCGCAACTTCACGCCGGACGAATTGAAAGTGCGCTTGAATACCGATCCACATTCGCCTGCTGCATTCCGGGCCAATGGTGCACCGTCGAATCTTCCTGCATTTGCCGCTGCGTTTTCGTGCAAAGTCGGTGATGGCATGGTGCGTGCCGACGACAAGCGCGTGACGATTTGGTAATGCTTGTTTCTGAACCACCGCTTTAGGAAAAAGGCCCCGTTCGGGGCCTTTTTTGTTGTTGCCTGCCGATAGGTTTATCATGCACGTCCGATTTGATGATTGTGCATGGAGCCGTAATGACACTGACTTTTCGCCCTTTGATAGCGGCAATCATGATCACCTTGCTCGTCAGTCCGGCAGACGCAAAAAAAATGGCCAGCGCCCCGCCGCCACCTGCCGCCTGTGCCGACTTTTACGGCAACGTCAATACCGCCTGGTTGCGCTCGAATCCGCTCCCACCAGGTTATGCAAGTCGCAGTCTCTGGGATGAAATGCGGGAACTCTCCGCACGTCAACGCGAATTATTGTTCACCTCTCCGCTAAGTGGTGGCGGCCCGGCGCAGGAAAAACTCAATGCCCTGATGCAGAGTGCTGATGAAAGCCGCATTCAGGCCGACAGCACGAAAATCCTGACACCCCTGCTTTCCGATATCGAAAAGATCAAGAAACCGAAAGACATTGCGTCTGTGATCGCGAACATGCACGCGCGCGGCATTCCGCTGGTTTTTGATTTTGACGATGATGGCAACAAATTTTCTGCCAATGCCATCGGCCTGCCCGAACTGGGTTTTTATTCGGGGCAAGATGCAGCCATCATTGCAGCCCAGGGTCGCTACCGTACTTACGTCCAGAATATTCTTGCAGCCAGCGGCGTGCCAGCCGACAAACTCGAAACACAGTCAGGCCAGGTTCTCGGACTTGAAATGCAACTCGCCAGTGTTTCCGGCGAGTCGCCATCGCAGGTGGTCTCGCTGAAAGATGCCGCCAAGCAATACGGCAACCTGCAACTCTCCGATTTCATGCGCAGCCAAAAAGCCGGTGGCGACAAAGCCATGCTGGCGCAACCGGTTTTCTTCAAGACCGTTAACGGCCTGATCAATCCGAAAATGATCGAACATTGGAAAAGCTACCTGCGTTTCCATGCCGTCAACCAGCTCGCCCCCTATTTGAACGAGCCTTATTTTTCGAGTTACGGGCAGTTTTATGAAGTGTATCTTGAAGGTCGCCCGGCGCCGAAATCGCGCAAGCAGAACCTGCGTGAACTGATCGAATCCAGCGCGCCCGGATTGATTGATGCCGCCTACGCCGAACGCTTCGTGACCGACAACCAGCGTGAGCGCGCCCGTGCCATCACCAATTCGATCATGGATGCGGCAGAAAAAGCCGTGGTCCGCAGCACCTGGGTGGTCAATCAAGGCGAAGAACGCGACCTGAAAATCCTGAAGAGCCTGAAAATCGACATCGGTCGCGATACAAAAAATATTGCTTCGATAGAAGTCAGCGACAGTCTCGCCAATTCTGCATTGAAGTTGTTGCGCCGCGGACAAAAAATCCGGAGCGTGCAAAATACCGCAGCCTGGCCTGAAGACCTCACCGATACCGCTCCTCTGCTTGTCTATCTGCCGACCGACAATCGCATCATTATCAGTAACGCCTTGCTTCAGGCTCCGGTATTCAGCGCAAAAGATGATGCCGTTGATTACGGTGCTTTCGGCGCCTTGTTCGCGCAGCAGTTAAGCCTCGCGCTCTATCAGGCAGCATTCAAGAACGTGACTGCGCTCAACTCGCAGCGCAGCTCTTTGATCGCTCAATACAATGCTTACCCCTTGAGCGGCGGCAAGAAAGTAAACGGCACACTGACATCAACGCAGAATCTCGCCGACCTGTCCGGTCTTGAATTCGCATTGCAGGCGTATTTGGCCAGCGGAACGCGTGACAAAAAAGCGCAGCAGGATTTTTTCAGGGCCTGGGCAACCATCTGGGCACGCGTAGACCGTGACAGTGCGCTGCTTGCGTCCTATGACAAGGCAAATCACGCGCCGGCAAAATGGCGCGTCAACGGTCCGCTGTCGAATATGTCCGCCTTCGGAACGGCTTTCGCCTGCAAGGCCGGCTCCATGCAACGTCCATACAAAGATCAACTGCGCTTGTGGCCATAAGTTAATGTCTTTCATTCCCGGTCAACGCTGGTATTCAAGTACCGAACCCGAATTAGGCCTTGGCACCGTCCTGCGTTTATCGGGACGTCAGGTGCAATTGGTATTCACCGGCAGCGGCATGTTGCGGCATTACGCCATTGGTACTGCACCGCTATTGCGCGCGGCATTCCGCCCGGGTGACCGCGTGCGTGTCAGCGGCACCGAACTCATTATCGAATCGGCCGAAGAAAACGACGGACTGATTCACTATCGTGCCAACCAGCAAAGCTTTTTTGAAGGCGAACTCGATGCCGAGCAACCGGTATCGCAGGCCGACACCCGCCTGCTCGCCGGACACGTGGATCGCAATGACCAATTCGAATTTCGCCGCGAGTGTTTGATGCGCAGCGCTGAAGCCCGCGCACACGCAGGTTGGGGAATTCTCGGCGCCAGAATCGATTTGATTCCGCACCAATTGCGAGTTGCCGAAATTGCATCGAAAAGACGCCCGCCGCGCCTGTTGCTGGCCGATGAAGTCGGCCTGGGAAAAACCATCCAGGCCTGTCTCATCGTGGCCCAGATGCTGGCCTCGGGGCGCGCATCACGTGTCTGCGTCTTGTTGCCGGAAAGTCTGGTAAACCAATGGTTCGTCGAACTGCTGCGCCGCTTCAACCTGAGTTTCGCGATCTACGACGAAGAACGTTGCGAAGCGATCGAACTCAATAATAGCGGCCACAATCCCTTCGAGGACGAGCAATGCATCATTGCTTCGGTCGATTGGCTTGCCAGTCATGGCAAGCGCGCAAAACAGTGTCTCGATGCAGGCTGGGATCTGCTGCTTGTCGATGAGGCGCATCACCTGATCTGGACTGAAGAGTTTTCCAGCCCCTCCTACCAATTCGTCGAAGCATTGTCGAAACAGACGCCAGGCTTGCTGCTGCTGACTGCAACGCCGGAACAACTCGGCCTTGGTGGTCATTTCGCGCGACTGCGCTTGCTGGATCCTGCGCGTTATACCGACTTGAAGAGTTTTGTTGCAGAACAATCGCGCTATATCGCGCTTTCAAGTTTGGCCGATCGTCTGATGAACCATCAGGCTTTGACGACCGGCGATATGGAAGCACTGGCATCGTTCATGCCGGGAGAAAAAGACGGACTTGCCAATCGTCTTGCGAAAATTGCCGAAGGCGATGACCACGAGCGTCAGGAATTGCTGAACGATCTTGTGGATCGGCACGGCACCGGTCGTGTGATGATTCGCAATCGGCGTGCCTTGGTGGGTGGCTTTCCGCAACGCATCACCCACATCCGCGCACTCGAAGAAAGCGATGATGATAACTGGCGTGGACGCCTGCACGCGGAGTTCGTGCACGATATCGGCGACAGCGATGACGAACCTGCTCACGATTACATCCGAGATCCGCGCACTGACTGGCTGATGGAAATTCTAGATAGCATCGCGCCGGCAAAGGCATTGTTGCTGTGCCGTTCAAGAGCAAAGGTGCAAGCGCTGGATGAAGCGATTCGGCTTCGCAGTGGCATTCCGATTGCGCGTTTTCATGAAGACATGAGCTTGCTGCAGCGTGACCGCAATGCCGCCTATTTTGCCGAGCCGGATGGCGCACGTTGCCTGATCGCTTCCGAAATCGGCGCAGAGGGACGTAACTTTCAGTTTGCGCAGCATCTGATTTTCTGGGACTTGCCCTTGCATCCCGATATGCTGGAACAACGCATCGGACGACTGGATCGCATCGGCCAGCAGGGCGATGTGCATCTGCATTGCGCTGCCCTGCCCGGCAGCCCGCAGGAAGCATTGCTACGCTGGTATCACGAAGGGCTCGATGCCTTCACGAACGTGATTGCCGATGGTCGCGAATGCCTGCGCTTGCATGGTGACGAATTGGTTGCATTGGCGGAACAGGATGGCGTGAGCCGCGAACCCGCTCTAACGCAATTAATCGAAAAAACAAAAATTACGCACCATGAACTGGCGGAAAAAATAGCGTCGGGTCGAGATCGCCTGCTTGAACTTGGTAGCCAGCAAGGCGCCAATGACGGCGAACTGATGCTTGCCTGCAGGCAGGACGATGACTTGATTGCACACGATGACTACGCCCTGCGACTGCTCGAACAATTCGGGATTCACAACGAGGCCCTGAGTCCGAAAATCTGGTTGCTCGACCCCGAAATGCTCACGATGGATGGCTTCGAGGAATTGAAAGCCGGGCCGCGTCCGATCACCTTCGATCGCAGTACGGCATTGGCAAGGGATGACGTGCTTTACCTGCGCAATGATCATCCGATGATTCTGTCGGCGCAGGAATTTTTGCTGTCCAGCGACAAGGGTAATACCGCGTTGCTGATTGATGATTCGCTACCGCAACGCACCGTCATTCTGGAAGCCGTTTACGTACTCGAATGCATTGCGCAGAAGGGCCTGAATATCGAACGCTTCCTTCCGCCAAAACCGCTAACTATCGCAGTCGATACCCGTCTGCAGATACGTCCGGATTTCGTGCCGAACGAACGCGCTGCACACCGTGCCGGTGATCGCGCCTTTGATTTAAGTTCGATGCGGAAAATCCTGAACATGCTGGTTCCTCCAATGCTGGAAAAGACCCGTGCCCAAGCCCAGGTGCTCGCTCAGGACGAAATTGATCTCGCGCTTGGCAAAGCCGACGGCTTATTGCGACATGAAATCGAAAGATTGCAGGCACTGGCATCGAAAAACCCGGCAGTGCGACCGGAAGAAATCGAGGCACTGGAACGTGAGCATCAACTATTGCTGAAAGCGCTTCCGCAATCGCGTCCGCGACTGGATTCACTGAGACTCGTGACCAGTCCGGATTTTTTATCGATGCGTCGCTAGGTGGTTCACATAGGGGCATTCATGAATTGCCCCTACCGCACCAATCGCGGTCCGCGCTTCCTGAAAGGCGGCTGGCCACGCCAGTAACGAATCATCAACCAGCCGAACAACATGCCGCCCAGGTGGGCGAAATGGGCGATACCGGCCGCTGTGCCCGTTACTCCCATCAAAAGGGAAATGGCGCCGAAAATAATCACCATGGTGCGGGCTTTCATCGGAATCGGCGGAAGGATCAGCATCATCTGCTGATTCGGAAACAGCATTCCATAAGCAAGCAGCAATCCGAAGATTCCGCCCGACGCTCCGAGTGTGGGAAAAACATCGCTTCCAAGAATACCGCTGCTTACCAGCAACAACTGGATCAAGCCCGCACCGATCGTGCAGACCAGCAAATACTGGATGTATTTTTTCGGGCCCCAGGTTTGTTCAAGTACGGCACCAAATTGAAACAGTGCAATGGCGTTGAAAAACAGATGGGTAAAACTGCCATGCATGAACCCGTAGCTCAATAACTGCCATGGATAAAATGCCGCCGTTACCACCGTGCCGTCACTGGCGGTTCCCAAAGCATGCTGGCCCCATGGCCAAAGTGCGAATAGCAGCAGCATTTCATCGGAAAATACCTGCTGCAACAAGAACACTCCCGCCAGTATGAACAGCAGATACTTGGTAATACGGGGCAAATGCACGATATCTTCTCCTGGCTAGAGCCGTATGATAGCCAATATGAGAGCAGAATCATCGGACATCAAGGTCATCAGTGAAAATATCAGCCGGCTGGGCTGGATGGATAGCAGCGATTTATTCGCAGCGGATCTTCTCGACGAATTATTCCTCGAAGCCTGCGACCACGATGCCTCGCGCTCGTTGAGTATGGCTGCGGTCGGCAATAACGCCGTGAGGGAGATTTCCTCCATTCGCGGCGACTCTACCTTGTGGCTTGATGATCCACGTTGCGGCACCGCTTCAAAAAACTTTCTTGCTGCACTGGATGTATTGCGAAAGCAATTGAATCAATCCCTGATGCTCGGGCTTGAATCGGTCGAGGCGCATTTCGCGATTTATCCTGCAGGCATGGGCTACGGCAGGCATCGCGATCGCTTTCGCGATGATGATGCACGGGTACTTTCCATGATTTGCTATCTGAATACCGATTGGCCTGCCGATGCCGGAGGCGAGCTGCGTCTTTATCTGACTGATGGCGATCATGATATTGCCCCCAGAATCGGCACGAGCGTGATTTTCCTGAGTGCGGAAATCGAGCACGAAGTTTTACTCGCATCGCGAACACGTTACAGCATTGCGGTCTGGTTTCGCCGTCAGGAAATGCAGGTACGCTAGGATTTCGCTTTTTTCACGCCTTCTTTTTTCGAGGCTTTTGTTTCTTCCGGCGGCGCCCACAAAATTTCATCCATGGTTGCCGCCGTTTTTCTGCCGCGCACCTTGCCGTTCACAACATTGACGCCTTCGGCCCGCAGACGCTGGATTTGTTCGGAGTAATAGGCCGAATCCTTTGGAAAAGCGATGCTGCCATCCGATCGAAGTATGCGATGCCAGGGCAATTGTTTGTCTTCGTTGCCGGACAAAATCCTGGCCACCATGCGCGCCCGTCCCGGCAATCCGGCGCGCCTCGCGATTTCACCGTAACCGGCGACTTCGCCACGCGGTACTGCGCGAATGGTCGCCAGAATTTTGGCAAGCGTTTTATCAGGGGCAGACTTTGTCGGCATTGCGGACTAGAATATAAGCTCAGAGGAGAAGAGTCATGCGCAGTTTTGAATCCATTCGCAGTCATGTGGAAGGCAAATACGAAGTTACCGCCCGCGAGCCCTATCTGGTTTGCGTCGAGCTATCCCTGGAACAGGGTACGCGTCACCAGAGCATTTTCCTGTCGGAACTCGAAGCGGAAGATAACCGCAAATATCTGCGCATCAGCACAGCAGTGGCCCCGATAACCGGTCTCGATACAAAAAAAATGCTGGCTTACAACTGGCAAAGCCGTGTCGGTTACATGGCCATCGGCGAACTGGATGGCGTACCGTATTTGCAGCTTTGCGAAAACCGTCCATTCGACAGTCTCGATGCCGCAGAAATTGATCGCCTGATTCTTGAAATCGGCGGTGTTGGCGACAACCTGGAACGCATGCTGTCTGCCGGCGGCGATTTGCACTAAGCACTTCATTTTTCCGCATCAAAAAAAGGGCCTTGCGGCCCTTTTTTATTGTCGACATATCCAAGGTCCGGCTCAACCGGCCCAGTTAAAATGCTGCAGCAATTTCACCAAAGCCCAGGACAATCCGCCGGCAGCGGGAATGGTCAGCAGCCATGCCCATAACATGCGTTCCACTACCGTCCACTTGATCGAACTGAAACGCTTGGCGGCGCCGACACCAATAATGGCCGAAGAAATATTGTGCGTCGTGGAGACGGGAATACCCAGGGACGAAGCCAGCAAGATCACGCTGGCGCCGCTGGTTTCTGCGGCAAAGCCGTTGATGGGATCGAGCTTCACCATTTTGTGTCCCAGCGTCTTGATGATGCGCCAGCCACCTGCGGCGGTACCTGCCGCCATGACGGAAGCGCAAGTGAGCTTGATCCAGAGCGGAATTTCCATGTCCTTGCCGCCGTTTTCGGAAGGCAGGTTCAGGAAATGCAGCCAGCTCGGTGCGTGCTCCAGCGTACCGGCACTCGTGGCCGCTACGAGCGCCAAAGCGATGATGCCCATGGTTTT
>JAKQKT010000358.1 GCA_029560515.1 Pseudomonadota bacterium
TATGAGGTGGTGCATGTCGGGCTGGGTCGCGAAGCACTCGCGTTGCTTCAATCCGAAAAATTCGATGTATTGATTCTGGACGTTGGCTTGCCGGATCAAACCGGTTTCGACGTCTGCCGCGAACTCCGGAAATTCAGCCAGATTCCACTGATATTCCTGACAGCGCGCGGTGGCGAAATCGATCGCGTCCTGGGACTGGAAATCGGTGCCGACGATTATATGGTCAAGCCTTTTTCGCCCCGCGAACTGGTGGCACGGGTTCGTGTTTGTCTGCGCCGAAATGCGGTCGTGGAAAAGCCGGGAAGCCTGGCTGCACCAGCAAGATTCAAGCACGATCCGCAAGGCCAGCGCATTGAATACATGGGGCAAATATTGAATCTGACCCGCTATGAATATTTGCTGCTCGCTACCTTGCTTTCGCGGCCGGGTGCGGTGTTTTCAAGGGCGAAACTGATGCAGGATATCTGGGTGGATGCGCTGGAGACGGCGGATCGCACGGTCGATACGCATATCAAGACCCTGCGCGCAAAACTGCGGACGATTGATGTGGCCGATGTTTTGCAGACACATCGCGGGATGGGTTACTCCATTAGTATTCATTGATGAAAATCAGCTATCGCATATTTCTGGGGTACTTCCTGATCGTCGGTCTGGCGGCGTATTTCATCCTCCAGGTATTCGTCAACCAGGTGAAACCCGGTGTGCGTCAATCCATGGAATCGAGTCTTGTGGATACCGCCAATGTTCTCGCGCAACTGGCGGCCAATGATGTGAAGAAAGGCGTGATCGCGAATGGCGATTTTGCCGCTGCGGTCAGCTCGGCAAAGACCTCTCGTTACAAAGCCGGCATTTCCGACTACATGAAAGAGGTTTTCAATTACCGGATTATCATTACCGATGCCGTCGGCAAGGTCATCTACGATTCAGACAATCTGGTCATCGGCAAGGATTATTCGCGCTGGAATGATATCTATCTGACCCTGCGCGGGAAATATGGCGCGCGCTCGACCCGCAGTGATCCCAAGGATGAGCGAAGCACCGTGATGTATGTGGCGGCGCCGATCATGGAAGGCGACAAGTTGATCGGCGTGCTATCGGTGGCCAATCCGAATGCCAGCATCCAGCCCTTCATCGACAAGAGCCAGAAAAACATCGTAAAGCAGGGTTCGATCCTGATTGCGGCTTCTTTCCTGATCGGTTTGGTGGTGACGTTCTGGTTTACCCGTTCGCTGGATCGCCTTGGAAAATATGCGAAGGCAGTCGCGGTCGGCGAGCGTGCAGTATTGCCGGATTTGGGCAGCAACGAAATGGGCGAACTGGGCGAAGCGCTGGACACCATGCGCAAGAAACTCGATGGCAAGCAATACGTCGAGCAATACGTACAAACCCTTACGCATGAAATGAAGAGCCCGCTGGCTGCCATTCGTGGCGCGTCGGAAATTCTGGAGGAAAACCCCGGCGAAGCCGATCGTCTGAAATTCCTGGATAACATCAAGACGCAGTCACTTCGTCTTTCGGAAATGATCGACAAGATGTTGGTGCTGGCATCGGTGGAATACCGGCAAAACGAAATCGAAATGAAACCGGTGGATCTATCCAGTCTCTGTCTTCAGCTCGTGGCTGGTGTTGGACAAGGCGCCAATAAGAAGCTCAACGAAAAACACATCCGGATAACGCATGACGGATTGGATAGTGAAACCGTGATTCACGGCGATGCATTTCTGCTGACCCAGGCGCTGCAAAATCTGCTGGACAATGCGATTGATTTTTCACCGGCATACGGGGTGATAAACATCGGCATCGAATCCAGTCAAACCCATTGCATGATCAAAATTCGGGATCAGGGCGCGGGTATTCCTGACTATGCGGCACCCCGTTTGTTCGAGCGTTTCTATTCCCTGCCAAGACCGGATACCGGGCAGCGCAGCAGCGGCCTCGGGTTGAGCTTCGTCAAGGAAGTGGCGCTTGCGCATGATGGCGATATCACGCTGGTGAATCTGTCTGAAGGCGGCGTGCTGGCGAGTTTATCGGTCGCAAGATAACTTCACCTTCGCCACACACGGGCTGCATTTGCCACACACAGGCATTGCCTAATCTTTCCGGGAGTTCAAACCCGGAGTTCCCATGTCACAGTTAAGTTTTGTCCTGAAAGCCCTGATCGTCGGTTTTCTTACCCTTCTGCTACTTATTCCCCTGAGCATGATCAATGGCACGATCAGGGACCGGCAATCCTATCGGCTTCAGGCCATGGAAAAAGTCGAAAGAAGTTACGCCGGTCAATTGAAATTTGCCGGGCCGGTGTTGATCGTGCCATTTCAGGATGTCGAAACCGTCATCACCGTCAATGACAAGGGCGAGGAAAAACAACACAAGGAAATAAGTGACAGTTTCTGGATCTTCTATCCCAAGACACTCGATGCGAAAGGCGGCATGGTGCCCGATAACAGGGCGGTGGGTATATTCAATGTCAGAACCTACGAGTGGAATGCAAGGATGAAAGCCGTTTTCGATTTCACTACTCTCGATAGCGGAAATCCATTGGTCAAGCGCAGCCTCGGTTCGCCGTATTTAAGTTTCCTGATGAACGACACCCGTGGCCTGAAAGGTACGCCGAAACTGAAGGTGGCCGGTGAAAGCAGGGAAATAAAACAAGGTGCCGGCGGTCACGGTATTACCTCGAAGGAAAAAGGCCTGCACGTTAGCCTGCCGAAATTCGCGCTGGCCGAGCCGCAAAAATTTTCGGTGGATATGGATTTTGCACTAGGCGGAACCGAAAGCCTTTCCTTCGTTCCGATCGCCGACAGCAACAAGATCAGCATCCAGTCTTCCTGGCAGGACCCGAATTTCACCGGCGATTTTTCGCCGCGAAATTCCAAGGTCGATGAGAACGGATTTGTTGCCAACTGGGATATTTCATCACTGTCGGCAAGTGCACAGACCGAATATCGCAACATGGCGTCGCTGGAAAGCATCGAAAGCCTTCAGGTCAATTTGATGGACGCCGTGGATTTGTATACCCAGCTTGACCGTGCAAGCAAATACGGCATGCTGTTTATTGTTCTGACCTTCGTCGGATTCCTGATGTTCGAAATCATCAAGCAACTGGCCATTCATCCGATTCAATATGGCCTCGTAGGTCTCAGTCTGGCGATATTCTTCGTATTGCTGCTCAGCCTGAGCGAGAAGATTGATTTCATGTGGGCTTATCTGACGGCCAGTGTTGCCTGCATCGGCCTGCTGACGACCTATGTCAGCTCAGTGTTGAAAAGTTTCAGCCGGGGCCTGGGTTTTTCCGCCATGCTGACCATTCTCTACGGTGCGCTCTACGGCTTGCTGATTTCCGAAGACAATGCGTTGCTGATGGGTTCGCTGCTTTTGTTCACCGTGCTTGCGGCAATCATGTTGGCCACCCGCAAAGTGGATTGGTACCAGCTGGGCAAGAAGCCACCCGAAACCGTTTGAATTTCAGTAGCCCGGGTCATGGCTCCATCTGACCCGGGACTCGATATCAACATATGCAATAAAAATTATCGCAAACATTCCCGGGTCAGATGAATTCATGACCCGGGTCAGGTCAAAAAAACCAGAACGAGCCCCAAGCCAACAAGGATCCAATCACCGTCGCGGCAAAAACATCGCTCGGATAATGCAGCCCCAGAATAACGCGCGACAAGGCAATGCTGATTGCCAGCGGTACTAAAACCGGTGCCAGCATCGGGTAGTAGGCAAGCGTGACCAGTGTGAAAGAAACTGCATGCAAGGTGTGGCCGGATGGAAAACTGAATTCATCCAGTGGCGCCGTCCAGACATGGATGCGATTGTCATTGGCAAAGGGACGCGGACGTTTTGTCCACTTCTTCAGATAACGATAAAGCGTACTGGTAACAACCGCCATCGCAGCCAGATGCAAAAAAACCGGTAGGCCTTGCAAGCCCTCAACCAGTAAAATTATTACGCCCAATAAATACCAGATGATGCCATCGCCGAGCCGGCTGACAGTCTGGAAATAACGCCGCACCCAGTTTTGTTCGGCCCAGGTATTGGCGCGGACACACCATTGATGCTCGCGTTGCAAAAAGTTTTTCACCCGGATGTTCATGCCACGCTCCTTATGTCGGAAAGTTCATGCAATAAACGCGAAAATGCTTTTGCTACTGTTTCCGGATGCAGGTGCTGGACCGATTCATTGGCCAGCATGCCCATTTTTTTGAGATCGGCGTGCGTTGTAAGCTCTACGAAGGCTTTGACGAAAGCCTGCTCATCGGAAAACCCCACCGTTCTTCCATGTACGCCGTCTTTGCAATGTTCCCTGGCAGCGCCGTAATCGAAAGCA
>JAKQKT010000185.1 GCA_029560515.1 Pseudomonadota bacterium
ACCAGTCCCAAATTGTGGAATGCCTGGAAAGACCGTTTGCTGGCGGATCTTTATACCGCGACGCGATTTGTGTTGCGGCGTGGACTCGAGAACAAGCTCAATGCCGAGGACATCATCAGCGATACGCGCGAGACGGCGTTGGCAACCTTGATGGATCGTGGCGTCGATGCAGATCATGTGCAGGAAATATGGAAATCGTTCCCGAATGAAGCGTTCCTGCGTTATCGCCCGGAACAAATCGTCTGGCAAAGCGAGGGAATATTGAAAAACCTCATGCATCCATCGCAAATTCTGGTGCGCGGTCACCAGGCAGACGGCAGTCTTGAAATATTTGTCCGGACGCAGAATCGCGATGGCTTGTTTGCAGCACTCGTGGCAACGATTGACCGTCTGGGCATGAGTGTTCTGGAAGCTCGCATTTTGAATTCGAGCGATGGTTACGCTCTCGACAGCTTTCAGGTGCAGGCTGCGAAAGACGATCGTCATACCCATCAGGATATTGTCCGTGCGATCGAGATTGCGCTGCGAGATCCTTCTCGCGTGCATCCGGCGCGTCGCATGCTGCCCAGGCATATCAAGCATTTCAAAGTGCCTACGCGGCTGGATTTCTCGGCATCCGAAGACGGCACGCGCACGCGCCTCAGTCTGGTCTGCACCGACCAACCAGGTTTGCTTGCCAAGGTTGCCGCCATCCTGCGTACACAGCATATGCGCGTGCACGATGCCCGCATTGCGACGTTCGGCGAGCGCGTCGAAGATTTCTTCCTGATCAGCGACGAGCAAGACCGCGCTATCGTTGACGAACATATTCTGGAACAATTGCAAACGCACTTAATCGCCTGTGTCGAGGGAGACATACATGCCAAACATTGAAACACTGCGCCCGTTTATCGAGGATGCCTTCGAACGTCGTGCGTCCTTGACCAATGACGAAATCAACAGCGCAGTGAAACCTGCCGTCGAGCAAGTGATGTCGCTGCTGGAATCGGGGCAGGCGCGTGTTGCCGAACCCGTTGCGAGCGGCTGGCAGGTCAACGAATGGCTGAAGAAAGCGGTACTGCTGTATTTCCGTTGCAACGATATGCAAGTCATGCACGGTGCGCCGGGCCCTTATTTCGACAAGGTGCCAACGCGTTTCGAAGGTTTCGACGATGCAGCGTTTCGTGCGCTTGGCGTGCGAGTAGTTCCGGGTGCCGTCGTGCGCCGTGGCGCGCACGTGGCAAAAGACGTGATCCTGATGCCTAGCTTCGTGAATATCGGGGCGCATGTTGGCGCCGGCACCATGGTCGATACCTGGGCAACCGTTGGCTCCTGCGCACAAATCGGAGCGCGTTGTCATTTATCCGGCGGTGTCGGTATAGGTGGCGTACTTGAACCACTGCAAGCCTCGCCGACGATTATCGAAGACGATTGTTTTGTCGGTGCACGCTCCGAGGTGGTCGAAGGTGTTGTCGTCGAACGTGGCAGCGTGATCGGTATGGGCGTTTTCATTGGCCAAAGCACGCGTATCTATAATCGCGCGACCGGCGAGGTTTCCTATGGCCGCGTACCGGCCGGTAGCGTAGTGGTATCCGGTTCCTTGCCATCGGCGGATGGAAAATATTCGCTGTACTGCGCCGTGATCGTGAAACAGGTTGA
>JAKQKT010000397.1 GCA_029560515.1 Pseudomonadota bacterium
GATGGTGGAATCGGAAGCCAAGGAATTGTCGGAAGAAATCATGCTCGGTGCCGTTATGTTCGGTCACCAGCAGCAACAAGCTGTTATCAATGCGATTAATGAATTTGTTGCTGAAGTCGGTGTCGATGCCTGGAAATGGCAGGCTCCGGTCGCCAACGAAAACATGATCGCCACCTTGAAAGAAGCCATCGGCGATCGTCTGTCGGCTGCTTTCCAGATCCGCAACAAGCTGGAACGCCGCGATGCGATTTCCGCACTGAAAAAATCGGTGATGGAATCGATCAAGGATGCAGCAGAAGCGAATGCCTGGAATGCCGCTGAGCTGAGCAAGGAATTCGGCGAACTGGAATACAGCACTATGCGTGCTTCGGTCCTGAATACCAAAATCCGTATCGATGGTCGCGATCTCAGCACGGTACGTCCGATTACCGTCCGTACCGGCGTATTGCCGCGTACCCATGGTTCGGCCTTGTTCACCCGCGGTGAAACACAGGCTCTGGTCGTGTTGACGCTCGGCACTGCACGCGATGGCCAGGTCATCGACGCCGCCGAAGGCGAAACCAAGGATCACTTCCTGTTCCATTACAACTTCCCTCCGTACTCGGTCGGTGAAGCAGGCCGCATGATGGGTCCGAAGCGTCGCGAAATCGGCCACGGGCGTCTCGCCAAGCGCGGCGTGCAAGCCGTGATGCCGACCATGGAAGCTTTCCCGTACACCGTTCGTTGCGTTTCGGAAATCACCGAATCCAATGGTTCCTCCTCGATGGCTTCGGTTTGTGGTTCCTCGCTCGCCATGATGGACGCCGGCGTGCCGATTTCGGCGCCAGTTGCCGGTATCGCGATGGGCCTGATCAAGGAAGGCAGTGATTTCGCCGTGTTGTCCGACATCCTGGGTGACGAAGATCATCTGGGCGATATGGATTTCAAGGTTGCCGGTAGCCACAAGGGTATCTCGGCACTGCAGATGGATATCAAGATCGACGGTATCACCGAAGAAATCATGAAGGTTGCTCTGGCACAAGCCAAAGACGGCCGTATCCACATCCTCGGTGAAATGGCGAAAGCCATGAGCACGCCACGTGCCGAATTGTCCGAATTCGCTCCACGCCTGCTGACCATGAAAGTGCATCCAGACAAGATTCGCGAAGTCATCGGTAAAGGCGGTGCCACGATTCAAGCCATTACCAAAGAAACCGGTACGCAGATCGACATCAAGGATGATGGCACCATCGTTATCGCTTCGGTCAATCTTGCCGCCGCAGAAGCTGCCCGTGCCCGTATCGACCAAATCGTTTCCGATGTCGAGCCAGGCCGCATCTACGAAGGCAAAGTCGCCAAGATCATGGACTTCGGCGCATTCGTCACGATCCTGCCGGGTAAAGACGGTCTGGTCCACGTTTCGCAAATCTCCGATGAGCGCGTCGAGAAAGTTTCCGACAAACTCAAGGAAGGCGATATCGTGAAAGTGAAAGTGCTCGAAGTTGATAAACAAGGCCGTATCCGTTTGTCGATGAAAGCCGTTACCGAAGGCGAAGATCAGGCTGCTACCGAAGCCTGATACTCAAGCGGTATAGAGACAAAAAAATGCGGACTTCGGTCCGCATTTTTGTTGGGTGCTTATAATCTTGTTACCATCTCGAAATGAAGATTGAAGCTGTCTTTCGTACGCTGCTGTTTACCATTGGCTTGGTCTGGGCCTTGCCGATGAGCCTCGTCGGCCTCGTGGCCGGTCTGGTGACCATGCCGATGGGCTCACGATTGCGGTATTCGGATCATGCATTGGTATTTTCCAGATTCCCCCTGGGTCCTGGCGGTGCGATCACTTTCGGTAACGTGATTTTGAACACGGCCAAGGATCTTGATGCCGTAGTGACCACCTACCAATGCCGCGCAGACGGGAACCGCAATGACTGCATCCGCATCGGCAATCACGAGCGTGCACATGTGTATCAATACATGACGCTCGGAATGTTTTTTTTGCCAATTTATTTTTTGTGCGGTGGTATAAGCGTGAAAAATCCGATGGAACGGGCAGCAGATCGTTATGCCTTGACCGGAATGGGCTGGTGGCCCTGGTCGGGCAAGCCGTAGTTTCCGGGAGGTTTGTTTGACGACTCACTGCAAGAACTGCGAAACCATCATGCAAGGGGATTACTGTCACGTCTGTGGCCAGAAAGACATCCTTGACCAGGATAGGCGCTTCCGTCATTTGATCGACTTGTTTCTGGCTGAACTGTTCTCGCTGGACGGAAAGTTCTGGCGTTCGGTCAAAGGTATTTTCAGGCCCGGATTTCTGGCCAAGGAATATCTTGCCGGCCGCAGAACGCCATATTTGTCGCCGGTATCGATATTTCTGCTGGTCAATGTGCTGTACTTCTTTTTTCCGGTGCTCAGCGATTTCGATCTGCCGTTCAGCGATCAGGTTCCGGGGCGCATATCCGCGCAGCTGGAGCAATTCAGGGAGGTAGCCCCCGAGCGTCTTGAACGCATGAAGAAGTCGAGTGGCCAGCTGCATAGTCGCTGGACGACCGAATGGATCGAGTCACGTCTTGCACAACGCCATGCTGCCGATCCGGCTTACGACCTGGACACCATGGCAGATGATTTCGATGACAAATCGGGGGAAATCAGCAAGCTCTTGATCATCGTGCATGTGCCTTTTCTTGCATTGGCCTTGATGCTGATGTTCTGGCGCAGCGGCAAATATTATGCCGAGCATTTTGTCGTCGCCCTCATTACGTTCTCGACCTTGCTGCTGGCAATCCAGCTCGTCTTGCCGATCATTGGTATTGTTTCCGGAGACCAGTGGTTGACGGGGCAAATGGCAAGATTTGCCGGCTGGTTGCTTGTGGCTTCATTCGCGGCGCTCGTGGCCGCCGCATTTCGGCGTGTCTACGAATGTTCCTATTGGTATGGTGCCTTGTGTGCGATCGTTTTTCTCTTTGTCCTGGTCATGGTCAATACTTCAATCTATCGCAGCATACAATTCGCGATCATTTTCATGATGATTTAAGCGAGGAAAACAGGCTACGTAAAGGCAACAAGACAAGGCTGCCGATTCTTGCGAGCAGGCTGAAAGACCAGTAAATGCAAACCAGCAGCAAAGTGACCGAAGCAAAGAATGCGCCTGCCAATATCGAGAAGATTGTTTTGATCATGGAGGATGCCGCCGTTTTAATACGGAAGATAGTTACTCTAATTCAATAGAGTGATCTTTGGCGGAAAAGGGTTTGCCGACATACTGATGTATTCGGGTAATAAAAAAGCGCCTGAGGCGCTTTTGCGACATCTGAAACAGTTATATCAATAAGTGCTATAACCGTAATACTTGTTGGTGCCGAAGGAGAGACTCGAACTCTCACAAGGGGTTACCTCGGCGGATTTTGAATCCGCTGCGTCTACCGTTCCGCCACTTCGGCACGAAGTGAGCGCGAATTATACCAAGTTTTTCCGGAATGTCAGCGACATTCGACGGTATCGAGACAAAGAGCTTTCTTTTTTCTCAAGTACCAGTTGTCGCCCTGCGGTTCGAAGGTGGCGCAATCGTTCATCGCGGCCTGATAAATATGCAACGAGATCGCGATTTGTTTTTCGTTTGGATTGCGGATGGTGTGGTATTCGTGGGGCGGTAGCAGGCTGCCCGCCGTGCCGGTTCCCGCCATCAGGGTTTCGTGCATCGAGAACCGGTTCAAATCGCCGTTGGTTTCCTCGAGTTCGTAGCGCACGATTTCCAGATGGCCTTGCCAGACACCCTCGACACACCAGAGGCCGCAATGATCATGGATAGGCGTTCCCTGTCCGGGGGCCCAGGTCATCGCCACCACGCTGATACCGGTTTTGGAACAGGCATAGAGTTCACGACGGGCATAGTGGCCTTCGACCGGCTCGAATACACATTCCGGCAGAAATACGCTCTTGTCTCGAATCAGTCGACAGAGGCCGTCGCGTAGCGAAGAAGTAACTGCCTCGTGATCGCCCAGCGCCAGCGCCTCGTCGATCATTGCGAGCAGTGCATCGCGGCCGGTAAAGGTAGGGTAGTCGTCCATTGTCTTAGTCTATAACTTTGCCAGGAACCCGGCGATAGTGGGGCTGAAGCGCTCGATATCGACCAGGAACGCATCATGGCCCTGCGGCGATGGCAGGGGTGCGAATTCGGCCTCACAGCCGCCTGCGCGCAAGCCTTCGGCGATTTGCTCCTGTTGCTGGAGCGGGAACAGGATGTCGGTATGGACACCAATCGAAAGTGCCTTTTCAAGCTGAATAGAGGCAAGTGCGCGCATCACGTCGCCTTGGCCGTATTCGGCGGCATCAAACCAGTCCATCGAACGACTTAAATATAGGTAGCAGTTCGGGTCGAATTTGTGCACAAAACGACGGGCATGACCTTCAAGATAGCGTTCCACTTCGAATTCCAGTCCGAAGGGATCGTCATCAAAACATTCGCTATCGAAACGGACCCGGCCAAAACGTCCATCCCATTCCATGGCTGAACGATAGGTCACCACGCCAAGTTTGCGTGCCATGCGCATGCCGTTTTCCGGATACTGCTGTTCGGTGTAATGGCCCAGATTCCATTGCGGGTCGAGTCGAATGGCTTCGCGTTGCAACGAGCGGATGGCAATCGAAAACGGCAAGGCACGGGCGCTACCCGAGACATTGATATGCGAGCGTGCGTAGCCGGGATGCAATAGTAAAAATGCGAGCGCCGTCATGCCGCCCATCGAATTGCCGATCACGCAGGCCAGCTGCGAAATGCCCAGTGCCTTGACCACTTCAAACGCTGCGTTGGCTCCGTCTTCGATAGATAGCTCGGGGAAATCGAGACAATAGGTTTCATTCGTAACCGGATTGATCGAGGCTGGACCGGTCGAACCTTTGCAGCTGCCAAGTGAATTGACGCAGATAACAAACCAACGGTCGGTATCGATCGCCTTGCCCGGACCCAGCATTGCCTCCCACCAGCCGGTTTCGGGGTTTCCCCCATTGGCGGCGGCATGTGCGTTGGGCGACAGGCCGGTCAAAATCAGGATCGCATTGCTGGCATCGGCATTCAGGCTGCCCCAGGTTTCATAGGCCATGCGTGCATCAATCAACTCGCCGCCTCGTTTCATGGGGAAGGGCGAGGGAAGCGGGATGAAAAGCGAGTTGGCAGGAATGAATTCCGTCATTTTTTTACCCGCGATAATGTGATTTCGACCGGCTTTTCGCTGGAAGCATCAACGACAAGTGAATCGGCTTCAATATCGCCGACCTGCGCGTTGGCAATGCCTTGTATTGAAATGCGGGCGGAGAGGGACACTTTTTTCTGCGACGAAAGTTTCGCAGTAGGCATCAGGCTATCGGCGTCGCTCAATTCAAGTTCGATTGGGAAAGTATCCACCTCTATGCGTTTGGCGGCGAGTGGCGGACCCTTGCCATCAAGCGACTTCGCGAACACGAACAGGACCGAGCCCGGTTTGACCGATGCCGCAAGGGACTTATCCAAAGTGACCTTTATCTTGATTGGTTTGCCGGCATTTGCCATGGCGGCCATCGGCAGCAGGGGCAGCTTTTTTTCCGCCCGCGCAATATTGATTTGCTCGCGCAATGCATTGGCGGCTTCCACATCCAGCATCGGGAGCAGCTTGTCGAGATAAGTCTCGGCCTGGCTCAGGTCACCTTTTTGTAAAAAGTTCATGCCCATGAAAAACAGGGCGCGCTCATGTTCCGGGTTTTCTGCAAGCGCCTGCTGCAGAAGTTGAATGGCTTCTGCAGGAAACGCACGTTCCTTTGCAGTTCTCAACATCGCTTCGGCCAATTCCGCTTTCAAATCCGGATTGTCCGGTTGCAGCTTGATGGCTTGCCGAAAAGCATTTTTTGATTCTTCGATTTTACCCATGGCCATTTGCGTGCGGGCGAGTAAAACCCAGCCTTCAATATTGCCCGGATTGGCTTTCAATTCATCCTGAAGACTGGCCAGCGCAGTATTGATGTCAGGTGCAGGCTGGTTGCGTGCAATGAACTCCGGATCTAGCGCCTGCGGCGCACCAACCAGGCGATAAAGCGCGAATGTAAGTAGCGGCATGCCGACAAGCAATGCCAAGGCCAGCTTTCGCTGCGTTCTTAGCAAGGGGCGCAGAACCATGCCCAACGCAGCAGCTACCAAAATAGCGGCGATCAAAATGAAAAGTGCCATTACCATTCCTGCCCGTTATCTTCCTGGGTTTTGATGACCGGCATGGCTGCACTTCGCTTTCTGACAATCATGAAAATGATTCCGATGCCGACAAACAGGACGAGAAAAGGCCCAAACCAGAGTAGCCAGGTCCCCGGTCGCATTGGTGGTTTGTAAAGCACGAAATCGGTGTAACGGCTAACCATGAATTGCTTGATTTCATCGTCGGATTTGCCTTCCCGAATCAGCGTCAATAATTCGAGGCGCAGGTCTTTCGCGATCATCGCATTGGAATCCGCCAGGCTCTGGTTCTGGCACATGACGCATCGCAGTTCGGCGGCCAAGCTACGAAACCGCTGTTCTTCTTCGGCGCTGCGGTAATCAGTCGGGTCAATCGCAAGCAGGTTGCCGCTGAATAAAAGCAGGGCAAGGAAAATTATTTTTTTCATTGCTTCGACTCCAATGCCGGCAGAATTTCCTGTTCGATGATTTCCGGCGTGATTGGACCGACGTGTTTCCAGCGAACGATGCCTTTGGCATCGATGAGAAAGGTTTCCGGCGCGCCGTAAATACCCCAATCCAGCGCAACCCGTCCGGAATCGTCGAACAGGATCAAATCGTAGGGATTGCCGAATTGCTGCAGCCATTTATTCGCAGCGTCGGTTTCATCCTTGTAGTTGTAACCGACCACTTTCAGCTTTCCACTTCGGGCCAGTTCGCTGATGACCGGATGCTCAATCTGGCAGGCAGGGCACCAGCTGCCCCAGACATTCAGCAAATACGGACGACCTTTCAGGTCGCTTGTCTTGATGATTCGATTTTCCTGATTCAATACCGGCAACGAAAATTCGGGAGCTGGCTTGCCAATCAGTGGTGAAGGTATGGCGCTGTTATCTTTGCCGGAATTCATTCGCACACCGACAAACAACAAGGCCGCCAATGCGATAAAGGCCAGCAGTGGCAGTAAGCGACTCATCATGGGTTTGCCTCGTTGGCATGACGTTTCTTGAAGCGTTTGTCAAAGCTGATGATGAAGCCGCCAATCGCCATCAACAAGGCGCCCAGCCAGATAAAACGGATAAACGGTTTTACATAAAGCCGTAAGGCCCAGCTGCCTTCGTTATCGAGTGGTTCACCCAGGGCGACATATAAATCGCGAGTGATGCCGGAATCAATCGCTGCCTCGGTCATGCTGTTGCCGCCGCTGGCATACATGCGTTTTTCCGGATACAGGGTGGCAATAATGCTTTCACCTTTGCGGATAACAACCGTGCCCTGGTCGGCCATATAATTCGGACCTTCGATTTGTTCGACACCCTTGAACTGGAAATCGTAACCGCGAAGTGAAAAGCTGGAGCCGGGTTTGGCAGCGACATCTTTTTCAATACTTAAACTTTCAGTCATCAAGACACCGAAGAAAAATATACCGACACCGATATGGGCAGATACCATGCCGATCATTTCCGCGGTAAAACCATTGCCGGAGCTTTTGAAGCGCGAGCGAACGAAGACAAGCGTTCCGCATAAAATCCAGACAGCGGCGATCACACCTCCAATGGTTTTAATCGTGCTTCCCGGCCAGAAAAAGAAACTGATCGCGCCGAATCCGAGCGCCAGTATCGCCCATGGCAAGAGCAATTTGATTGGCTTGGACGCCTGCTCGCTTTGCCAGCGTGTTATCGGGCCGAAGGGTAGCAACATCACCAGCGGCAACATCAGCAACGAGAACATGAAACCGAAGTAGGGCGAACCGACCGATATTTTTCCGAGTTCCAATGCATCGGCAAACAATGGGTACAAAGTGCCAATCAGGATCATCAAGGCAGCAGCTGCCAGCAACAAATTATTCAACAGCAATAGTGTTTCGCGCGAATAGGCCTTGAAGGCTTGTCCGCCTTCCTTGCCGGGGGCTCGAAAAGCAAAAAGAACCAATGAGCCGCCTACTACGAGTACCAGGAATGTCAGAATAAATATTCCGCGCGCCGGGTCCGAGGCAAATGCATGTACCGATGTGATTACGCCAGAACGTACTAAAAAAGTAGCGAGTAGTGAAAGCGAAAATGCAGCAATGGCAAGCAACAAGGTCCAACTTTTGAAACTGCCCCGTTTTTCGGTTACCGCTTGCGAGTGAATCAGCGCTGCGCCGACCAGCCATGGCATGAAAATGGAGTTTTCGACCGGATCCCAGAACCACCAGCCGCCCCAGCCCAATTCGTAATAGGCCCAGAAACTTCCGAGGGCGATTCCGAGCGTTAAAAATGCCCACGCGATATTGGTCCAGGGGCGCGACCAGCGTATCCATTGTGCATCCAGCTTGCCATCAATCAAGGCAGCAATAGCGAAGGCAAACGCGACGGCAAAACCCACATAGCCGGTGTAAAGCAGCGGCGGATGAAAGATCAAGCCGGGGTCTTGCAATAACGGATTTAGATCGATGCCTTCAGATTGGACAGGAAATGCGCGTGTAAACGGATCCGACGTAAATAACATGAATGAAATAAAGCCTACGCCGATCATCCCCATGACCGCCAGAACCCGTGCGATCACCTTGTCGGGTAGTTGCCTGGAAAAAATGGCAACTGCACTCGTCCAGATGCACAGGATCATGATCCACAGTAATAGCGAGCCCTCATGCGCACCCCAGACTGCGGAAATCTGATAGATAAATGGCAGCAAGGTGTTCGAATTTCTTTGGACGTATGCAACCGAAAAGTCATGCACGGTAAAACTGTAGGTCAGCAGAACAAACGCCAAAACGATGAACAATAATTGCGCATGCGCCAACGGGCGTGCCGTTTGCATCAGGACCGTATTGTTCCGGTGTGCACCCCATAAGGGCAGACATGACAATAAAAATGCGATGAGCAGCGACAGTATTAAACTAATTTGGCCGAGTTCCGGAATCATCAGATTTTTCCGCAGGATTTTGTTTTTTGTTCCTTCGCTTTTTTCATAGCGTCCTGCATTTCCTTGGGCGTGTAAGTCTCGTCATGCTTGGCGAGAACTTCGCTCGCAACAAAGCGGGTGCCCTGCATTTTTCCTGTTGTGATAATGCTGGTGCCTTCCTTGAACATGTCCGGCAGTATGCCTTCATGGTCGACAATGATCTGGTTGACGCGATCTGTCACCGAGAAGGAGACGGCGAGGGTGCCATCGGTGCGTTTAACGCTGCCTTCGCAAACAACACCGCCAAGACGGAATACGCCATTGTCCGGTGCTTCCTTGTTCTTTACCTGGGTCGGTGTAAACAAGTACGTCATGTTTTCCTGCATGGCAAAAGTTATCAACGAGCCGGCTATGGCTGCAGCGACCAACAGAAGAACGATTAACCAAATGCGACGAATTCGGGTGGGATTCATTGAGCTTGATCTCGGGAGTTTGTTTTGTTGCGGCGAGCACGCAGGTAAATACTGCGTAAGGTTTTTCTGTAGCTGAATTGCGGGGCAAGAAAATCCCACAGCAGAGCCAGGGCGAAAATAATATAGGCAGCTATTACGAATTCCTGATGAAGATGGGTCATTGATCTGCTCCTGCCAGTTTCCTGGCCCAGTCCTTGCCGGCTTCATGTTCCAGATTCATTGCTCGCGTACGTTTAAGGACCGAACCCAAAAACCAGAATTTCGTCGCCAGCGTCATCACGATTAGCGGCCACATCAATTCGCTTGCCATTTTCGATTCCCCTACCAGGCGGATGGTTTCGCCCTGGTGCAAGGTATTCCACCACGTGACCGAGAAATGCACGATCGGTACATTGATGACGCCGATCAATACCAGGAATGCCGCAGCTCTGGCTGCAGAACGGCGGTCTTCAATCGCGTTATACAAACCGATGATGCCGAGATAAATAAACAGAAGAACCAATTCAGACGTGAGCCGCGGGTCCCAGGTCCACCAGGTTCCCCAGGTGGGTTTGCCCCAGATCGAGCCGGTGATCAGCGTTATGGCGGTAAATATCAAACCGATATGGGCCGATGCAATCGTCAGCAATTCGCTGATTTTGATTCGCCACACCAGGGCAATAAATGCCTGGACGGCCATTGCGATGAAGACGAACAAGCTCATCCATGCGGCTGGCACGTGGATATAAATAATCCGGAAAATTTCACCTTGTTTGGAATCTGCCGGTACAAGAAATAATCCGCCGACAGTTCCAATCACGAGACACAAGAAAGCCAATGTGAACCAGATCGGTGTCCAACGGGCAGCAAAGCGCTCGAAGTTCGGGGGAGATCCGGTTGTGTTAAACCAAAGTATTAAAGCTTTCATTTCAAGTCAGGGAAATTTTTATGGCCGCAGCCGCTGAAATAGGAGCAAGTACCATGGCGATCACCAGGCCAGCACCGAGCAGGCTAATTGCACCTAGCCAAGCCAAACCCTGGGATGCAGCCACAACAGAGCCTGCGCCGAATACCAGCACGGGTACGTAAAGTGGCAATGCCAATAGAGCCAATAGCATACCAGAGTGTCGTATTCCTACGGTCAATGCCGCTATCACGGCGCCTACTAGACTGATCAATGGTGTGCCGACGAGCAGGGATATCATCAACGGAGTCAACAAATCACCCGGTAGAAACAACATCTGCGCGAACAACGGTGTCAGCAAGACCAATGGCATTACCGCGCTCAACCAATGCACGAGAATTCTTGCGGCAATCAACAAGGCAAGCGGCGCAGGCGACATCAGCATCTGCTCGAGACTGCCATCTTCGAAATCGCTTCGATAAATCGAATCCAGTGACAGCAGGCTCGATAATAGAATCGCCACCCATATGATTCCCGGAGCCAATTGCGC
>JAKQKT010000402.1 GCA_029560515.1 Pseudomonadota bacterium
GACCAGCATGTCACCGAAATAAAAACCGCCTGGTGGGCCGACGAATTCCAGCGTTTGTCGAACGGGCAGCCACGGCATCCGATTACGCAGGCATTGCCTGATGTCTCCGTTCCATGGACATCACTGGCAGCCGGCTTGTTCAGCGTTATCGAAGCAAGTGCAATTCGCGCCGGCAATACAGAGCAGGCGATTAGCAATTTATTGCCGTTTGCAAGTGCATTGGTGGAAATCGAAGACAGCTTATTCGATGCAAAAGCTGCCAGCCCGAAAGAAATATTTGCTGTGCATTGTCTGCTGCATCGTTTGCCGAATGGATTGTCGGCGGAAGATCAGGCTGGCATTCCGATGCATTTGATGGCGCGACATTCTGTCAGTGCTGCACAACTTCCAAATATCGGTCGAAACGGTCTGTTGCGGGATTGGGCCGCTGAACTAAGTTCAGCTTTACCCGACAAGACGGCCGGAACCTTGTTTCGCAGCGCCAGAACACGCTTTGATCGGGCACGATTGAAGAGACTGCTTGCCGGCAAGGGGTTTGCAGCACCATCGGCGCCGATGAATTTATGGCATGCGTGGCGTGCGGCTGTAACGGTAAGCAGATAAAATAAGCGTCAATCTTGACGAAAGCTGCACTTGTCCCCACCTATGCTTCATCGAGTCATAGTCCGCACGGAATACTTATGTCACCTTCTTCAAACGAAAACCTGGCCCGCGTGATGCCCGACGTGGCCAATGAAGTAAAGCCAGCGATCGCCGGCGTGCTTGATTGGGTCGGCATGGGGGATATCGAAATGCCGGTCTCGGTTTCCGATGCGAATGGCCGTGTAGTTACCAGTGGTGCACGCGTAAATGCCTTCGTGAATTTGAAACGTCCTGATGTCCGCGGTATTCATATGTCGCGCTTATATCTGCATGTGGATCGCCATTTGTCTGCAGAAGCGATTACGCCGCAAAGCATCCGCCACATCCTGAAAGATTTTCTGGATTCGCATGCCGATCTTTCCGATCAGGCAAAGCTCAGCATCCGCTTCGATTACATGGTTCGTCGCCCGGCATTGGTCACCGACAATAGCGGCTGGAAGTCCTATCCGGTGCAAATTACCGGCGTGATGGACAAGCAGCAATTCTCGCTGGAACTGGGTCTGAATGCCGCTTACTCAAGCACCTGTCCTTGCTCGGCAGCATTGGCACGGCAATTGATCCAGGAACAATTCGGCAAGGATTTCGCGCCGGAAAAGAATCTCGATTACCAGCAAGTGCTGACCTGGCTTGGAAGCGAGCAGGGCATCATGGCGACTCCGCATAGTCAGCGCAGCATTGCCGAAGTGAAAGTAAAGCTGTCGCAGGAATTCGTGCAATTCCCGCTGATCGAGTTGATCGATATGATTGAAGCCGCGCTGAAAACCCCGGTGCAAGCCGCCGTTAAGCGCGAGGACGAACAGGCTTTCGCCCGCTTGAATGGGCAGAACCTGATGTTCTGCGAGGACGCCGCCCGTCGCCTGCAATCGGCATTGAATGCGGACAGCCGAATCCAGGATTTCCGCGTGCAGGCATCGCATTTCGAAAGCCTGCATCCGCATAACGCAGTCGCGGTTGCCAGCAAAGGTGTACCCGGGGGCTACTAGCCGCAAACTTCCAGTAGCATTTGCTGATACTTCAACGAAGGCCGGTTCACTACCGGCTTTTTTGCGTTCATAAAGTCTTCACAAACGGCTAGACTCAGCCTGTCTCAATAATGATGGGTTCTCAATGAACTGGTTAATCGGCTTTATCGCATTGCTTGTCGGGGCTGCCTTGTCACAGGAACGTTGGCTGCTCGGTGGCACATTGGGCTTTTTTATTGGATGGCTGCTGTCATCGATGAGTCAGCTCCGGTCTCGACTTGATGGTTTTGAAGCCGAGTTGATGCAGGCCAGGGATGCCTTCCGAAAAATGGCTGCCGAACGTGATCAGCTTAGTGCCAGGCTGAAGGGCATTAATCCTGCGGCACCAGTCGCTCCCGAGACAATAAAGTCCGAGCCACAGAAACCCGTACCTCCCCCCATTCCAGTGCCGACGCCCAGCGTCGTTCCTGCCGATACCAGGAAACCTGCCGGGCCGAATATTCCCGTCCAAACGCCACCGCCCGTCATGGCCGAGAAAGCGGATGTCGCGAATCGTGCCGTATTCACCGGTTCGGAGCCGACCCCGCGCCCGGCAGCAACGGCGCCACTGCCAGTCGATTCGGTGAATATTCCGCGCTCGAGCACGCCGGACGTCACCTTCAAATCGGTATCGAGAGAAAGCTCCTGGGATGAGCGTTTGGTCAATACCATCAAGCGCTGGTTTACCGAAGGCAATGTGCCGGTAAAAGTCGGCGTAATCGTTACCTTTTTTGGCGTCGCTGCGTTATTGCGATATGCCTATGTCCAGGGATATTTCACCTTTCCGATCGAATACCGCCTGATTATGATCGCCGTGGCTGCACTTGCCGCATTGGCATTCGGCTGGCGTGAACGCGAAAGTAATCCTGCATTCGGCTTGAGTCTGCAAGGTGGTGCCATCGGCACCTTGATGCTGACGATTTTCGCAGCCTATAAATACTTTGGTCTGCTTCCTCCTGGCCTGAGTTTCGGTTTGATTGTGTTGCTTGTCGCGGGGGCTGCCATGTTGGCGATCCTTCAGGACACGATGTGGATCGCCGTGCTTGGCCTGCTCGGTGGTTATCTGGCACCGGTACTGATTTCGACGGGTAGCGGCAACCATATTGCGTTGTTCAGTTACTACGCCATTCTCAATACCGCCGTATTCGCGATCGCCTGGAAAAAATCCTGGCGCGTCCTGAATTTGATGGGGTTCGTATTTACCTTCGGCGTCGGTACGGCGTGGGGCGTGAAATATTACAAGCCCGAATTGTTCGATACCGTCGAACCTTTCCTGATCCTGTTCTTCGTGTTCTATACGGTGATCGGCTTGTTGTACGTAATCAAGCAGACCGAATATCGCAAGCCATGGGTGGACGGTACATTGGTATTCGGTACGCCATTGCTGGCCTTTCCACTGCAGGCCAAATTGCTTGCCGATAATCGCATCGGTCTTGCATTCAGTGCCTTGGTCATTTCGATCATCTATGGCGGCATGGTGTATTTCCTGCACCGCCGCAAAAACGAACGCCTGCTGGCAGAAGCATACGGCGCCCTGGCACTGGGCTTTGCAACGCTGGCAATTCCGCTCGCATTCTCCGCCGCGACAACGGCCACCGTATGGGCTCTCGAGGGTGTAGGCGTTGCCTGGATCGGACTGCGCCAGAAACGGACATTGCCTATTGTCACCGGCGTATTGCTGCAATTGCTTGCCGCCGGTTCATTCATGGTCTCGGTAATCAATGAACCCTTCAATTCCAGTGATATGGAACAACTGGTATTGAACCCGCATTATCTGGGGGCATTCATCATTGCGATTTCGGGCTTTATGCTGAGCCTGATCTTCAAGCGCCTGAGTGACAGCAAGGCGGTGCCTGTGATGCTGTTCCTGTGGGCCAGTGCATGGTGGTTCGGTTCCATGTTGCATGATTTCGATATCGCCGAGCGTAGCATCGGAATCTGGCAATACTCGATGCTGTATTTCTCGATCACGATTCTGGTAGCGACCCTGTTGCAACAACGCATGGAATGGTCGGCGATGAAAAAGCTGGCCGCTTTCAGCATCATGAGTGCACCGGTATTTGTATTGTTTGCCGCCGATAAATTCAGCGCTCCCTTGATGATGCCGACCTGGGCCTATTGGGCCGCGTTCTTGCTCGGCAGCGTCTATGCGCTGTGGCGCGAAGCGAATGATGAAGCCGCGCAATCCTCGCGTGCGGGTGGCTTCATGCATATCGTGTTGCTCTGGTCGGCAGCCCTGGCTTTCAGCCTGCAATGGCATTATCAGGTGGATAATCAATGGGATCTGGCGCAAGGCTGGTATGCACCCGCGATTTGCCTGCCGATTGGCCTGATGACTTTGGGGCTCTGGCGTATGCGGAACCTGTTCTCGTGGCCTATGCAACATCGTTTCGATGCATACGATGCCGCCTGGTTTATTCCAGCCTTTGCCTTGCTGTCCTGCGCCTGGGTGATCGGATTATTCCTTGAAGGCAGCCCGGCGCCGCTGATGTACGTACCCATCATCAATCCGCTTGAATTAAGTTTGTTGGCGGCGGCTGCCTTGTTTACAGGCTATATCCGTCATGAAAAACCGGACATGGAAGCGGTATTGAAGCTATGGCCCTATATCGGTCTGGTGTTTATCACCATGGCAACTTTGCGTAGCGTCCACCATCTGCACGGCGAGCCCTGGAATGCCATGATTTTGAACTCTGGCTTCACGCAGGCCAGCCTGACCATCGTCTGGAGTTTGCTGGGCGTCGCCGGCCTGATACTCGGTTCGACCCGTGGTGATCGCAAGCAGTGGATGGGCGGCGGTCTGTTGATGCTGATCGTTTTAGGAAAGCTGGTATTGGTGGATCGCACTTATATGGGCAATATCCCCGGCATCGTGTCGTGCCTGGCGGTGGGTCTGTTGCTTGTCGTTGTCGGCTATTTCGCGCCGCAACCGCCGAAACAAAAGGAGACCGCATGAAACTTCGATGCCTGATATTCGGCCTGTTGTTGACTACGACAGCAGCAGCTTCCACGCCTTCGGACTACGCGCAGCAATGGCCGGTCAATGCGCAAGGCGAGGGTGCCTATGCCATCAAATTGAATGAAGAGATTTACCGGATCATTCA
>JAKQKT010000192.1 GCA_029560515.1 Pseudomonadota bacterium
GCCCAGAAGCCGAGGCCGAAGCAGCGTTTTGATATCACTTCGTAGAGGTTTCTGGATCCCGACTTTCGTCGGGAAGACGATGTTCAAGTTTTCTTTTTTTGCACGAATTTCTACGCCCGACTAACTACCTTGTCGCGAGCCCGCTTCAGCACGACGTAATACAGCAGCGGAATCACCACCAGTGTCAGCACGGTCGATACCAGGATGCCGAAGATCAGTGAGACCGCGAGTCCGTTGAAAATCGGATCGTCGAGAATGAAGAAGGCACCGAGCATCGCCGCCACACCGGTCAATACAATCGGTTGTGCGCGTACTGCGCAGGCGTCGATCACCGCTTTTTCCAGCGCCATGCCTTGTTCGACCGCCTGCTGGATAAAGTCCACCAGCAGAATCGAATTTCGTACGATGATGCCCGCCAATGCAATCATGCCGATCATCGAGGTCGCGGTGAATTGCGCGCCGAGCAGGGCATGGCCGGGCATTACGCCGATCACGGTCAGCGGTATCGGCGCCATAATGATCAGCGGCACCAGATAGCTGCGGAATTGGCCCAGCACCAGCAGGTATATCAATACCAAGCCGGCGGAATAGGCCAGGCCCATGTCACGGAAAGTTTCGAACGTGATTTGCCATTCTCCGTCCCACTTGATCGCGAACAATCCGGTATCGACCGGCTGCTTGAAGAAAAATTGCTGAATCGAAAAACCGGCGATCTTGTTGTCCGATACCTGGCCGACGACATTGAACATGCCATACAAGGGGCTATCAATCTTGCTGGATTCGTCGCCGGTCACATAGACCACCGGCAATAGATCCTTGTGATAGATACTGCCGTCCCAGGTCGCCTGTTTTGTATTCACAAGTTCCGAAATTGGCACGAGTTTTCCATTGCCCGCACGAACGCGGATGGCCAGCAAGGAAGCCAGCGAGGCCTGGTCACCGGCGGGCAGGCGCAGACGAATCGGCACCGGATATTTCGAAGCATCGTCACGCAAATAGGTCACGTTATTGCCCGACAGACCGGCGGTGATAGCTTCGCTTATGCTCGCCTGCGAGATGCCGAGTTTGGCGGCGCGATCACGATCAATGCTGATAATGTCGCGCGGCGAATCCGCTTCGACCGTTGTGTCGATATCGACGATGCCGGGTGTTTTCCTGAATCGCGTTTCCAGATCGCTGGCGATCAGGCGGCTTTTTGCATAATCCGGGCCGTAGATTTCGGCGACGAGCGGCGCGAGTACCGGCGGACCCGGCGGCACTTCCACCACCTTTATCGAGGCTCCCAAACGCTCGCCAATGGCATTGAGTCTCGGCCGAAGCGCGGCGGCAATATCGTGACTGGCGCGAGCACGCTCGTGCTTGTCGACGAGATTCACTTGCAGGTCGCCGACATTCGCGCCGCTGCGCAAATAATATTGCCGCACCAGCCCATTGAAATTGACCGGTGCCGAGGTACCGGCATAACCCTGGTAATCCAGCACTTCCGGGACATTCTCCAGTTCGCCGGCGAGCTCGATCAAAACGCGTTGGGTATCTTCGAGTGTTCGACCTTCCGGCAGATCTACCACGACCTGGAATTCGGATTTATTGTCGAACGGCAGCATCTTCAATACCACCAGTTTCACGGCGGCAAGACTGGCCGACAGTGCCAATGCAATCAAGATACCGACGAGAAGATTGCGGCGATGGCGTCCGGCTTTTTCGCCGAACAAAAACGGGCTCATCACGCGCTGGAAAATGCGGGCAGTGCGCGTGTTGGTTTCCGTTGAATGCGCCGGTTCAGAAGCATCGGCATGTTTTTCCAGATGCTTCGCCAGCAATTTGTAGGACAACCACGGCGTCACGATCAATGCGACGCCGAGCGAGAGCAGCATGCCGACGCTGGCATTGATCGGAATCGGCCGCATGTAAGGACCCATCAGGCCGCTGACAAAGGCCATCGGCATCAAAGCTGCAATGACGGCGAATGTCGCGAGGATCGTCGGGCCACCTACTTCATCAACCGCAGGCGGAATGGCATCCAGCAGTTTTTTTCCACCGACTTGCATATGGCGATGGATATTTTCGACGACCACAATCGCATCATCAACCAGAATGCCGATCGAAAAAATCAGGGCGAACAGTGAAACGCGATTCAGCGTAAAGCCCATCGCCCAGGAAGCGAACAAAGTCAGCGCCAGTGTCACGATAACGGCGGCACCGACCACGATCGCTTCGCGCCAGCCCAGTGCAAACAAGACCAGAAGCACTACCGACATCGTGACGAAGGCGAGTTTGTGAATCAGTTTCTGCGCTTTATCGGTCGCGGTTTTACCATAGTCACGGGTAATCGAGACCTTGATGCCTTCCGGAATCACGCGACCTTGCAATGCCTGCAAACGTTCGCTGATCGCGGTCGTGATATCGGCCGCGTTCGCTCCGGGCTTCTTCGCAATCGCGAGTGTCACGGCGGGCGCAATGCCCGCTTTCGGCCGCTCGGCGCTGCCAATCGGTGCGCCATGCCAGGCATAACGAATCGGCGAATCGGCAGCATCGGAAATTTTTGCGACATCTGATAAATACACCGGCATGTCTTTATGCATTCCGATGACGACGCCGGAAATCTGTTCTCGGTCCGCCAGAAAACTGCCGATGGTGACCGGTATGACTTGCTGGTTGATCACGCGCTCACCGGCTTGCTTTACCAGATTTGTTGCCAATAAAGATTGGCTTATGTCCTGCAAGGTAAAGCCATATTCCGCCAGGCGTGTGGCATCGACTTCAACCAGCACTGCGCGATCCGGTGCACCAAGGGTGTAGATGTCGCGTGTGCCGGGAACACGTTTCAATTCGGCTTCGAGCATGTGCGCGGTTTGTGCGAGCTCTACGGCACCGCGTTGTGGGTCGTCAGTCCATAAGGTCACGCTCATCACCGGCACATCATCAATGCCCATGGGTCGCACCAAAGGCTGACCAACACCTAGATTCGCCGGTGCCCAGTCGGCATTGGAATAGACCTGATTGTAAAGCCTGACGATGGCTTCCTGACGCGGAACACCGACCACGAATTCAACCGTGAATATCGCCATGCCCGGACGCGAAATCGAATAGACGTGTTTGACACCTTCGACTTCCGACAGCATCTGCTCGTAGGGAAACGCGACCATGTTTTCGACATCGCGCGAGCTTGCGCCGGGAAACGGCACGAACACATTGGCCATCGTGACATCAATTTGCGGCTCTTCTTCGCGCGGCGTAATCAAGACCGCGACCAGACCGAGCAATAGCCCGGCAATCGCGAGGATGGGCGTGAGCGGATTGTTCTGGAACGCTTTCGCGATCCAGCCGGAAAATCCGAGCCGTGGAGAATCAGACATGATTTATTGCTCCGCCAGTTTTTCCGATAGCCGCAAACTTGCGGCCAACGGATCGGCGGCAATACTTTCACCGGGATTCAAGCCGGAAAGGACCTGCACCTGATCGCCGACGCGATGGCCGAGACGGATCTGCCGAAGACGAATACTGTTTTCGCCGATCACGTAAACCGATGTGACTTCGCTGCGCATGACCAGGCTGTTGGCGGGAATCAGCAAGCCCTGATTGCCCGACGTGGGCAGCAAGGCCTTGACGGTAACACCCGGTTTCAAATTTTTCGTGCTTGCCGGTAATGACAAACGAACGGTAACGGTATGCGTGTCGGGGTCGGCATCGGGAAATACCGTGATGTTTTCAACCGTCATTTCCTTCCCGTCATCCAGAATGATTTTTGCTATCTTGTTATTTTCGAGCAGGGCGGCTTCGGATTGCGGCAGGGTGACCCTAACCCGCAATTGTTCCGGCGAGTTCATGCCGAAGATGGCTTGCCCCGGAGAAACGGTTTCACCGACTTGCACGAAACGCTGTCCGATCACGCCATTGAACGGCGCACGTATCACGGTGTAGTCGAGTTGTTGCGAAGACTCGCTCAGTTGCGCGCGTGCCGATGCCAGCTGTGCACGTGCTGCATCGCGCCGGGCAATCGATTGCTCGTATTGTGCTTTCGAAATCAGGCGCTTGGCATAAATTTCATTCATGCGCTTGTAATCGGCTTCAGCTTCGGTGGCTTGTGCCTGAGCCGCGCTCAATGCCGCCAGCGCACGGTTTTGTCCCGACATCTGTTCGACATTGCTGAAGCGGGCGAGGACGTCGCCGGCTTTTACTGCATCGTTGACATCCACCATCAGCGACCCAACACGGCCCGAGGTTTGTGCAGAGAGGGTTGCCTGATTGACGGCTTCGACCACGCCGTCCCACTGTCGCAAATTCCCCGTCGTGATGCTTGCCGTTTTAATGAGTGCCAGCCCTTCGATATTGATCGCACTTTTATCGGCAGGCGTGGGCGCATCACTGCAAGCCGACAAGCAGGCTACGAAGAATGCGATCGCGAAATAACGAGATACAGGCATGGCTTTGCTCACTTGAAGGCGTTGCCGGGCTGGAAGCCGAGCTTGCCGAAAATCTTCGCGGCCGGGCAAAAACCGGTGAACGATGCCTGCAACAAGTTCAGGCCGACGAAGGCAGTAAGTGCCAGGCCCCAGGGCGAAATGAAATAGACGATGGCGACGCTGAGCAGAATCATTGCGCCGGCGAATGCCATCACTGCTTTATCGATATTCATGGTGGTTTCTCCAGAAAATTATTTTGTGTCGGATTTCAAACGTTCGATGCCGAGCGCTTTCATCACGTATTTCTCGTAGATCGGCTCGGACGTACCGTGGCGCATCTTGAACAGGAAATATTTTTCGAACGCGATTTTGGCCAAATGTACCCAGCGGCCTTTTTTTGCCCAAGTGACATTGCGTGGCGGAAACTGCGGCAAGGCGACAAACGCCACGCCGTCATCGCCCATATCGGCCAGACAAACGGCATTCCAGGTGCCTTCAACATCGGCGGGTTTTCCAGCAAGTTCGGCTTCGATATTTTTCACGATGGTCGTGACCATCGATTCGATCATGAAGCCGGTTTTCGGTGCGCCGGTCGGAATTGGCGTGACTTCCACCGGAGGAATCGCGACGCAAACACCCGCCGCAAAAATGTTTGGATACTTGACGCTGCGCTGGTGTTTATCGACCAACACAAACCCTCTGGGATTGCAGAGACCTTCGACATTTGCGACCGCAGGAACGCCCTTGAAGGCGGGCAGCAACATCGCGAAATGGAAGGGCAATTTGTATTCCATTTGCATCAGGCCCTTGTTGTCATATTCGCTGGCATTGATCGTGCCGTCGGTGACTTCATCGATCTTTGCATTGGTCAGCCATTTGATATGGCGTTGCCGGAATTCCGATTCCATCAGACCTTTCGAATCGCCGACGCCACCCAGACCCATGTGTCCGATGTAAGGTTCGCTGGTGACGAAGGTCATCGGTACGCGATCACGCAATTTTCGTTTGCGTAAATCCGCATCGATGATCATCGCGAATTCGTAGGCCGGGCCGAAACAGCTCGCCATCTGTACGGCGCCAATCACGATCGGTCCGGGATTCTTCAAAAATTCTTCATAGGCAGCCCAGGCTTTCGTTGCATGCGGCGTGGTGCAGATCGACTGGGTGAAACCGACTTCCGGACCCGCACCCTTGATTTCCTCGAACGCGAGTTTGGGGCCTGTGCAGATAATCAGATAATCGTATTCGATGTTTTGTCCGGCATCGGTAATCACGCATTTCTTGTCGGCAAGGATTTGCGTCACGGCACGCGGAATAAAGGTGATGTCTTTCTTTGCCAGATATTCGCCGGCCTGCAGACAAATCTCGTCGGGCTTGCGCCAGCCAACGGCGACCCAGGGATTGGATGGCGTGAAACTGAATTTCTCGCCCTCGCCGATGACCGTGATGCGATGGGTGGAGCCAAGTGTTTCCCGCAATTCATAGGCGGCACTCATGCCGCCAAGCCCTGCTCCGATAACAACGATATGTGCCATGACGTCTTACTCCAATAGATGTAGCGCGGATGACGGCCAATATTTCTTATTTGCCGAGCAGATCGCGAACGACGGGTTCCATTCCGGTCAAACCTGCCTGCTTGCCGAAGGCGATTGCGTCTTCGGTACTGTGTTGGCGAAACCAGGCTTCGGTCAGTGCCAGCATGGCGCCGCAACGATTGCCGGTACCGCAATGCACCAGCACGCCACCTTCGGCGCCGTTCAGCACTTGCCAGAGTTGATCGGTAAGCGCCTTGTTCAAGCTAGCAGGTCCTTCAACCGGCAGATTGATGTAAGTCAAATTGGCGTCTTTAACTTCCTGTGCTTCGTTTCTGCCCGGCAATTCGTTTTCGGGGCGCAGATTGATCACGGTTTTGACGCCGGCTTCCGCAAGCGGCTTCCACGCACTCGCTTCCGGTTGTCCGCCGGTGATGAGTTGTGGTCTTGGCTGCCTGAAATTCGGGATTAAATGGGAGACATCGGTTTTCATGGGGGGATTACTCGCAATAGATTTTGTGGAGGGTCTGCATCACTTTCTTGACCGGGCCGTTTGGCAGCGAATAAAGCACCGTCTGCGCGTCGCGTCGCGTTTCGACGAAACCGGCTTCACGCAACACCGCCAGATGCTGGGACAGCGCCGACTGGCTCAGCTCAAGCTGCGCCTGAAGCTCGCCAACGCTGAGTTCGCCATCCACCAGAAGGCAGAGGATCAGCAGTCTTTGCTCGTTACCCATCGCTTTCATCAGCGAGGAAGCTTCGCAGGCATGGGCCTGCATATCGGCGAGCGAGGCTTTGGCGGCAAGTGTTCTTTTGGACATGTGGCGGGCCAGAAATGATGAACTGGCGCCACTATATTAGAATAATCTAATATAAGCAATAGCTAATATATGTTCGTTGGCTGGCATTCATGAATTTAAGCAAGTGCATCGCCGAAGCAGCGGCAGACCCATGGCTGAGCGACTAGTCGTCGTCTCCGCCGTTATCGCCTTCGCGGCCTTCGCCGCCCTCTCCGTTGGCGCTGCGATGGCATTTGACGCAATTGTCGAAATTGCGAATGCCTTCCTCGACATGTTCCGCCCGGATTCTGGCGGGAGTATGTTCGTGGCAGCCATAGCAGGTGTAACGGCTTAGGTCGTTCTTGACGTGGCAGGTTGAACAGGAGGCGTTGTGGTTACGATCCAGCACGAAAAACCGGTCATGATTGAATGTCGAGGGTTTCCACTGTTTCACACTATGGCATTGCTCGCAGTTGCCCTGTATTTGACGATGGAAGTTATCTTTCGGTTTTCGATGGCAGCCATCACATTGCAAGCTCGTATTGCTTGCCAGCAGATCATGGTTGAAAGTCGCGTTCTTCCAGGCGTCGGTAGTGTGGCACTGGTTGCAGGCCACGGTCGACTGCATGTTTTTGTGTAGATTATTGTCGGGCCTTGCATGGCAACTATCGCATTTC
>JAKQKT010000434.1 GCA_029560515.1 Pseudomonadota bacterium
TACCAGAAATGCGAGAATCACCAGCCGCAACGCCTGCTCACCCAGCATGCCGCTGGAGAACAAATCCGATAGCAGGCCGTAGATAAATGCCGTTCCAAGACCGGTTTTTTCAGGGGTTTCAAGACACCAGTAGCAAAGAAACAATGCGAGCAGGTAGGGCCTTGCCAGATCGAGTCCGGATGGCAACGGAATAATCTGGAATACCAGGCCGGCCAGCAAGGTGAGGGTGCGCATCAGGCTGGAAGACTGGCGAATCATGGGCGGTCGTTATTGTTGTCGGCGTTGGCATCGATATCCGATGCTGGCACAGGCGATTCTGTCGGCTGCTTTGGCTTGCTGCTTGTTTCAGGCTTGATCGGTGGAGTTGCCGAGCCAACGGCTACTGGCGGCTTACCTGTTGGAGTGACTACACGAGCGGGGCTCGGCGGGCTGGGAACGATTTCATTGACCAACAAGACCTCGAGGCCGCGGTCCATGCGTGCGGCCGGTTTAGCCTTGCCCACCATGAACAAGCCGGTATCGTTGGGGCTGAGTTTTTCAATGGTGGCCACCGGAAAGCCGGCCGGAAAACGCCCCCCCATTCCCGAGGTAACCAAAAGATCACCTTTCCGGATGTCCGCACTTTGGGGAATATCGGAAATCAATAATGAGCCCGGGTCTCCTGTACCGAATGCAATTGCACGAAAACCCGAGCGTGCCACTTGCACCGGAATCGCGTGATCGGCATCGGTAACCAGTAGTGCAGTGGCCTTGTTGTCAGAGACTTCAATCACCTGGCCCAACATGCCGCCGGCATCCATGATGGCCTGGCCGACTTTGACACCTTGACGGGTTCCGGCGTTGAGCACAATGCGTTGGCGATAGGGGTTCAAATCGACATCGAGGATGCTCACCATCTGCACTTGCAGGCTGCCATTTCGTTTTGCATGCAGCAAATCGCGCAGACGCTGGTTTTCATCATTGATCGCGCTCATGCGTTGCATGCGGGCGTTCACGACTTGAAGTTCATGCAGCAGTCTTTCATTGCTGTCCTGCAATGCCTGGCGCGTGGCCAGTTCGTCATCGACTCCCGACCACATGCGCGAGGGTAGAGACGCAAGCCACCAGACGGGTTCGATGACGACAGAAAGTTTTTCACGCGCCTGTTGTCCGACATTCATGCGGTGATCGGTCAACATAAGCACGCTGGCCAGAATAAGGTATGCCAGCAACGGAAGCGTTTCGCTCGCGCTATCACTGAATCGTTTTGTGGATGACGACGCGTACACCACGAATAGAATCCCGAGCCTCTGTCAGTTAAAAAAAACCGGCGCGATGAACGCGCCGGCATTGAACTTCTGTAAAAAATGCGGAATACAGATTCGCATTTTTGAATTACTCATTCAGAGTGAAGCGTTGAATTATTCCGGCGAGAAAAATTCATTGCCATGCATGTCGACCAGTTCCAATGCCCGGCCGCCGCCACGCGCGACGCAAGTCAGCGGATCATCGGCGACATGAACATGCAAGCCGGTTTCTTCCGAAATCAGCTTGTCCAAATCCTTCAGTAGCGCGCCACCGCCGGTAAGCACGATGCCGCGGACCGCAACGTCGGCGCACAACTCGGGTGGAGTTTGCTCCAGCGCCTGTTTGATTGCGCTGACAATGCCTGCCAATGGTTCATGCAATGCTTCGAGCACTTCAGTCGTGTTGATTGAAATCATGCGAGGCACGCCTTCCGCCAGATTACGGCCGGAGACTTCCATCTCGCGGACTTCGGCTTGCGGGAAGGCATTGCCGATTTCCAGCTTGATGCGTTCGGCGGTGGTTTCACCAATCAAGGTGCCGTGGTTGCGACGGACATAATTGATAATCGCTTCGTCAAAGCGGTCGCCACCGATACGTACCGATTGTGCATACACGATGCCATTGAGCGAAATGACTGCGATTTCGGAAGTGCCGCCACCGACATCGATGACCATCGAGCCGCGTGCTTCATGCACCGGAATACCTGCGCCGATGGCGGCAGCCATCGGTTCCTCGATCAAATACACTTCGCGGGCACCGGCTTCTTCGGCCGATTCCTTGATCGCGCGGCGCTCGACTTGCGTCGAGCCACAAGGCACGCAAATCAGGACACGCGGGCTGGGACGAAGAAAACGCGAGGTATGTACCTTGCGAATAAAGTGTTTCAGCATCGCCTCGGTATAAGTGAAGTCGGCAATCACGCCGTCTTTCATCGGGCGAATCGTGGCGATATTGCCGGGAGTGCGGCCAAGCATCTGTTTTGCTTCGGTACCCACTGCCGCAACAATCATCGTATTGCTACCCGTACGGTCACGACGAACTGCTACAACGGAAGGCTCATTCAGGACGATGCCTTGGCCACGAACATAGATAAGGGTATTAGCGGTGCCGAGATCAATTGAAAGATCGTTTGAAAACAGCCCGCGGAGCTTCTTGAACATCGTTGAAGCCTGCGCTGGATAAGAAAAATGAAGTTGTTAGAGTATCAATTACGGGGGGCTGAGAGCAAGGAATAATCACTGTTTCTGGCAAATACTTCGGAGAAATATTTAATGCCATAAGGTACAGCTCGCGTTAATATAAGCGCCCCCGCCGGGTTTGATCCGGTTAGGTACAGATCTATTTTCATGGCCTTCGCGCCATTCCCTTTTGAAGGATTCATGATGGCATCGGCATTGATTTGTGGTTCGCTCGCGTTTGACACCATCATGGTGTTTCCGGATCAATTCAAGAACCATATCTTGCCGGACAAGGTGCATATCCTGAATGTCTCGTTTCTGGTGCCTCGCATGCGTCGCGAATTCGGCGGCTGCGCGGGCAATATCGCCTACAACCTAAAGTTGCTCGGCGGCAATCCGGTGCCCATGGCCACTGTGGGGCAGGATTTTGCCACTTATCGCAGCCATTTCGAAGAATGCGGCATCAGTCTCGACCATGTTAAGGAGCTGCCGGACTTATTCACTGCCCAGGCCTTTATCACCACCGACCTGGACGACAACCAGATTACCGCCTTTCATCCAGGCGCGATGATGCGTTCATATGAAAACCATGTCCGTGATGTGCCTGATGTCGGCTTCGGGATTGTCGGGCCGGATGGCTATGAAGCGATGCTGCAGAATTCGGCCGAGTTTGCCGAATGCAATATCCCGTTCATTTTCGACCCAGGCCAGGCGATGCCCTTGTTCAATGGCAAAGAGCTGACCCAGATGATCGAGCAGGCGACCTATGTCACCGTGAATGATTACGAATCGAACCTGTTGCAGGAAAAAACCGGTTTGAACGAAAAACAGATTGCCGAGCGAGTACAGGCCTACCTGATTACCCGTGGTCCGAAGGGATCCGAGATCCATTCCAAAAACGGGATGATGCAAATTCCTGCTGCGACGGCCATTCGCGTCGTAGACCCCACCGGCTGCGGCGATGCTTATCGTGCCGGTTTGATTTACGGCTGGATGCACGGCATGGATATGGCGACAACAGGCCGCATTGCTTCATTGATGGGGGCATTGAAAATCGAGAATGTCGGTCCGCAAAACCAGCGCTTTGATTACGAAGAATTTGCCGAGCAGTTCCGCCAGCAATTCGGATATGCGTTGCGGTGATCTTCAGTCGGGCCGTGGCCCGACTGGCTCACTTACAGGCGATCTTTGATGCTCGCCGCAATTGCCAGATGGTCCGAGCCGGCCGCCACCACGGCTTCGTAATCGCACATATCGAAACCGGCGCACAAAATATGATCAAGCGACCGCGTCGGCGCCCAGCTTGGAAAAGTGGCGATACGCTGCGGAGGAGCTTGTAGCCGGGTCCGTCGATACAGCACCTGCATTTCCGGCGCATCGGCTTCGCAGTTGAAATCCCCCATCAAGACCAATCGTCTGCAATCACCAAACAGGTCCGCCAGAAAATTGCATTGCAGCTGGCGTGACTTTACGCCGAGCGACAAATGCGTGATGGCCAGTTGCCAGCTCTGTTTTCCGCTGCCGAAAGTGGCAATCAGCACGCCGCGTCCGGCGAGTCGTCCGGGCAAGACGTAATCCAGCATTTCGCTAGGCTCCAGCCGGCTTAGCAGGGCATTTCCACTACCGGCAATGCGACCAATGCGACGATTGGCCTGATGGCTGTGAAAGGGAAATTTTGCCAGCTCGGCCAGCACATTGCCCTGGTTGTCGAAACCTGAGCGCAGGCTTCCGGGGTCACTTTCCTGCAGGCCAACAATATCGAATTGCGATGTCAGCCTGGCAAGATCATCAAGATTTGCCCGTTTGCCATTGGGTAGTACATGTGACCAGGAACGTGTCACGTACTCTCGATAGGCCCGTGTTCGCGAGCCGGCCTGGATATTGCTGCTGAGTATGCGGATGGCTGTCGGCGTGTTTGTCATTGGCAACTAGTCTGGCCCCAAGCGGCGGTGCATGCAATCTGAAGCGCGGGCAATAAAAAAGCCGCTAAGCGGCTTTTTCAGGACGGAAATTATTTCTTCGGGACCGGCGGCTTGCTTGCTGGAGGTTTTGCCGGTGTGCGGGCGGCAATGGCGGCCCGTTCCTTGGCTACCAGAAAATCAACCGTTTTCATCATGCCCTTGAAGCCGCCTTCGCGCGTCACGTTTACGCGGTACTTGCCTGCCACGATGATCGTCGGCGTGCTGTTTGCACCGGTGCGAATGCTGAACTGTTTCGAGCGATTCAATTTGGCATTGATGCTGGGGCTGTTCATGATGGCCAGCATTTGCGAGGCGGTAACGCCGTATTTGCTGTAGAACTTTGCGATGTCTTCAAGCGAGGCATCGTATTTGAGGCTTTGCTCGACAAACACGGCCTGGAAGACCTTCTCATGGGTATTTGCCTGGATTTTCTTGGCTTCGGCAGCGTAGAAGCCCCTCGCAAAGCGTTCCCATGCGGGTTGGCCAATCGCATGCACATAGACGAAATTGACATCGGGTGCTTTTGTTTTTGCCCACGCGCTGACAGTGGAGCTGGCATCGGCGCAGTGAGGGCATGCATAACTGAAGACTTCCGCGACTTCAATTTTGCCTTTCACCAATTCGTAAACGGGCTGCGGTGTTTCAAGTACAAAGTAATCGACATTCAAGCGTGGCGCGGCAGTTTGCGCGACTGTCGCGAGAGGCAGCATCAGCAGGCTTGCGGTAAAGATACGACGCAGAATGGCATTCATTGCAAAAATTCTCCCGGAAGATTTCGAGGCAGCTACGTCGATTTATTTCGAAGTTGCTGTTTTGGTTTTTGGCGCTTTCATCGCGGCGCGTTCCTTGGCGAGAATGAAATCAACGGTTTTAATCATGCCTTCAAAGCCGCGATCCTGGGTGGCATTGAGTTTGTATTTGCCGGCGATAATGATCGTCGGCGTGCTGTTTGCGCCGGTGCGCATGGTGAACTGTCTCGATTTGTCCGCACGCTCGTTGACTTGCTTGCTGATCATCAGGTCAACGAACGCTTTTTTGTCGACACCGAAACTTGAATAGAAGCCTGCAATTTCGTCAAGCGATGCATTCGGAGAAAGCTTTTGTTCGACGAATATCGCGTTGAACAGGGCATCGTGCGAGCGGGTCTGGATCTTCTTGCTTTCCGCCGCGTAGAAGCCGCGTGCGAAGCGTTCCCAGGAGCCTTGGCCAACGGAGGGGACGTAGATGAAATTGACGTCGGCCGGCATCTTTTTCTTCCATGCATTCACATAGCTCTGGAAGTGGGCGCAATGCGGGCAGGCGTAACTGAAAACTTCGACGACTTCGATTTTTCCCTTGACCGGGGCAAAGGTCGGTTGCGGTGCCTGCAAAACTTCGTAGTCAATGCCGGCACGTGGCATGCCCGGCGCCATGGGTTGCGCTACTGCAGAAAGAGGCAACAAAAAGGACAGGGCAACCAGCAAGCGACGCAACATGGGACTCTCCTGAATAAACAAATTTTCGGCACTCTGCACAGAGCCGGCATAACCAGAGCTGAAAGCCGGAAGCCGGCAACGGAACTTTTTTATTTTTCGGCTACGGCCTGACCGTCGGATGCGTCATGCAGGCCTTGCAGGTAAGTCGCCAGAGCCTGGATTTCTTCATCGCTCAGGTTTTTTGCCACTGCTTTCATGATCGCATTGGCTTTGTCGTCCTTGCCCCAGATCGTTCCGGTTTTAAATGCGGCCAGTTTGGCTACGGTGTAAGCGGCATGCTGGCCGCCAATCGCAGGATAGGTCGGGCCGGGAACGCCGCGACCGGTAGGGCCATGGCAAGCGATACAGGAAGGGGTGCCATCGGCTTTGCCGCCACGGTAAATGCGCTCACCGACTTGATAGAATTTTTTGTCCTGATGCGGGCCTTCCTTGATCACGGTGTCGTCGGCAATTCCGGCCAGTGTTTTTTGGGTTGCGAAGTAGGCGCCGACATCGCGCATATCCTGCGCGGTCAATGCGGCAGCCATACCCATCATGATGGGATTTTCGCGACCACCATTTTTGAAAAGAGCGAGATGGCGGGCGATATACAGCTCATGCTGGCCGGCCAGCTTGGGGTATTGCGGGTCGGCTGAGTTGCCGTCTGCACCATGGCAGGCCGCGCAGGAACCTGCCTTGGTCTGCCCACGGGTCGCATCGCCGGAGGTTGCGGGTTTTTCATCTGCCAGCGCAACTACTGGCGCTGGAGCGGCTTCTGCAACAGGCTGAACGGTTGCCGCTTGCTGCGCAGCAATGGCACCGGTGACGAGGACAGCAGCTACCACACCAATAATGGGGGAGAACTTCATGGAAAGGCTCCGAACAAAGATTTGAAGGGCCGCAAACCTAGCGGCTAAGGCGCTAATTATCCCAGTCTGCGTGGGGAATGGTCAATGTAAAGCGAGGATTCGAGCCGCTTCGCGTAAACTAGCGCCATGAAGAACCCACTTGCCCGCGCCGAATACCGGCTAGCCGCCCACTTACCAAGTCAATTGCCGACCGACACCGGCTTCGAAGTCGCCTTCGCAGGCCGCTCGAATGCCGGTAAATCCAGTGCCTTGAATACCCTGTGCAACCAGAACAGTCTGGCGCGCACCTCGAAAACCCCCGGTCGCACCCAGCAACTGGTCTATTTCCAGGTGGCGCCGGAAAAACATCTGGTCGATTTGCCGGGCTATGGCTATGCCAAGGTGCCGGAAAATTTGCGCGTGCACTGGCAGGAATTCATCAATGAATTCTTTCATACGCGTCAGGCACTGGCCGGCTTGATCGTGGTGATGGATATACGCCACCCCATGCGCGAATTCGATCAGGGTATGTTGAGTTATGCATTCCGCCGCGGCATGCCCGCGCATATTTTGCTGACCAAGGCCGACAAGATTGGTCGTGGCGAACAAACCAAAACCATCCGCGAGGTGAAAGCGCAGCTTGCCGGCACGGCATCGGTGCAATTGTTTTCATCGGAAACGAAACTGGGTGTGGATGAAGCGCGCGGAGTCGTCGCGAACTGGTTGCAGCTCGGGGTTTAGTTTTTGATTTTGTGGGAGCGGGTTTACCAGCGATTGATGATTCAGTGTATCGAGATCTGAAAGTTCTGATCGCTGGTAAACCCGCTCCCACAAGAGAATGTGGAGACCTTACGAATCTCGCAATCGCGGATCCATCCGTGTCCGCAGCGCATCCACCAGCGCATTAATGATCACGATCGCCGTACCAATGCACAGCACAACGCCGAGTACCAGCGTGTAATCGCGATTCAATGCGCCCTGCACGAAATACCGGCCAATGCCTGGAATGCCGAATACTTGTTCGACCACGGCCGAGCCGCTGACGACATTGATCAGTGCCGGTGAAAGCCAGGCAATCACTGGCAATAGCGCGGGTTTGAGTGCGTGACGAAACAGCAGGCGCGCGCCGGAAAACCCGCGGCCTTTTGCGGCACGCAAATAATCGGCGCTCAATACTTCCAGCAAACTGGCGCGAGTGAGCCGTGCGCAGTAAGCAAG
>JAKQKT010000457.1 GCA_029560515.1 Pseudomonadota bacterium
CCGATTTTTTCGCCGTTCACGTACACGCCGGGCGCGCCTTCCTTGCGCAGGGCTGTGATATTCCAGACCGCCATCGTGTCGATCATGGCCTGCTCGATCCGGTGCACGAACTCGCGCACACCGATACCGATCCGGCGCAAATCCACCAAGGGATAGGCCACGATCTGGCCGGGGCCGTGATAGGTGACCTGTCCGCCGCGATTGGTCTGGATCACCGGAATATCGCCCGGCGCCAACACATGTTCCGGCTTGCCGGCCTGGCCCAGCGTGAAAACCGGGTCGTGTTCGACCAGCCAAAGCTCGTCGATGGTGTCGTCGGTTCGGGTATCGGTAAAACGCTCCATCGCCGGCCAGACCCGCAAAAAATGCTGGCGGCCGAGGTCACGGATGATCCAGCGGCCGGCTTTTACAGCGTCCACTTCACTTCCGGCAGTGCCCGCAGTGCTTCGTGGGCGGCATCGTATTGCTCGCGGCTTTCGGCATGGAAGCCGACTGTCACCGAAATATAATTGCCCTTGGTCGAAGGTTTCGAGCGCAGGGTTTCCGGATGCCATAACAGACCCATCGATTCGAGGGTGTGAATCATCAATGCATCAAGACCGATATCGGCAGCGCCCATCACGCTGATTTCCAGCGTGCCGGGGAAGATAAAACCGCGTTGTTCAGGAGTGTCATTCATGACTCTATTATCGGGGCAAACTGGCCGTTTCCCAAGGCCCGACGTATCCGGATGGCCGGAAAAGCGGGCTGCCGTGGCAAACTATGCGAATGGCCCGAATTCCCGACGCTTTCATTGATGACTTGCTTGCCCGCACCGACATCGTCGAACTGGTGGGTTCGCGCATAGCGATAAAACGCCAGGGCCGGGAATATTCCGCCCGCTGCCCGTTTCATGACGAGCGTTCGCCAAGCTTTACCGTGAGTCCGACCAAGCAGTTCTATCATTGCTTCGGTTGTGGCGCGCACGGCACCGCGATTGCCTTCCTGATGAATTACGACCGTCTGGAATTCATGGATGCGGTCGAAGAGCTGGCCAAGCGCGCGGGCATGGAAATCCCGAAAGACACCCGTTCGCGCAACGAGTCCGGCGAGTCGAAAGATTTGTATGCGGCACTGGAAGCGGCGGCGCAATTTTTCCAGAAACAACTCGCACAACATCCTGCGGCGCAATCGTATCTGGACAAACGCGGTGTCGATGCCGAAAACCGTGCGCGTTTCGCCATCGGATACGCACCCGATGGTTTCAACGCATTGAAAGATGCACTTGGCACCGATGATCGCCGGATGAAACTGCTGGAAAAAGTCGGACTGTTCTCGAAAAACGATACTGGTCGCATCTACGATAAATTCCGTGATCGCGTGATGTTCCCGATCCACGACCGGCGCGGGCGCGTGATTGCTTTTGGCGGACGCGTGCTAGAAAAAGATGACGGTCCGAAATACCTGAACTCGCCAGAAACGCCGCTCTTCCACAAAGGACGCGAACTCTACGGTTTGTGGCAGGTACGACAGGCGAATTCAAAAATTCCTCGCCTGATCGTGGTCGAAGGTTACATGGATGTGGTCGCCTTGTTTCAGTATGGCGTGACGCAGGCAGTCGCGACGCTCGGCACCGCAACGACGCCGGATCACGCCGAACTTTTATTCCGCAATGCAGCCGACGTGTATTTCTGCTTCGATGGCGATCGTGCCGGCCGCGGCGCGGCATGGAAAGCGGTCGAGTCGATTTTGCCGCGCATGAAAGACGGGCGCCAGGCGTATTTTCTGTTTCTACCCGACGGCGAAGATCCCGACAGCATCGTCAGGAAAGAAGGCGCGGAAGGTTTCGATATCCGTCTTCAGCAGGCCACGCCGCTGTCGCAGTTTTTCTTCGATGAAATCAGCAAGGACATTTCGCTCGGCAGCATGGAAGGCAAGGCGCGATTGGCCGAACGCGCGAAACCGATGCTGGCGAAAATTCCCGACGGTGCTTTTGCCGACTTGATGCAGCAACGCTTGAGCGAAATGACGGGATTGCGAATGAACTCCGCTCTGCCCGATACGCCCTTGCTGACCAACGCACCACGACGCAATACCGCACCACCACCGAAATTAAGCCTGGTGCGATCCGCGATTACGCTGCTGTTGCAGCAACCTTCACTGGCATTGCATATCGAACCACCGCATCTGTTTGCCATCCTGCGTCAACCCGGCATTCCGCTTTTGTGCGAACTGATCGCGCTGATTCGCAGCCGGCCCGACATCAATACCGGCTTGATCATCGAAAGTTTTGCCGGTCGCGAGGAACAGGCATCGTTGCAAAAACTGGCAAGCCAGGAATTTTCCGGCGAGCCGGAACATTGGCAGGCCGAATTCAATGACGCCCTGCTGCAACTCGATAAACAAACCCGCATGCAACGCATTGAAGAATTAAATGCAAAAACCGGACGCAGCCCGGAAGAAAACAACGAACTGCGCGAATTATTGGCAGCAAGAATGCGATAGGCATGTGTGAGAGCTGCCTTGGCGGCGATTACAGTTAACACTTGCGACAATGCCAAAGATTTAATCGCTGCCAAGGCAGCTCACACATATAAAAACGGCGCATGGTTTCTGCTCGCAACGTCATCGGCGCTGCCAAACGGCCACGTGATTTCATTTTTTATTTTCATATTTTCTGTCCTGCTGCATTTGCGGGACGCGTTTGATATTGGGTCGGAAGTAAAACTGTTTATCGATTCACCGGAAAATTTTTACCGCCGATTCCAATGACCAGTCATTGACGCCGTCGTTTCGGTCGGGAGTTTCCCGACAATCCGCAGGCAACAACTTCTACACGGCACTTTGCCGTGCGGGAATGCTTTGGTCAAAACCAGCCATCAGGTTCCTGACACATCCTGATCAGCGGCATTAACCGTAAGGAATATTCATCATGCCAATCGCGCCATTTACCCGACAACATATTTCCGATTCATTCAATAAACGCCATTCTGCTTTGGTGAAAAAAGGAAGCAGCTTATCTGCCTTCCCGCTTCTCTCAAGAATTTTTCTCAGTCTTTCCTATCTATTCTGCTTTGCTTTACTACTGCAACCTGATTCGGCACATGCGCAAAACCGCACGCCTTGGGTGATCACCGTGCCAGGTGGTACTGGCCTGACGAATATGCTTTACGAGTGCGTCTTGCATTATCAATCGCAGGGACTTTCTACTTCACAGGCGGTCGGGCAATGCATGGCGATCAGCACGATTCGCCATGGCCACGGCTCCGGTTTTTCAATGAACTCGGGCTTCATGACCGGCAATGCCGGCAACGGCGCATCGTCCGTGCATTGCGGTTCACTGGGCCTGGATCCTTCGCTGTCCCGTATCCCGCGCGAACCCAATGCATCCTTCCCATGGATGGATAAACCGCTGCCGGGATTCAAGGACCCTTTCGACGTCAATTATGAAAATTACATGCAGACCGTCGAAATGCTGATGCTTGAATTCACCCAGCAGATCGAGGCTTTGCGGACCCAGATGAAAAACACCACCGACCCGGTACAGAAGCAAGTTCTGCAGTCACAAATCGATTCGCTTGATGATCTGGTTGGCGCGCTGTTTGACCAGACCGCACTGGATTGGTACCGCGACCGGCTAAAGGAATATGAAGAAGCCAAGAAAAACCCGCCATCCGAACCCGGCGACTTCCCGCTACCCGATCCTGAAGCACCTCAATATGCCGATGTCAGTTCCGATGCCGTTTCAGCCTGCGAAAACCTCACTGTCTTCATCCACGACTGCAGTCTTTCCGGCTGGAAAACATCGCCTTGCCAGATGTTTCTCGAAAACCTGAAAGGCTGCGGCGATCCCACCATTACCGATCCTTCGCCGGATGAAGAACGGCCTTGCATGTCGAAACCGATTGGGCGCGCTGAAGCAAAAGAAGTCGCCTTTCAAATTTGCAGTGAAGACAAGATGCCCGTTGGGCCGGATGCGGACGTCTGCAGCGGCGTGCTGGGCACGGGAATCGCATATCAATTCGGCTATGGCAAACGCGGACCGAATTCACCCATTTGTTCGAATCCATTTGCCTACACCACGGCCGAATCTTGCACCGGTAGTTTTTCGGTCATCGTCGGAACGCAACGGGATGCGGAAAGCATTATCGCGGAAGCCAATCGACGCTTGGGTGGGCCCATCTTCATCGTTCCGGCACCCAGTCCGCTGGATCCAAAAAATGGCGGTGGCTGTGCCGGCGACCCACGATGCTCACCGTAAACAAGTAAGCAATCCATTCGAAGTCTGCAGAAGGTTGGCATTCGATAACTCTGCATGATGAAAATGCAAACCCCGCTTCGGCGGGGTTTTTTCCATGCGATTTCCGGAAGCCAACATCACGAATACGAATGCGGCATTATCCAATGATCAATCAGCAGGAAGGCAAACAGCACCATCAAATACCAGATGGAATAACCGAACACTTTCATCGCGTAGGCTTCGTTCGGCGGTTTCATCATGCGAATGGCGTAGTACAAAAATACGGCATCCAGCACCAATACACCGCCAAGATAAAACCGGCCGCTCATGCCGACTATCACCGGAAGCAGCGTTACCAGCACCAGCAAAATGGTATAGAACAGGATCTGTTGCCGCGTGTATTCCACGCCGTGGGTCACCGGCAACATCGGCACCATGGCACGTGCGTAATCTTCACGCCGGAAAATCGCCAAAGCCCAGAAATGCGGCGGCGTCCAGACAAAAATAATCAGGAATAGCAGCAGTGCATATTCGTAATTATGGGTAGTGACCGACAGCCAGCCCAATACCGGGGGCGCGGCACCGGCGGCACCGCCGATCACGATATTTTGCGGTGTCGCGTGTTTGAGATACACCGTGTAAATCACGGCATAACCGATCAGCGAAAAAAAAGTGAAGACCGCTGTCTGCCAATTCACCAGAAAAAACAGGATCAGCATGGAAAGCGTGCCAAGCGTCGCGGCGAAAACGAATACCTGGCGTCCGCTGAGACTTCCGCTCGGCAAGGGCCGATGCGAAGTGCGCGCCATTTTTTCGTCGATGCGTCGGTCCAGCAAATGGTTGATGGCAGCGGCAGACGAAGCCGCCAGCCAAATTCCGAGATTTCCGAAAACAAGTGCCTGCCACGGCGGCATGAAAGAGCCGTGCCCGGGGAATGGCGAAGCCATGAACATGCCAATGATGGCAGTGAACACGATCAAGGCCACGACGCGCGGCTTGGTCAGTTCGAAATAATCGGCGAAAGGAATGCGCATCTGTATTTGTATCAATCGGGTGCGCGCAAACGGGCCAGCAGGCCGACAATCACGAACAACAATGCAGCGGCTCCTGCGTTATGCGCCACGGCCGTCCACAAGGGCAGGTTCAGAACCACATTGCTGATGCCGAGTGCCACCTGGCTGCAGATCAGAAGCGTCAACACAACGCCCCAGTAGCGCAGGCCATGGGTCATGATCATGCGAATGCCGACAAACAACAAATGTCCAAACACCAAGACAGCCATCATGCGATGCGTCAATTGAATCGCGACTCGCGCTGCGCCATCCAGTACGCCACCTTCGTAATCCACACCTATGCCACGCCACAGAACAAAGGCTTCCCTGAAATCATGTGCCGGCCACCATTCGCCCTGGCAAGTCGGAAAATCATTGCCGCAAGCAAGCGCGGCGTAATTGGCACTGGTCCAGCCACCTAGCGCAATCTGGATAACCAGCAATACCAGACCAATCCAGAGCAGCACGCGTAATTTCGGGGCAATGCCCTGCACCAGTTGCGTATCCGGCGTTGTCTGCCAGGCAAGCCATGTCAGCAGGGAAAACGTCAGCAAGCCGCCGAGCAAATGCGACATCACTATGATTGGCTTTACCAGCCAGATGACCGTCCACATGCCCAGCATGGCCTGGAACACGATCACCATCAGAATGCCCGTACTCAACCTGGCGGCATCGGAATTGGACCAGCGAATCGCCTGCAGCAACAAAATCAATTCGCCGATCGCCACGAGGATCAAAGAAGTGCGGTGATTGGATGCCAGCGAAAATTCAAACGGCGAATGCAGGTTCAAGCCCGTGTAAAAAGGAATCGACAATGCCACCAGTATTGATGCCAGCAGGATACTGGAGGCGCCGAGTTTGCGTCGGCGCACTGCCAGCAAGCTCAATAGTAAAACCAGAACGCCGAGACTCGCGGCAAGATGACGATGGAACTGCTCGCGCCAGGCCTTGCCTACTTCAACGGCGCGTTCAAAATTCTGGTTGGCATTCGCAATTTCATGCGCCTGCGTCGGCCAGGCGGCCTGCCCATAACAGGTGGGCCAATCAGGGCAGCTGAGGCCGGCATTCGACAGACGGACAAAACCGCCGAATACGATCACGCAGAAAGCGAGTGCGACCGCTGCCCAGGCCAAACGATGAAAATGACGGAAAGGAGGATTCATGGGTCTATTTTACGGGATAAGCCCGGCTCATTTCAGTAAACGTGCCAAGTCTTTGCGAAGATCCGAAGGATCAAACCCCGGACGATACTGCATGACCAGAAAACCGTTCGGATCAATCAGGTAAACCGGTACGGAATTGGCAGCAGATGTCTCTGGCAGTGCTGCCTGCAAGCGTGGAGAACTCTGCATCGGAAATAATTTGCGAAAGCTGTTCGCGCCCTTCGGCAATTCGCCAAACCACAGCACATCGACACGATCCGCCTGACGCCCCTGAGTTTCCCAAACCCGGAACAGGGTATCGGTCATCTCTGTACAGGTGGCAGTGCAATCGGCACTCGGTACCACGACTACTCGCCAGATATGTTTTTCTGTCTCCCAGGCATAGGACCTGCCATCGGCGTAGAGAAACCCGGCCTGCGACAAATCGATTGGCGGCTGGATCAATTCACCCAGATTCCTGGAGCCCTCGGGCGTCCATCCGGACAAGCGCAATCCCCAGGCGATGAAGAACGAGGAAAAAAACATCGCGACGATCAGTAGTAATACCAGGCGCGATTTCAGTTGCGATGGGCGTTCGGCATCAGTCATTTTTCTTCTCTTTGTTTCTCAAGCCAAGTACAAGGGTTAACACGATAGTGGCGATACACAGACCGAACCATTGCACGGCATAGCCGCGATGTTTTTCGGGCGGAAGTGTATTGGGCAGGATGTCCAGATCACGTGCATAGCCGATCGGTAGATCGGGATTCAAACGCAGTACACGAGGTGCCAATGGGGTTTTCAAATCACGGGCTAATTCGTCGAGCGGCATTCGCGTCATTAGCCAGTATTCGTTGCCGGTTTTTACATAGGCAGGGCCGATAGCAAGCCCCGGCGATGGCGGCGATACCAACAGGCCATTCAATTCCTGCGTGCCGTTTATTTTTTTGATAGCGGGCATCGTTCTGTCGCCGGGTACTTCAAGCCAGCCCAGATTCACCAGCAAAGCCTTGCCATTTTCCGGCTGGAATACGCGAAAAACATTTACGCCGACCTTTTCGCCAGATCTCTGGTTGTCGAGCAGCAATGCCGGCAGGTCGGGAAAATAGCCGCGTCCCGATACCCATGCAAGCTCAAGTTGATCCGCGCTTTTGCTTTCTTTCGACAGCAGGCTCAAGGACTCCAGCTTCCTGTCTTTCAGCACTGCAGCCACGGCATCCAGACGGTGCTGCTTCCACTCTGCACGCGCCAATTGCCAACGCCCAAGGGAGAAAAACGCCAAACACATCGTTGCGGCAAACAGGTAATAGAACCAGCGCTTTTTCACCCTTTTCTCTCATTGAAAGCGGATAATGCGATTATCGCTTATCCAAGGTGTTGACCGTGCAAAAACTACTGATAATCGGCGTATTAATCGTGATTTTATACAATCTGGGCGCCGGCTTGTATTACATGATGGTGGACAAGGGCAAAAGCAATCGCACCGTCAAATCATTGAGCTGGCGTATCGGCCTGTCGGTCGGCCTGATATTGCTCGTCATTCTCGGCATCTACACCGGCGTGATCAAGCCGCATGGCATCAATCAGGGTTGAGCTATCAGCGCCTGCTCTTGAAACAGGGCAAATTGGTTTAAAAAATCTCTGACGCATCGAAGCATCTGTTCGCCATGGCCGCAATGGTCGCCAGCCATTACTGACTGAAAATCCACTCCGTATATTGGCAATTATTGAACACGCATAAGTTGCTCATTCGATGCTTTTCACACACCTGTGGCAATGCGATCAAATTCCCTCGATCGACTGAAAGATATCCATTGCATCATTCACCATGACGGGCTCGCCAAGGGATTCGCGCAATTGCGCCGGCATATCCAGTGCGGCTTGCGGATCACGCATCAGGGGTGATTTGCAACCCGGGTAATACGCTATCGTTCCTGGCAAACCCAGCAACAGATACAGGCTCTCCCAAAGTCGCATATCCCTGCATGGCCGGTGTATCGATATCGTGTGAATCAAAAAAGCTTCGTTCCCCAGCGGCTGCAGGAAGATATCACTGGAATCCTCTGGCCCGTACTGGACTTGCCAGAAATCCTCATCTACTTCGACGACATGTTTGCCGAAGGCATCACGAACAATATCCAGCGCAATGCCGGAAGCCGATCCGTCACGAAATGTTTGCAGATAGAGATCGAAACTCATTTTGCCTGCCTGTTACAGAGGGCAGCAGCAGCCGGAAAAAACCTTCGCTGCCGCTGCCCGGATGGGATTTCCCGATGTGCGCTTATTGCGGAACTACTGGCTGGCCCGGAGCCATCATCGCACCGGCAACCATCAAGACAACTCCGACCACTTGTATCAGGAACGGTCGCTTGGTTTCATCCCAATGCATTGCCACGAATATCAGACTCACAATGGGTATGAATAGCGAACCGAGTCCCCACAGAACACTCGTCTTGAACGTGATTACCAGCAACCACACAGCCCCAACAAATGCAATCACTAGCCCGAGCATGGATAAAGCCACCATTTTGTTTCCCCTTGATATTAAATTGCGACTAGAAAACGTTTGTCTTTCGGCGTATCACTTCAACGCCTTGGATTAACGTCAGCGGCATAGTCAGATTTTATTTGCCGTGCGTCAAATGAATCACGGAAAAAGCTAATCCAAAGTACAGGAGTGGATGCTCCCCGCCCTGCAAATCCAGCACTTCAACACAAAAAGCGCGCAATAAAAAAGCCGGCATTGCCGGCTTTTTTATTTAGCTGTGATGCCGATTACAGGACATACACGAAGAGGAACAGACCCAGCCACACCACGTCAACGAAATGCCAGTACCAGGCAACCGCTTCGAATGCGAAATGGTGGTCTTTGCTGAAATGGCCTTTCGCGCAACGAAGCCACATCACCGACAGCATGATCGTGCCGAGTGCAACGTGCATGCCGTGAAAGCCGGTCAGCATAAAGAACGTCGAGCCGTAGATGCCGGAACCCAGGGTCAGATTCAACTCATGGTAGGCATGGATATATTCTTCGGCTTGGTAGAACAGGAACAAGGCGCCGAGAGCGACAGTCAAGCCAAGCCAGATCAGTAATGCCTTGCGGGCATTTTCCTTGAGGGCGTGATGCGCCATCGTAATTGTCACACCGGAGGTCAACAGGATCAGCGTATTGACAAGCGGCAGACCCCAGGCAGGAATGGTTTCAAACTCACCACCGATATCGGCAGGACCATTGCTCGGCCAGCCGGCACTGAAACCGTGCCACAGATAATTATTGGTCAAGGCGCCATCGCCTTCGCCCGATAGCCAGGGTAAAGCGAAGTTACGGGCATAGAACAGGGCCCCGAAGAAAGCTGCGAAAAACATGACTTCGGAAAAGATGAACCACATCATGCCCATACGGAACGAGGTATCGACCTGGTCGTTGTAATTTCCCTGCATGGATTCGGAAATCACGTCACCGAACCAGAAGCCGAGCGTGAGCAGCATACCCAGCATTCCGACCATGAAAACGTTGAAGCCCCAGTCGCTGCCGTTAAACCAGTTCGCAACGCCCACCATCATGGTGAACATGACGATCGAGCCTATGAAAGGCCAGCGGCTGTGGTGCGGAACGTAATATACGTTTGCGTCGGGTTGGGCGTGAGCCATGGTAATTCCCCAGTCTTTATCTAAGTGTTATGGCGCCGACCTTGCGGTCGGTGATGTGCTCGGCGCCTTTGCAAGCGCGGTTGCTTTGTCATTGATGAAAAAAGTATACGACAGCGTGATGGTATGCACATCTTCCGGCAAATTCGGATTGATGACAAAACGCACGGGCATGTCGCGTTGCTCGCCAGCTTTCAGCAATTGCTGGGTGAAGCAGAAACATTCGGTCTTGTTGAAAAAACTTGAAGCCACCACCGGTGTTACAGACGGTGCCGCATTGCCCACCACCGCATACGGCGCATTGTTCTTCGCAATGTAGTGGGTGTCATACATTTTCCCGGGAACCACTTCCATCGTCAGTTGCGATGGCTGGAAATCCCATGGCAGTTTCGAATTCACGGTACCGTCGAATTCGACCGTAATCTTGCGGTTCTTGTTGATCTTCGCACCGGCCAGGGTTTCTTCCCCGGTCGGTCCCTTTTCCATCTTGATGCCGAAGATCTTTTCGCAGGCAATGTTGTACAGAGGCACCATCGAGAACGCAAAAGCAAACGAGCACACCGAGATCAGTGCGACGTTTTTGAGTGTTTTGCGAACTTCCGGCTTCATTATTTTATCGCCACGCTCAGCAGGAACCCGCCGTAAACGGCAAGCGCTATCAGGCCCAGAATCAAGGCAGTACGCCGCGCTTTCGCGCGGCCCTGTGCATCGGTATTTTGTCCGGAGTCAGCCATTAGTGGGTGACGTCGCCATGTGCCAAATCACCGTCACGAATGACCGGCGGCGTGGTGAAGGTGTGATGGGGTGCCGGCGAAGGCACGGTCCATTCCAGACCCTTCGCGCTTTCCCATACGCGTGCTTCAGCTTTGGCGCCACCACGAATACTGGACCACACGATGTACGCGAACAGCAATTGGCTCAGGCCAAATCCAAAGCCGCCAATCGAAGACCACATATTGAAGTCTGCAAACGCCGGGTTGTAATCAGGCACGCGACGCTGCATGCCAGCCAAACCCAGGAAGTGCTGCGGGAAGAACAACAGATTCACGAAAATCGTGCTGAGCCAGAAATGCCATTTGCCCAGTGTTTCGTTGTACATATGGCCAGTCCATTTCGGCAACCAGTAGTACACGCCGGCCATGATGCCGAAGATCGCACCGGTCACCAGCACGTAATGGAAGTGGGCCACGACGAAATAGGTGTCGTGATATTGCATGCCGGCCGACACGATCGCGAGCATCAGGCCCGAGAAACCGCCGATGGTAAACATGATCACGAAGCCGAGCGCAAACAACATCGGCGTTTCGAAACTGATCGAACCGCGCCACAGCGTGGTGGTCCAGTTGAACACTTTCACGCCGGTCGGGATCGCGATCAGCATGGTGGCGTACATGAAGTACAACTCGCCACCGAGCGGCATGCCGACGGTGAACATGTGGTGAGCCCAGACGATAAAGCTCAGGAACGCGATCGAAGCGGTGGCGTACACCATTGCCTGATAGCCGAACAGCGGCTTGCGGGCAAAGGTAGGAATGATTTCGGATACCACGCCGAAGGCGGGCAGAATCATGATGTAAACCTCGGGATGGCCGAAGAACCAGAAGATGTGTTGATACATCACCGGATCACCGCCACCTGCCGCATTAAAGAAACTGGTGCCAAAGAATTTGTCGGTCAGCAACATCGTGACCGAACCTGCCAGAACAGGCATCACTGCAATCAGCAGGAACGCGGTAATCAGCCAAGTCCAGACGAAGATCGGCATCTTGAGCAAATCCACGCCGGGAGCACGCATGTTCAACACGGTCGCGATGATGTTGATGGCGCCCATGATCGAGCTGACACCCATCATGTGGATCGCGAAGATGGTGAACGCCGTGCTGGTCCCGCCTTGCAGGGATAGTGGCGGGTACAGGGTCCAGCCGCCGGCAGGACCACCGCCGCCGATGCCGAAGCCTTCAAGAATCAAGGGCAGCAACAGCAGGGTGAAAGCAAACGGCATGATCCAGAAGGACCAGTTGTTCATGCGCGGCAATGCCATGTCCGGGGCGCCGATCATCAACGGAATCATCCAGTTGGCCAAGCCGACGAAAGCCGGCATGACGGCACCGAAGATCATCACCAGCGCGTGCGTGGTGGTCATCTGGTTGAAGAATTCCGGAGCTACCAATTGCAGGCCTGGCTGGAACAATTCGGCACGAATGACCATGGCCATCGCACCTCCGATGAAGAACATCAGCAGCGAGAACAGCAAATACAAAGTACCAATATCTTTATGGTTGGTGGAGTAAAACCAACGCTCGAAAAAACCTTGCTTGTGATCGTGATGATCATCGTGAGCAGCGGTATCGTGTGCCATGGCGCGTGCCTCTTAAAGAAAATTAGGGTTGGGTGCTGGCTGCAGGTGCGGCGGCTTGGGCGGCCGCATCTTCTGCAGGTACATCACCGGCATCAATCGTGACAGCAGCAGGAGCGGCGGCCGGCGCGGGATTATTCGCTGCCTTGCGCTCTGCTAGCCAGGTTTTGTAATCGGCTTTTGAAACCACTTTCACCACGATCGGCATAAAGCCGTGGTCCTTGCCGCACAACTCGGCGCAAACACCACGATAGGTACCAATTTTTGCAGCCGGCACTTCCGTCCATGCTTCGTTGATAACGCCGGGAATCGCATCCTGCTTCCAGCCCAGCGCAGGGACCCACCAGGCGTGAATCACGTCATCGGCGGTAATCACGAAACGGATGCGGGTATCGGCAGGTATAACCAGCGGATTATCGACGTCACGCAGGTAATGCTTGTGCGCCGTAATGGCTTCCTGGCTGGCGGTTTTGTCCTGACGCAGGCGATCGGATTCACGATCCAGACGAGAAGTGAACTCTAGGTCTTCGCCTTTGTACTCATAGGTCCACAGCCATTGCTGGCCGGTAATCTTGACGGTCATGCCGAAAGGCTTGGGCGAATGGTCGTCGTTGTAGAGCGCCATTACCTTGGCAGTGGCCGGAATCGCCGAAGCGATCAGGATGATGATGGGGATACCCGTCCACAGAATTTCCAGGAAAGTGCTGTGGGTAAACTCGGTATCCGGAACCGCGCCCTTGGACTTGCGAAACTTGAACATCGCAAGACCCATGGCACCGAATACGACAATACCGATCACCACACACACCCAGAACATCAGCATGTGGGAGTCATAGGCATTTTGCGAACTAGTAGTAACACCGTCCGTCATGTTCAGCTGCCAAAGTTGTGGCTCTTTGGTGTCGTCGGCAAATGCTGCCAATGAAGCAAGGCTGCCAAACAGGCCAGTCAACATTGCCGTGATGCGATTTGTTTTCATCATGTCCGCCTCAATCCCCGTGCATCAATACTAAAAATTCGTCAAACGCGATTAGCAGCCCGCGCCAATAATGTCTTCAACTGTTCGGCCAGATCCAGTCGCTCATCCGGCGCCAGAAACGCTCCAACTTCACAACTCTTGCCCTTTGACGCCAGCACGATCCTCGGTGCTTCGCGCGCTTTTTCAAGCTGCATGCGAACCCAATAGGGGTGTGCGTCAAAAACCAGCTCGTCCCGACCCGAACGCGACACGGTGCAATGTTCCGCATCCAGTTCGATCGTTTCAAAGCAGCTGCTTTTAAACCAGACTCTGCGAAGCACGACTGCCACGAACAGGCAATCAAGCAACGCAAACAATGGTGCAAAAACATTTCCCACGACATAACCGATTAAAGCAACAGCCCAGGTCATGACCGCAATCAACGAGAACAATGCGATGAATTGCGGCTTTGTCATCGCCCGGCGCGGACGTAAAACGAGCGCATGCCGGCTGTTTTCAGACAAAAAATGCTCAATCATCGAAAATCCTCGCGTTGGCCATTGGGGCTAAGCAACCGTTGGCCGCAGGAAATCGGGCCAATTTTACTCGCTAGACGGTCCTACCGGCAACTAGAATACGCCTTCGTACGGACAGCAAGGTGAAGAATCATGCCCTGCCCACGTGCCTCGCAAAGCCGTAGAATTGCCCTCTCGCTTCCATCGCTCTTCAGCCAGGTTGTCCGTGAATCCCATTCTTTCGTCCGAGTTACCCACGCGCTTTTCACCCCTGATGACACGCATCACAGCTGCCTATGCGCGAGATGAAGCGGAACATCTAAGCGAATTGCTCGAACAAGCGCGGCTGGCCGAAACCGACCAGGCCAGCGTTCAGATCATGGCGGCGGGCTTGGTGAAAAAAGTGCGAATCCGTGCGGCAGATCCCGGTTTGGTCGAAGCCTTCATGCGCGAATACGACCTGTCTTCCGAGGAAGGCGTATTGCTGATGTGCGTGGCGGAAGCCTTGTTGCGCATTCCGGACCAGGGTACCGCCGACAAATTGATTCGCGACAAGCTCGGCGATGCGGACTGGAATTCGCATGTCGGCCAATCGAGTTCACTGTTGGTCAATGCTTCTACCTGGGGCCTGATGCTGACCGGAAAAATCGTCAGTCTGGCCGATGAAACCCAACGTGACTTCGGTGGTGCGTTCAAGCGCCTGGTATCGCGAGCCGGCGAACCGGCGATTCGTCTGGCAGTACGTCAGGCGATGCGCATCATGGGCCATCAATTCGTCCTGGGTCGCACGATTTCGGAAGCGCTGGAACGTTCGCAAAAAGGCGATGGCGCAAATTACCGATATTCCTTCGACATGCTCGGTGAAGCCGCATTCACCGCCGCCGATGCCGAACGTTATTTCCAAGCCTACAAAAATGCAATTGATGCGATTGGCGCCGGCGGACCGTATCCGAATATTTTTGCTGCACCTTCGATCTCGATCAAGCTCTCGGCATTGCATCCACGTCTCGAAGTCGGCAAGCGCGAACGCGTGATGAGTGAATTGGCGCCGAGAATTTTGCAATTGGCACAACAAGCGAAATCCGTCGGCATCGGTTTCACGATCGATGCCGAAGAATCCGAGCGTCTCGAACTGTCGCTGGAACTGATCGCAAAAGTCTTTACCGACAAATCGCTCGATGGCTGGGAAGGCTACGGGCTTGCCGTACAGGCGTATCAGAAGCGTGCGCCCTTCGTGCTCGATTATTTGATCGACCTTGCGAAAACCACCGGTCGCCGCATGCCGATCCGTCTGGTCAAAGGCGCGTACTGGGATTCGGAAATCAAGAAAGCGCAGATGGAGGGTTACACCGGCTATCCGGTATTTACCCGCAAGCCGAATACCGATGTCAGCTACATCGCCTGCGCGAAAAAAATGTTGCAGGCCAGCGATGTCATTTATCCGATGTTCGCCACGCACAACGCGCATACCATTGCCGCGATATACCAGATCGCGAAAAATACCGGCCTGCCCGACTACGAATACCAACGTCTGCATGGCATGGGCCACGACCTGTACGCCGAAGTGATCGGCAAAAATGATCTCGCCATTCCCTGCCGCGTGTATGCGCCGGTAGGTTCGCACGAAGATTTATTGCCGTATCTGGTGCGTCGTCTTCTGGAAAATGGCGCGAACTCCAGCTTCGTCAATCGCATTACCGATGCCAACGTGAAACCGGAAGATCTGGTGGCCGATCCGGTCGCCGCCGTCACCGGTTTTGCCAGCAAGGCACATCCCCGCATTCCCACCCCTGGCCATTTGTTTGGCGACGAGAGAAAAAATTCTATGGGCATCAATCTAGCCAATGATTCCGCTTTAGCCGAACTCGCCGCGAGCGTGAATGCCGCGATCAAGAACTGGCAGGCAACGCCGCTGGTGCCGGGCAGCAAGAATACCGGCGCGATGAATGCGGTCACCAATCCCGCCAATCGCAAGGAAAGCGTCGGCCAATGGCAATCGACCGACAGCGCGCAAGTGCAAGCCGCTCTGGATAATGCCCACTCGGCCTTCCAGGAATGGGACCACACGCCTGCTGCATCGCGCGCAAAAATTCTGGAATACGCGGCCGACCTGATGGAACAACGCATGCCCGAATTGATCGCGCTCTGCGTGAAAGAAGCAGGCAAATCGATGTCGGCTTCGGTCGCCGAAGTACGTGAAGCGGTGGATTTCTGCCGTTACTACGCGGTGCAATCACGCAAACTGTTTGGCCATCCGGAAAAACTGCCTGGCCCGACCGGCGAATCGAACGAACTGCAATTGCACGGTCGCGGCGTATTCGTCTGCATCAGCCCATGGAATTTCCCGCTCGCGATTTTCATGGGCCAAATTGCCGCAGCACTCGCTGCCGGCAATACCGTGATCGCAAAACCGGCTGAACAAACCAGCCTGATGGCTTTTTTCGCGGTGAAATTGCTGCACGAAGCCGGCGTGCCGGAAAAAGTGCTGCAATTCCTGCCTGGCGACGGCGCCACCGTTGGTGCTGCACTGACCAAGGATCCGCGCGTAGCCGGCGTCTGCTTTACCGGTTCGACCGAAACCGCCTGGACCATCAATCGCAGTCTCGCGGCACGCAATGCGCAAATCGCGACATTAATTGCCGAAACCGGCGGACAAAACGCACTGATCGCAGATTCTTCGGCACTGCCGGAACAATTGGTGAAAGACGCGATCACTGCCGCGTTTGATTCGGCCGGACAACGTTGTTCCGCCGCCCGCATTCTTTTCGTGCAAAGTGATATCGCCGATAAAGTCATTCACATGCTCAGCGGCGCAATGGATGAATTGGTCGTCGGTGATCCGGGCTTGTTGTCCACCGACGTCGGTCCGGTAATCGACGAGGATGCCAAAGCAATTCTGGTCGCGCATGCCGAACGCATGGACAAGGAAGCCAAACTCATCAAGGCCGTTCAATTGCCGGCAGCTTGCGCCGACGGCAGTTTCTTCGCACCGCGCGCTTATGAATTGAACTCATTGTCGCAACTGAATCGCGAAATCTTCGGACCGGTATTGCACGTGATTCGTTACGAAGCTTCGCAGCTCGATGACGTGCTGAACCAGATCAATGCCAGCGGTTATGGTTTGACACTCGGCATCCACTCGCGAATTGATTCGACGATCACGCATATCGCCAAGTCCGTGCGCGTCGGCAACTGTTACGTCAATCGCAATCAGATCGGCGCCGTCGTTGGCGTGCAACCGTTCGGCGGCGAAGGCTTGAGCGGCACCGGACCGAAAGCCGGCGGCCCGCACTACTTGCTGAAATTCGCCAGCGAACGCACATTGACCGTGAACACCACGGCGGCTGGTGGCAATGCTAGTTTGCTGACGTTGGCGGATTGATTTTTGTTTCAATCGGGCCCAAGGGCACTCCTACCTAAAATCCAGAATGCAAAACCCCGCCATCCTCTACCCGGTATTCGCACTCGCCGCCTGGACTTTTCTGGTCCTGCTGCTGATTCCGTTTTACCGAGTACGCGCGGGGCTTCGTCGTGAAATCAAACCGGACGACTTCAAATACGGCGAGTCGGCGACGGTGCCGCCCTATGTCAGCATTCCGAATCGCAATTACATGAACCTGCTTGAATTGCCGATGCTGTTTTATGTCGTCTGCGTTTTGTTGTACGTCACCGCAGGCGGCTCTTCAATCGCGATCAAGCTGGCATGGGCTTATGTCGTGTTGCGGGTTATTCACAGCATCATTCATTTGAGCTACAACAAGGTGATGCATCGTTTGACCGCATTTGCAGTCAGTAATTTTGTGCTCGGTGCATTGTGGGTTGTTGCCGGGATACATGTGGCTTCCAATTCGTAGGAGGTCGCTTGCGACCGCCATGGATGGCGGGAGTGCAAAAAATGCAGGAGCAATTTTCTGCCGGGCGATGTATTCGGTCGGGCCCAAGGGCCCTCCTACAAGCAATCAGGGCGCGATCAAATCCGCCAGACGAAACCGGTGCGGATCGCGGAAAAACAAGGAATGAAACGGCGTCGCTTTTTTATCGAAGGGTTTCCACTCACCTTCTTTCTGCGCGAGCCGGTCGGCCATCGCCCATAGCACCGCAGCATTGGCGCCCATACCGAGATGCGTTGCGCTGACTTCAATGTTCTCGGCCATGTGATGATCGGGCGCGAGACTCATGCGCCAGTTCACGATGCCATCGGTTTTACTCATGATCGATGTGGTCGGTACGCTCGGTTGTCCGGCGACCAATTCCATCAGGCGCGGATCGTCGTGGCGAAACCCGCTGACCAATTCGAAAACGCGCCAGGCATTGGTACCTTTAGGGTGGCCGGTTAAGGGCGAACCCATCGTGACGACGGAACGAATTCGATCCGGCATGCGCAATGCCAAAGCATTCGCCATCGCGCCGCCAAGCGACCAGCCGACGATGCTGACTTTCTGGTCATGCTCGAATTGCATTTGCCTGACTTTTTCGACCAGACCCTTGATCACATGATCGCGCGGGCCGAAATTGAGACCCTGGTCCCACTTGTAGGCGGCGTAACCCAAACGATCGAGATAACGGCGAATCGGATACGTGCTGCGATCACCGGCAGCCAATCCCGGCAACACCAACACCGGATGACCGTCGCCGCGCGGCGCATTTTTCAATAAAGGCCATGCCGCCAGATACGAACCCCA
>JAKQKT010000468.1 GCA_029560515.1 Pseudomonadota bacterium
TTCCTAGCGTTGGAGTTCGGGTATGCGGACGATTTTGGTAGCAAGTTCTAAGGGCGGAGCCGGTAAATCGACACTTTCCACCAGCCTGGCCGCTCATTTCGCCGTTGATGGCAAACGTACCGTTCTGGTCGATGCCGACAAACAACACTCCTCGACCCGCTGGTGCGAAAAGCGGGCACATCTGGATACTGCCGTTTTGCCGATCGACGGTACCGTCAAGAATTGGCAGAAACAGATCCCCGAAAATACCCAGGTCGTCATTATCGATTCGCCAGCCGGCGCGATGGGTGATGATCTTGATCCTTATATCGAACTGGCCGATGCCGTGCTGGTGCCGGTGCTGCCTTCGATGATCGATATTGAAGCGACCGTACCCTTCCTGAATTCGATGGCAAAAAACGCCCGCGTCAAAAAGAAAAAACTGCCGATCGGCCTGGTCAGCAATCGCCTGAAACCCTGGACGAATGCCTCGCAGCAAGCGGTCGAACAATTGAAAAGCTGGCCCTATTCGGTGGTCGGCGAATTACGCGATACCCAGGCTTACGTTCTGATGGTTGCTCTGGGCAAGAGCGTATTCGATTACAACTCGGAACAATTGCGCAGCCACCAGGAAGACTGGGCTCCGATACTCAAATGGCTTAAGAAGGTAATTTAATGCGAGAACTCATTCTGCTCCGCCACGCCCATGCTGAAGCCGCCGCCAACGGCCAGGATGATGTTGATCGTCCACTATCACGACAAGGGCAGGCCGAAGCGGAAGCCGCCGGAAACTGGTTGAAGTCGAACGGATATCTGCCCGATCGCGTGGTCTGTTCAAGCGCGCGACGTGCACGCGAAACACTGGAACAGGTGCTGTCAGTCGTCGGTTATGTCGAGCAAAGACAGGAACCCCGCATCTATGAAGCAACGCCAGGTGACTTGATGGCGGTAGCGGACGAGCATAAAGAGCTTTCCCGCGTGCTTCTGGTCGGGCACAACCCCGGCCTGGAACAATTGGCCGCCTTGCTGAGTTCGGGCCAATCTGGTGATTTCCGCGGTATGCCCGCAGGAGGCATTGCCGTATTGAAACTTCCCGTCGATGCCGACCTGGAACCGGGAATTGCGGAGTTAGCCGCTTTCTGGTGGCCATAAACCCATGCGCCTTGGCCGGGCGCTGTTGCTCTTGGTGGCAAATGCGCTTTCCGTGAATGCCCACGCCTCGGTCATCGACAGCTCGCGTTCCAATGCGAGCTTCACGATCCACCCACGTTTGCCGATTCCATCGCAGGGTCGTTTCGAATCCTTAAGCGGCGCGCTATTGGTCCAGGCCAAACAGCAATGGAAAGTGGAAGTTCAGGTTGACGCCCGTACGCTCAGCTTCAACGGACCACAATGGCTTAGCAAAATGGCGGCTTCCGAAGCTTTTCTCGATGCCGGAAAACATCCGTACATCAAATTCGTATCGACATCCTTCAGCCAGACTCTGTTGTCGAATGGTGGCGAGTTGCAGGGTCAGCTATTCCTGCGCGGCCTTCAAAAGCCGGTGAGTTTCCATATTGAAAAATCCGCCTGCGCGCGTCCCGGCCATGATTGTGATCTGGTCGTGCACGGCAGCGTGCAACGCCGGGTGTTCGGCATGCAAGCGTATCGTTTCAGTATCAAGGATAATGTCGACTTCGAATTTCATATTCGTTTACTGGCTGAACCTGCACCGTGAACTGGCTTAAACCGTTTGGACTTGTTTTTCTGCTGGTCGCGATCAGCGCCTGCTCGCATTTACCGAAAGAAAAACGCATGCGTGCCGATGCCGTTGCCGTGCAATATCAGGATAAAAACATCCATTGCCCGCAGGAAGATGCTTGCGCGCTGAAATCACCGATCTACGATCTGGCGGACCAGGCCAATCGCGAATCCACTTCCGTGCTGCCGAAGCATGCCGTCATCCTGCTTGACCGCGGACAGGATTCGCTGACCGCACGCTTGCATCTGATACATACGGCAAGAGACACGATCGAGCTGCAAACTTTCATTTTCGATCAGGACGACGCCGGGCAACTCACTCTGCAGGCCCTGATGGATGCTGCAAGGCGCGGAGTAAAAGTCAGGGTCTTGCTAGACCAGCAATACGGTCTGGCGGACCCCAACTTGCAGGCCTATCTGGCAAGTTACCATCGCAATTTCGAGATGCGTTTGTACAACCCCCTGTTCGACGAGGCGCGTACGCAGAAACTCGAATTTGCCGCCGGCATTTTT
>JAKQKT010000473.1 GCA_029560515.1 Pseudomonadota bacterium
GCACTCACCGGGGCTAGTGCCGCCGCTGGCGCAGGTGCGCTGAATGCAGGTGGTATAGACGCAGCGGGCGTTATTGCGGCCGGAGCCGGAGCACTAAAAGCGGCGGGCACTGTAATTGCAGGGGCAGGCGTTGCTGTCGCTGGGGCTGGCACACTAAACGCAGCGGGTACATTTGCATTTGCTGGCGTTGCCGGACTGGTGGCCACGGGTGCAGGAGCTTTAAAGGCCGCCGGTACACTTGAGACAGGCGCAACAACGGGCTCGGAAATTGCCGGTTTGATAAGAGCTTCCGGTAATTCTTCCTGCTTTGGTGTTGCTGCCAAGAGCTCGGCTGTAACTGGCAGCTCCAGAGTGATTTTGGGATCATGTTCCGAACCGATTATTGCCGTTTTGGTTTCTTCTACTAGGTCGGCTTTTTTCTCTGGAATGATGGCTGGTGCAACGGGTTCTCTCACTGCCTGAGCATGAATTGCCGGGGCAGGAGTCGCCTGTATGTTTTCAGATGAAAGCTGGTCATCCAGATCATCGAATGCAGATTCAGCACGTGTGACCGGCATGGAAGAAACCAGAACAGGTGCCGCGAAAGCTGGTGCATTGGATGATTTGACTTGTTCCAGCGCAGGTTCATTGACCTGGATGGCATCTTCCTCATCACCTTCTTCGTCGTCGAAATCGGCAGAAGAATTTTCGTTTGGCGCCGCATTGGGATCATGCGGGCCCTGATCGGGACGACGGCGGCGGCGACCACCACGACGACCACGACGACGGCGAGCTCCTTCACCGCCTTGTTCTTCATCAGCAACTGCGTTCACAGTTGTATTTGTTGTGCCTGCATTTGCTTCAGTAGTCTGAACATCGGTAGTTGACTGTGCTTCACCATCAACCCCTGGATTGGCGGTTGCAGCAGCCAGTTGAGCCAGTCTTTCAGCTTCGCGTTTGGCTTTGCGTTCGGCTTCGCGACGGTAACTTTCCTGACGCTGTGCTTCGCGACGCTCCATTTCCTTGCGTTTCAGTTCTTCCGCGCGTTGTTGGAGTTCCAGTTGTTTTGCTTCATCAAGCACGGGTGCCTGTTCAAGCTGCTCTTGCTTCACAGGCTGTTGTTTCACAGCTTGTGGAGCAGGTGCCTTGTTTTGCTGCGGAGCTGCCTGCTGAGGCTTCGCTTGTTGCGGACTCGGAGCCTGGTTGCGATTTTGCTGCGGACGTTGCTGATTACCACGGCTATCGCGTTGGCCACGACTATTACGGTCGTTGCGATCCTTGTTGTTTCTATTGCCGCGATCGTTACGTTCGCTGGTTTCCGTTTTCGGTTTGACCGGTTCGCTTTCGCCACCAGCAAAGAACGACGCGATGCGTGCAAGCAAACCAGGTTTCTTCGCAACAGCTGCCGGGGCAACTGCAGCAGTAACTTCTTCTCGTGCTTCGCGCACCGGTGCAGGCTGGGTAGGCTTCACATGCGTAACGGCCGGTGTTACGGGGATATTCAATTGCGAACGGGTCAGCGAATGAATTTCCAGTTTCTTCGGCGTGGTGCGGTGATAACTTGGCTTGGCGATTTCTTCCGTCAATTCGCCTTCACGTATACGCGAAACATTGAAATGTGGCGTTTCGAGTTGTTCGTCGGCAACGATCAGAATCGGCGATTCATGACGCGTTTCGATTTCCACGATCGCACGACGTTTTTCATTTAACAGGTAATTGGCAATTTCGGATGGTGCCTGAATCAGCACTTGTCCGGTGTTTTCCTTCATCGCATGTTCTTCTGCCAGACGCAGAATCGACAAAGACAGCGATTCAACACTGCGCATACGGCCATGGCCATCGCAGCGTGGGCAAATAATCTGACTGGATTCGCCAAGGCTCGGACGCAAGCGTTGACGACTCATTTCCAGCAAGCCGAAACGCGAGATCTTGCCGATTTGGACGCGAGCACGATCATGCTTCAAGGCAGCTTGCAGGCGGTCTTCGACCATGCGCTGATGCTTGCCTGAGCCCATGTCGATAAAGTCGATGACGACTAAGCCACCGAGATCGCGTAGACGCAATTGGCGAGCCACTTCTTCAGCCGCTTCGATATTGGTCTGGAACGCGGTTTCTTCGATATCGCCGCCTTTCGTAGCGCGCGACGAGTTAACGTCAACGGCGGTCAAGGCTTCAGTTTGATCCATGACGATCGAACCACCGGATGGCAAACGCAGGGTACGTTCGTAGGCGGCTTCAATTTGCGATTCAATCTGGAAACGATTGAATAACGGAATGTCATCCGTATACATCTTCAATTTTTTGAGCGTATGCGGCATCACAGATTGCATGAAGTCTTTGGCTTCTTCATACATTGCAGGCGTATCAACCAGAATTTCACCGACATCAGAACGCAGATAATCGCGCAGGGCGCGAATGATCAGACGAGATTCCTGATAGATAAGGAAGGGTGCTGGTTTTGATAGTGCAGCTTCGGTAATCGATCTCCAGACTTGCAGCAGGTAATTCAGATCCCATTGCAGTTCTTCGGCATCGCGGCCGACACCGGCGGTACGGATGATCACACCCATATCGTCTGGAATGGTCAGCGCATCCATCGCTTCTTTCAAGGCTTGGCGGTCGTCGCCTTCGATGCGACGCGAGACACCGCCGGCAGTCGGCGAGTTCGGCATCAGCACCATGTAACGGCCGGCCAGCGAGATGAACGTGGTAAGGGCAGCACCCTTGTTGCCGCGTTCTTCCTTGTCGACCTGAACGACGATTTCCTGACCTTCACGCAGGAATTCCTTCATGCTGGCCTTGTTCGGGTCGATACCTGGAACGAAGTAGTCGCGCGAGATCTCTTTCAGCGACAGGAAGCCGTGACGGCCGCCGCCGTATTCGACGAATGCGGCTTCGAGCGATGGCTCGAGACGCACAATGCGGCCTTTGTAGATATTGGATTTTTTCTGTTCTTTCGACGGTTGCTCGATATCGATATCGTAAAGCGTTTGGCCGTCCACAATCGCAACCCGCAGCTCTTCAGCCTGCGTGGCGTTAATCAACATTCTTTTCATTGTTATTCCTCACACGCTCTACCGCGAGGAACGCCGGGGTCCTTCACCTATTCCGGGGCACGCGCACGCGCATGCTCGCCTGGTTGGAACTTCCAGCGCTTCAAACCTTGGGCGTACCCACGGGAGCGCTTATACATTTGTTTCGAAAGGGGCCGAAAAGCGCCGAGCGTTTTCCGGTCTGACCGATGCTTAACACATCGAGCGATATCCATCCGACCATCGAACCGGCTAACATGGTCACTCCCTTGGAGTGTGGTAGCGGTCTTTCAGGAATCACTGGTGCTCAGCTTTCGGCCGACATTCCAGCGAAATCAGGACGTTATCTCGCGAACTCAGTGTAACAGACGAATATGACTATGACGACCCCGCCCAAAAAGTCCGGCCCGAATACGGCCGTGAGATCGGTAGAAGTGCCCGAAGATCGCGATAATCAGCGTCTGGACAACTTTTTATCGAGCCAGATCAAGGGCGTACCCAAGAGCCTCATTTACAAGCTGGTGCGCAGCGGCCAGGTCCGGATCAACGGCAAGCGCGCCAAACCCGACGCCAGGGTTTTTGTCGGGGACGAGGTCAGGATTCCTCCAGTAAGGCTCGAAGTCGAGGGCGAAGTCAGGCCCGCGCCGAAATCTTTGCTCGAGCGCCTGGCCGCCAGCATCATTTATGAAGACAAGCTGTTTTTGGCCCTCAACAAGCCCAGCGGTATCGCGGCCCATGGTGGCAGTGGCGTCAGTCATGGGGTCATCGAGGGCTTGAGGGCGTTAAGACCTGACGAACCGTTTGAATTGGTACATCGTCTTGACCGTGATACCAGCGGCGTACTCATCATCGCCAAAAAACGCTCGGCCTTGCTCGAATTGCAGGCCTTGATGCGCGAAGGCGAGGACGAGGAAGCTCCAAACAAGAAATACCTCACCTTATTGGTAGGCAAAATGCCGTCCGGCACCATGACGGTGGATGCTCCGCTTCAGCGTTCGGTCTTGCAGGGTGGCGAGCGAATGGTGCGCGTGCATCCGGAAGGCAAGGCGTCGGTCAGCCATTTTAAATTGCTGGAACGCCGCGCCGGCTGCAGTTTTTGCGAAGTCACCATCGAAACCGGCCGAACCCATCAAATCCGGGTTCATGCCAAGCATCTGGGTCACCCGGTCGCGGGCGATGAAAAATACGGAGATAAAGAAGCGAATAAGCGATTGTCGGAACAAGCCGGTCTCAGGCGTCTGTTTCTTCATGCCGCTTCGATGGAG
>JAKQKT010000474.1 GCA_029560515.1 Pseudomonadota bacterium
GCCCCAGAATAACGCGCGACAAGGCAATGCTGATTGCCAGCGGCACCAGAACCGGTGCCAGCATCGGGTAGTAGGCAAGCGTGACCAGTGTGAAAGAAACCGCATGCAAGGTATGGCCGGATGGAAAGCTGAATTCATCCAGTGGTGCCGTCCAGACATGAATCCGATTGTCATTGGCAAAGGGACGCGGACGTTTTGTCCACTTCTTCAGATAGCGATAAAGTGTGCTGGTAACAACTGCCATCGCCGCCAGATGCAGAAAGACCGGCAAGCCCTGCAAACCCTCAACCAGTAAAATTATTACGCCCAACAAATACCAGATGATGCCATCACCGAGCCGGCTGACAGTCTGGAAATAACGACGCACCCAATTTTGTTCGGCCCAGGTATTGGCGCGGACACACCATTGATGCTCGCGTTGCAGAAAGTTCTTCACCCGAATGTTCATGCCACGCTCCTTATGTCGGAAAGCTCATGCAATAAACGCGAGAATGCCTTTGCCACGGTTTCAGGATGCAGGTGCTGGACCGATTCATTGGCCAGCATGCCCATTTTTTTGAGATCGGTGTGCGTCGCAAGCTCGACGAAGGCTTTGACGAAAGCCTGCTCATCGGAAAACCCCACCGTTCTTCCATGTACGCCGTCTTTGCAATGTTCCCTGGCAGCGCCGTAATCGAAAGCACAGACCGGAAGGCCTGAAGCCATCGCCTCCAGCGTCACGTTGCCGAAGGTTTCCGACAAACTGGGAAAACAGAAAATATCGGCACTGGCGTAGTGTTGCGCCAGATCGTCGCCGCGACGCATGCCGGCAAAAATAAAATCCGGATTTTCCGATTGCACACTCGTGCGTTGCGGGCCATCACCGACCATGATGAATTTTGCATTGGGCCTTTTTTCCTGCAGTGCGCGGAATGCTTTCACCGCCAGCGGCATATTCTTTTCCGGTGCAATGCGACCAACGTGAATCACTGCCAGTTCACCCGGTTTCAAGCCCCAGCTCGCACGTAATTCTTCATTGCGCCAATGTGCATTGAACTGGCGTGTATCCACCGCACGGCCAAGATGCTGCACATGATGAAAACCCTGTTGTGCCAATGACTCTGCAAGCTCGGAAGTGGGAACAAGCGTGGCA
>JAKQKT010000476.1 GCA_029560515.1 Pseudomonadota bacterium
CAAATCGTCAATCAACAAAATGGTGACGTCGGTAAAACGAAAATTGCCGAGCGAGGGCAGTGCGCGTGCACTCGACTGGATTCCGTTATTGAAAGCCCGTATCACGCCAGGCAATGCGGCCCAATCGGCGGCGACATGGTGTACCAGACGAATATGCGAGGTGCCGGAACTAGAGTTAACCGAGGCCCTGCCGGCTTCAACGCATAAAAAATCGGTGCTGGATGCCAGCCGTGCATCAAATCTTGCGAGATATGCCGAACTCCTGCAATTGCCCATCGCGGCATTTGCCGGAGCGCAAAAAACCAGAAGCAGCAAAAAAAGCACGATTCGAATGGCGGCATTTTGCATCGTCATCACTCCGGGCGGGCGAGAGAATTAAACGAAGACCATCCATAACCGTGGTCTTGGCTTGCAGCGAACATTGCCAATAATAACGACAATTATTCCGTGGCGAGGACAGTCTTGATTGCCGATTATTCAGCTTGGCTGCATGCCGCTTATCGACATCCTTTAAGCATTTTCAATCAATGCAAGCACGGCTTCGGGTGGTCTTCCAATGATGGCCTTGTTGCCAATCTGGATAATCGGACGTTCGATCAGGATCGGGTATTGCACCATGAATGAAATCCAATCGGCTTCGTCACGAATATCGCTGGCGGACAGTCCGAGTTCCTTTGCGACGGGTTCGCCGAAACGTATCAGCGCCCTGGCTTCAAGATAGAGCTGGCTCAGAACAATTTCCAATTGTCCGGATGACAATGGCGTTTCCAGATAATCGATGATCACGACCTCCACGCCATTTTCTTCCAGCAAGGCCAATGCAGCATTCGATTTGCTGCATTGCGTGTTGTGATAAAGCGTCGCTTTCAAGGCCGGCTTACTTTTTTTCATCGCCGGTTTTGATGAACCGATATTCGTCGGTTCCGTCCAACCCGATACTGGCCACTTTTCCGTTTGGCGCGAGTTCAAATTGGAGCATGCTCCAGCCATAGCGGCCATCACCGAAACGCGCGCGGAAGCTGTCGTAATTCCAGTGTTGAAGAATGCCGTTATTTTCTTCACCCGTGCCGAAACGGATCTTGAGTTTTCCTTCCTGTTCGGTGATCACGATGTCACCCCAGGCAGGATGTACGTAACGACCGGCGTATTCCTTCAAGGCCAGGCTGGGGCGGGTTCCTTTGACGCGACTCTTTTCCTGCTCGGTGATCGCCTTGTCCTGCGCGGCTTTGCCGTCGCCATAAAGCTTCAGCAGATCGGCACTCCAGTCACGGGCCGGGGCGTCGGTATAGAGATCGAAAACCTTCAGCATGATCGCGTGACGGATTTCGACATGGTCTGCATTGCCGAATACGTAAACACCGACATGGTCATCGGGCAGCAAGCCGATCAGTGCGGTACGACCATCCATGCTGCCAGTATGCATGGCCACGAATTTGCCACGGTAATCCTGCAGAAACCAGCCAAGGCCGTAGGCGGTCCAGTGGGGTTTCGTCAACGCTGTGCTTGGATAGAAATCGTTGGCGGGGACCAGTGCCTGCGGCGAGAACAACTCGTGGAAATTTTCTTCGCTCACCAGGCGCTTGCCTTTGTATTCGCCACCCGCTAGCAAGAATCGTAGCCAATGCCCCATGTCGCTTGCGGTCGACCAAGTGGCACCGGCGGCCGGAACGCCATCCACCGGAACTTCCTTGATCGCTTTCAATTGGTGGTCAATTTCGAAATGTGCCGAAGAACGGTTTTTGTCGTTCGATGCCAATGATAGGGCCATCGTGGCATAGGAGTGATTCATGTCGAGCGGTTTCAAGATGCGCTCGGTCACGAATTTTTCCCAGCTTGTGCCGGAGGCTGCAGCGACCACTTTACCGGCCGCACCGTACATCACATTTTGATAGACGAAACCGCTTCGCAGCGAATAGGCGGGTTTCAAGTAGCGCACGCGCTCAAGAATTTGCCGGGTAGTGAGATCACCACGGCCCCAGAGAATGTCTGCATTGCCGAGCCCGGCGTTATGCCGCAACAAATCGCGAACCGTGACCTGCTCGGTCAGGTAGGGCGTCGGCATCTGGAACCAGGGCAAGTATTGGCTTACCGGGTCGTCCCATTTTATTTTTCCTTCGTCCACCAGCATCGCGATCGACAATGCGGTCATTGCCTTGGTCGTGGACATGATGCCGAATTGGGTGTCGGCATCGACGGGCGTCGTATCGCCCAAGGTTCTCAGGCCAAAGCCCTTCAGGTAGACCACCTTGTCATCCTTGACGACCACGATCGAGAGCCCGGGCAGTTTCCAGTCCTGCATGCCCTTTTCGATAAAGCTGTCGAGTTCTTTCTCCCTAGCCTCCGTTGCCGATTGTGCATGCAGCTGGCCGGTCGGGAAAAGCAGCAAACAAGCCAGGGTCAACGCTGGAAAAAAACGCATGGGGAGTCTCGCCGGAAGAGGAAGTCGGCCTATCTTAACCCAGGGGTAAGGCAGAATAAAAAAGCCCCTTATCCGGAGATAAGGGGCTTTGCTTTTCGAGCGGACGCGCTATGTCCTAGTTATGCCAATTGCTGAAGTTCAGGATCAATCGGAGTACCGAATCATTCAGCGAATAGCCGTTGTTGTGATAACGACCATAGCGATAACGGCTGTAGTAACCATCGTCATAACCACGGCGGAAACCCTCGCGGAAATAATAATTGTAGGTGCCGCGATCTACGTAATAACCGTAGTAGCCATAGTTCGCATCCTGATAGGCATAGGCTTCACGATAGTTGTAACCCCAGCGATCCATGCG
>JAKQKT010000479.1 GCA_029560515.1 Pseudomonadota bacterium
CAATCTGCTTTGCGGAAGTGGCAATGAGTTTGGCGATCAAAATTTCCTGCATCTGAACTTTGGTGTACACGGTCAGCCGCTTCCAGCGACGTATCGGTTCGGCCACTTGTTCCGGATCGGCTCCGGGTTCGATTTGTACCAGCACCGCGTTTACCGAGTTATTGGTGCTCTGTGATGCGATCACCGCCTCCAGCAAGCCCGGTACGCCGGGCCGATTCAGGGCCGGATTCTGTTCGGTGCGAGCACGTTGTCGCAAGATGGCATCGTTGTCTTTCAGGAACTGTGCCTGTTGTGCGTCCTTTAGTGGAATGAACACCATCGGGTCGCCACCGGAGGACACCATGCGACGCGTCAGCCCCACCACGGAGTAAACATTACGTCGAATTTGAATGCGATCGCCAAGCCTGAAACCGGACGCTATGTCGGCCACCGCCTCGTAGTGATTTCGCGTGATATGTCGGCCGGCTACCAAGTAGCCAGGCTGGCCGGGAAAGCCCGGACCGTCCGTGCTAATGCCGACCACCATAGTGCGAACATCGCGACCTTTTCCAGCTTCCATCTGGCGTACTTGCATGGTGAGATAGGTAATGTTGGCGGCGCGTGCAACGCCGGACATTCCTTGAATTCCGCGATAGGTATCGTCAAACAGACTCGATGATTCGGCGTAAGGCCCCAGCGTATCTTGCTGCACGACCCAGAGATCGGCGCCACTGTTATCGAGCAGTGCCTTGGCATCATCCACCATGCCGCGATAGACGCCTGCCATCGTCAGCGTCACGCCGATCAGAAGCCCCAGACCCACGCCGGTAAAAACGAATTTACCCCAGGAATGCAGGATGTCACGACCGGCCAGGCTAATCATGGCGCAGGTGGCGCCAGGCTATCGACGATTTTAATTCGGCGGTTTGCCGTCAGTGTTTTTTGGCTGTACACCACGACCTGCTGGCCAACGGTGAGTCCCTCAAGAGCCTGCACGCGACCATCAAGATCGCTAGCCCCGAACCTCACCGCCACGAAGCGCAGATCGCCGTCTTCCAACACCCAAACGCCCATGTGACCGTCCACGCGCTGAACGCTGGCATTGGGCACGAAAGGCGTCTCCTGCAATTGCCCTAACGCAACGGTCACTTCGGCCAACTCGCCAATGGACGGCATTTTTTCCGGACGCTGGCGGAACTCGACTTTGGCCAATACTTCTTCGGTCACCGAATCGGCATGCGACTCGACCCGGGTTACTTTTCCTTCCAGAGATTTTCCCGATTGGGATCGCAGCAGGATCTGTGCCGGCAGTTCTGCGCGTAATCCCTGTGCCCGCTTCTGGTCAAAACGCACATTGATCCAGCGGCTACCGGGATCCACAATTTCAATCACCGATTGCCCGGCAATCGCGGTGGTACCCGGATCGGCATCGCGACGTGACACCAAGCCTGCCACCGGTGATACGAGCTTCAGGTTGCTGCGTTGCCGCTGTAATCCATTGAGCTCGGAAACCAGTCTGGATTTCTCCTGACGGGCGGCCTCCAAATTGGCGCGAATCGTCGAGAGTGCCGCCTGTGCGATCTGAAACTCCTGTTGCTTTGCACCCACCGCTTCTGCACTGACGACCTGGGACTTGCCCAGTTGCGAATAGCGAAGGGCCTGGGCCTTGGCATAAGTAACGCGGGCGTTGGCTTCCAGAATCTGTGACTCGACGGCATGAACTGCTGCCTCGGCACGCTGCATCGCGGCCGTCTGCGCGATAATTTTGTCGTCCAGATCGACTGGATCCATTTCCCCCAATACCTGTCCCGCCCTCACCAAATCGCCGGGCTCGACATCCACACGCAGAACGCGACCTGCCAAAGTCGGTCCGATCTTGTGGACATAACGTGCTTCCACGGTGCCGATACCAAACAGCGAGGGCGTAATGGCCGCCCGCTCCACCGTCATGACGGTCACCGATACCGGCGCCATCGGTCCTGTCCGTAAAGCGACAAAAATAAACGCGAGCAGCAAAGCCAGCATTATTGCGGCCAGGGTCCACGATTTACCTTTGTTCGAGAGCCAGTTTTTCATGGGTGACTCCTGATGCCCCTGAGATAGATGGCGAACACCCGCGGCGCTTCCGCTTTCATTCGCTGAATGTCACCGGACAACATTGATTGCATGACCAGGCCCTGCATGGTGCCGACAAAAAGCGTGGCGGCTGCCTGCGTATCGAGTTTCGGGTCGATTTCGCCACATTGCTTGCCCTGTTCAATGCGGGCACTGATGCGTTCTGCATAACGCTGGATAAGGGTCTGCGCCATTCGTTTGGCGTGGCTCAGGTCGGACCGCTGCAATTCGGCAAACATCATTCGGGGAACGCCGGGGCGTTCAATCACGAACTCGACATGGGCCATGAAGATGGCGCGCAAGGCTTCGGTTGGCGACGCGACTCCCTTTGCGGCGCGATCAATCTTGGCCAGTAAAAGGTCCGCAACCCATTCCATGACCGAATGCCAGAGCATTTCCTTGCTCGGGAAATGCCTAAACAACGCGCCTTGCGTCAAATTCATGTGTTTCGCAATGGCCATCGTGGTGATTTCGCTCGGGTTTTGTACCCCGGCCAAATCAATCACCGCTTCTATGGTGACGCTACGGCGCGCCTCTGCTGAAAGATTTTGTCTGCGGGTTTCCATTGCCTGATTCGCCACTCAAAAGATAGTAATTGATTACTACCTTATTCCCAATTTCTCTTGAAATCAAGCAGCCCTGACTCCCGCCCAGCCAATGATGGGTGAATATTCAGTTTCTGAGGATTGGCAGAGCCAGTAATTCCAATGCACGCAGATCCAGCAATTCGATCTCACGGCGCAATACCCGAATCAACTTGTCGGATTGAAAGCGTTTGAATACTCGACTCAGGGTTTCAGGAGCGAGCCGCAAATAGTTCGCTATGTCGGTGCGGCTCATGGCGAGATAAAACAAGCTTGCCGAGAGACCACACTGGGCATGGCGCCTGGAAAGCGTTAGCAGAAAAGCGGCCGTCCGCTGATCAGCACGGTAGTCGCCGGTCAGCAAGGCCGCCTTGCCGATGTCCTGCGATAACAGGCGGAATAACTGAGCCTGCAAACCTGGCATGTTGGACGCGAGCAGTGCCATTTTCGGGAATGAAAAGCGGCACAGCATCACATTGTCTAGTGCGACTGCGTTACATGGATATTTGGAATAGTGGATCGCATTCAATCCGATGACTTCGCCCGGCAGAAAAAACCCGAGCACTTTTTCATTATTATCGCTGTCGAAAACACAGGTTTTAACGGTTCCTTCCCGCACGGCAGCGATGGCATTGAAGTCATCGCCTTCCCGGAAAATATAATCTCCCTGCTTTATGGGGCCGATGTGTTCAACCAACACATGCAGTTTTCGAAGAGTTGCCTTGTCGTAGCCTTGTGATTGGCAGGCTTTTGAAAATGCACAGGTGGTGCAGAAATGCATTTCATCGCCGTCATCCATCAACGTGGATACTTTGATATTTGAAGTCAATGTCATGGCGAGATCTCAAGGTACCTAAAGGTGTTCGAAAAATGGAACCGCAGACTCTGGATAAGAAATGACGATAGGACATGACACCGGGACGTGTCGGACCCACCTGCGCTAAGGCAAACACGCCGCACGGCCAGAAGGATTATTGATTGCACCATCTTATTGGCCTCTGAGACCGCCCATATTGATTTATGTCAAACGCCGGCCCCATACCCCAATCCGGCATTAGCGTACAAAGGGCATAACTAAGCTGCTGAAAACGACTCGGCAGGACAATGCTTGTCATTGCATATGCATACTGGCGTTAGCCACCTTGTTGCATGGCAACTCCCATTGCTCGCGCCAGATCAACATAGGCAAGCCGGAGCGTGCGCTGCGCTTGCAGCTGTTCCGACCGGGAAGCCAATCGAAGCCGTCTTGCTTCCATTATGTCCAGGTAACCTTGAACGCCTTGCTGATAATTGCGCATGGCCAGTGCTTCCAATTGCTGTTGTTGCTGAAAATGATGATCGGCGTGCTCGAGCGCTTTCGTACTGGAAATCAACGTAGCGAAGGCACGCTCTACTTCAAGCGGAATGAGACGTCGTGTTGCTTCGTCTTGATAGTGTGCCCGGGCAATGTTCGCGTCGGCCAACATGCCGCGAGCACGACCGGTATCAAAAATAGGCAGCGTGATTTGTACTGCGAGCCCCTTCATGCTGAACCCGCTGCTTTCGCGATTGCCGGCGATGCCCAGCGACGCATCGGTATTGCGCAGTCCGCCGGCTTGCAGTTTTTTCTCTGCCCTGGCTTGTTCGATACTGGAATTCGTTGCCAATAATTCTGGCCGATGCTTTTGAGCGAGCGCTTGCAACTCGGGTTCGTTCAATACCGATAGCGTGAGTTCCGGAATATGTTTTGGTAGCCGCAGAGAGTCGACGCTGGAAAGTCCTAATTGCCTTGCCAAAGCCGACATTGCCTTCGTTTGCTCGGCTTCTGCCGAGCGCAGTTCGTGCGCCCGCTGGGACGTGTTCGCTTGCTGCGCCATCACCGCACGGCTAGACAAAATGCCTTGTCCGGATTTGCGTATCTGCAGGACGAGTACGCTTTGTTCCAGCGTGAGTAATTCCTGTTGCAATAGCACGGCATCTTTTGCGGTCATCGCTTCGTAGTAGGCGGCCTCGGTATCTTGTGCAATGCGGACCACAGACATCATCACTTCGGCTTGCACGCGTGCTTGCGCCGCATTGGCTACATCAATCCGTTTGCTCCGGGTAAAAAGATCAAACAAGCTTTGCATCAGGTTGTAATCGAGTTCAAAACGACCGCCGCCTTCCGGGCGCAACACCATCAGTGAGCCCATCGGATTTCGAAGCAGTCCTGCCTGAATCAATTCAGCTTGTGCCGCATCCAAACGGGTCAGTTCGACGCGTACTTGCGGGTTGTTGAGCAGGGCGGCTTGTACTGCACGGTCCACAGTTAGTGGTTCAGCGAACCAGGCGTTGTCTAAATACGATTCGCCGTTAGCCGGCAGCCGTGGAGTACCAACACCCGCTGCGCCAATGGAATTTTGCACTCGTGAATCATCGCGAATCGGTACTGCAGTGCATCCCATCAACAATACACCGAATGCAATTGCACTCACTAATATTTTTGTTTTCATGGCAGTTCTCCAGTAGCCGTTTTTAATCCTCGGCTTAACCACAATTTGTAAATCGCGGGAATCACAATCAGTGATAGCAAAGGTGCACTGAGCATGCCGCCGAGCATCGGTGCTGCAATGCGCTGCATGGTTGCCGCACCTGCACCGGTCGCGATAATGATCGGCAACAGACCGGCAATGATCGTGATCACCGTCATCGCCTTGGGTCTTACCCGACGCAATGCACCTTCGGTAATCGCTGCGTCCAGGGACTGAATATCCTTTAGCTCACCGGAAACCCGAGCGCGTTTTACCGCGTTGTCCAAATAAATCAGCATCACCACGCCGAATTCGGC
>JAKQKT010000008.1 GCA_029560515.1 Pseudomonadota bacterium
ACCCGCGAAGTCGATGCCGGCCTGGAAACACTCGAAGTCGATCTGCCTGCCGTCATCACGGTAGACCTGCGCTTGAATGAACCGCGCTTCATCAAACTGCCCGATATCATGAAGGCGAAATCCAAACCGATGGAAACCCTGCAGCTGGCCGACCTCGGAGTCGAATCCGGCGATTTCCTCAATACCACGCACTACGCGCCACCTGCCAAACGCAGCAAGGGCATCATGGTGAAAGACGTGGCCGAATTGGTCGCCGCATTGAAAACAAAAGGTCTGGTGTAATCATGAGCAAGGTTCTTATCGTTGCCGAACATCTGAACGGCCAACTCAATTCCGCCACGGCCCGTTGCGTGACCTGTGCGCAGGCCATGAAAGCCGAATCGATTGATATCGTCGTATTGAGCGACGCACCGGATGCCATCGCCGCACAGGCCGCGCAAATCGCCGGCGTCACTAAAGTCATTACGATTGCGAATGGCGCGAACGCGCATCCAATTGCGCATATCCAGGCACCGCAAATTGCCAGCCTTGCCGTCGCTTATTCGCATGTGTTCGGACCATCAACCACATTCGGCAAAGATCTGATGCCTTGCGTTGCCGCGCTACTCGGCACTGCACAAGTCAGCGATATCATGGCGGTCGAATCTAGCCATAGCTTCAAGCGTCCGATCTATGCCGGTAATGCCATCATCAGCGTGACTGCGCCTGCAGACAAACCCGTTGTCGCGACCGTGCGTACCGCTTCATGGCCAGCAGCTGGCAATGGCGGGAGTGCTGCGGTTGAAGCAGGCAATGTGAGCGCGACTCTTCCCGCTCATACCCGCTTCGTTGGTCTGCAACAAGGCAAGAGTGACCGCCCTGACCTGCAGAGCGCAAGCAAGGTCGTTTCCGGTGGTCGTGCACTCGGTTCCGCCGATGCGTTCTCGATCATCTACTCGCTCGCCGACAAGATGGGCGCCGCCGTCGGTGCCTCGCGCGCAGCCGTCGATGCCGGTTACGTGCCGAACGAATTGCAGGTCGGTCAAACCGGCAAGATCATTTCGCCGGAACTCTACGTTGCCATCGGCATTTCCGGTGCGATCCAGCATCTGACCGGCATCAAGGACGCCGGCACGATCGTTGCGATCAACAAGGATGGCGATGCGCCGATTTTCGAGATCGCCGATTTTGGCCTGGTCGGTGATTTGTTCCAGATTATTCCGGAACTGGAAAAAGCGCTGTAATTGATTCGACACTGATCGAAAAAATGGCCGCATTGCGGCCATTTTTTTTACTGGCAAATTCCTCTTTCATTGTCTAAGGCTTGGCTTTCGGGTAATTTCACGAAGCACCCCAAGGAAGGACATCGCATGTGCGGTTTGGCGGGAATCTGGTATCGCGACGGACAAGCGGTGAATCACGCCGACTTGAAACGCATGGCCGATACTCTGCGGCATCGCGGCCCCGATGGTGAGGGTTTCTGGCGGGAAAACAATATCGGTTTTTGCCATCGTCGCCTGAGCATTCTCGATGTCAGTGCTCGCGGCACGCAGCCTATGTCCACGCCGGATGGACAGTTGCACCTAGTGTTCAACGGTGCGATTCATAATTACATCGAATTGAAGCGCGAACTGCAGGCACTCGGCATTGTTTTTGTTTCCGATACCGATACCGAAGTGGCCTTATGGGCTTATCGTGTCTGGGGCAAGGCCTGCTTCGAACGCTTCAATGGCATGTGGGCGATCGCGATCTGGAATTCCGAAAAACAGGAACTCCTGTTGGTGCGTGATCGTTTCGGAATCAAGCCCTTGTATTACAGTATTCGTTCGGGCCGTATTGCCTTTGCATCCGAAGCGAAAGCCATCCTGGGTGTTTTCAGGGAAGAATCCACAATAAATGAAGATGAACTGCTCGGTTTTTTGCATGGCGCAACGACCGATACCTCCGACTGTAGTTTTTTCAGGAATATTTTCCAGATACTGCCCGGACACATGCTCATCATCCAGCGCGATACGACGCATACCGAAAAATACTGGCGCTTTGTTCCTGGCACCGAAATTGCCAGACCCGATATCGAAGAAGAATTTCTCGCGCTGCTCGACGATGCCGTCGGGCTGAGATTAAGAAGTGATATTCCGGTTGCCGCCATGGTGAGTGGCGGCCTTGATTCGAGCTCGGTCGCGCTGCTGGCCGCAGCTCGAATTGCCGAGCCGATGCAGACATTCTCGCTGAAGTACGACGACCCAGCCATTGACGAGAGCCATTACGCAAGCATGGTGCTGGAGAAAAACGGAAACCTGCTGCCGCATTTTTTCCAGCCACCTCGCGGCCCTCTGCTGGAAACCATCCGCAAAACCACCTGGCATCATGATGCACCTTGTCCATCGCGGGGCCGTTATGCTGCCTGGCATTTGATGCAGGAAACTGCGCGTTATTCCAATGTCATCCTGACTGGCGAAGGCGGTGACGAGATCCTGGCGGGATACGGCAGGTTTATTCTAGACGCCATGCTGGACCGGTGGCGACTCGAATCGGCATCCAGCTCGCAAATCAAGAAGGAACTGGACGACCTGACGGCAGTGACAGGCGAATCCATTTCGCATCTCGTCACGCATCGTATGAAGCAAAAATTTTTTACCTCTATATTGCCCGTTGTGGATGTACTGACACCCGATGTAAAAAGTCGTTATCGGAAAAAGAAAATGTCCGATTGCGCATCTCCGTATCGCAGCAGATTGAATAATTCACTTTGGCACGAATTTACCGTGTCGGGTCTTCCGGAAGTACTGCATCATTTCGATGCCTGCACGATGGCATTCGGAATTGAAGGCCGGGCACCACTGCTTGATCATCGCATCGTGGAATTGATGTTTAGCCTGCCCTTCAATGAAAAAATCCGCGACGGCTGGACCAAAAGCCTGCTGCGCCGTGCGATGAAAAACATACTGCCCGAACCGATACGATTGCGTCGACACAAGCTGGGTTATCCGGCACCGCTGAATGCCATGTTCCGTGTACCCGAGCACGCCGCCGAAATTAAGAGCTGCCTGCTGGATGGCGAAGGTGTCAGGCAGGGCTGGTTTGACCGTAAATCACTCGAAAGAAAAATGGTAACCCGACTGCAACCGGGGCGAGCCAATAATCCCGAAGTGCTTTGGCGTTTGCTGAGTACCGAATTCTGGTTGAGAGATTTCATTGCTGATAATGCAGACAACTGAGCAGGACATGTACAGATCAAATTATAATTTACGGATGGATATCCATGCTGATTCGGGCAGGTAAATTCTTGCTGATTGGCATTTTGGTGACCGGCATACATCTGGCAATCTCCATATTTTTGGTGCATTTTTTCCATAGCTTGCCATGGGCCAATGCCATTGCATTCATGATCGCCTTTTTCATTTCCTATCTTTTGCAAAGCAAAGTTACATTCGGTAATGCCTATAGTCTCGACAAGCTATCGAAGTACGCCCTTGCTGCCATAATTGCATTTACCGCATCGCAGGCGGTTGTATATCTATGCCTTTATTTATCGTTTTCAACAAGATTGGCAATACTTCTCTCCGCACTAACACCGCCAGGTATCTCTTTCTTCCTGAATTATTTTTTTGTATTTAGAGTGAATAAATTCTGATATTTCTGATGGCCGGTCTGCTAGTGGATTCATGGGCGAGTGTTGCGGAAGTGTTGCGGACACCCACCAAACCCATAACCCCTGACACGAAATTCAGATTTTTCCTACATTCCTGATTATTGTCATTCGCAATAATGCGTCATGGCTACCGCCCGTTCCCTCTTCGTTTCCGACCGCGCTTCCGGCAACTATCACTGCCTGTCACGCTGTGTCCGTCGTGCATGGTTGTGCGGGATAGATCCCTATTCTTCCATTGATTACAGCCATCGCAAGGCGTGGATAGAACAGCGGCTGCATGAAGTCGCCGCCTGCTTTTCCATCGGCATCTATGGTTATGCCGTCATGAGCAACCATCTGCATATAGTCGTGCATGTGGATGTCGATGCCGCACAGCGTTGGTCCGATGATGAAATCGCTCAACGTTGGTGCCAACTCTTTCCCTGTCGTGATCAAGACAACGAGCACCGTGTCCAGAAATTACTCAAGAACCCATCACGCCTGGCTTTACTGCGCCAACGCCTGTGTTCCTTGTCCTGGCTGATGCGTTGCATTAACGAACCTATTGCCCGTGCCGCCAATGGCGAAGATTCCTGTACGGGCCGATTTTGGGAAGGCCGCTTCAAATGCCAGGTACTGGCAGATGAATGTGCGATATTGGCGGCCATGGCCTATGTCGATTTGAACCCGATCCGTGCCGGCATAACGGTGCGATTGGACCACAGCCATCACACCAGCATTCAACAGAGAGTACTGAGCTGTCGCAACGATGGAGCCAAAGCCCTACAACGATTAAAACCGCTCATTGGATTGGCACCCGCGTTGTCACTGAAACAAGGCCAATACATCGAGCTGGTGCAATGGACCGGCCAGCAAGTCCGGCCCGACAAGAAAGGCGCTATTCCAAAGCATGCTCCTTCAGCACTCAGTAAAACCGGTTGCAATGCCGCGCATTGGCCTACACAGGTGAAAGCAGTGGGTTCGGGATATTGGCGAATGATTGGCACCACCGAACAACTTATGGAAAAAGCAGAAGCCATCGGACAACGCTGGCTCAAGGGCATCGGCATCACTAGGCAGTTACAGAAAGCCTGAGCTAATCGAAACCTTGCTTCCCGGTAACGGAA
>JAKQKT010000017.1 GCA_029560515.1 Pseudomonadota bacterium
CTTAATTCGAGTGGTAGCCAAGCGCAGAATTCGACCAGACGCCGATCCAGAAAAGGATGTCGGGCTTCGATGCCATGGAAGCTGGCCAGACGGTGGTAGCGCTCGACGCCATTGGCGGTATAGCTGCCTGCCATAACGCTATGGCCTTGATGGCCTGCACTGTCGCAAATCGTCATGCCGGCTGAATGCAAGGCGAGCTCACGGTAGCGGGCTGCGAGATCGATTTGCGTGGCGAATTCGGGGGTGATCAGGTTTTGCTTGCCGGTGCCGGACGCCCAAAATTTACCGCGTAAATATCGGACAAAACGACGAACCGGCTTGGGAATTAGAAACTCGCTGATCAAAGGTCGCAAAAAATACGCGAGGCTGGCTTCCCTGCCCCAAAAATTCACCAAAGCCCGACTTTCCCGCCACACTTTCCGCCATTGCCCCGAACGTGCGAGTTGATGCAGGTAGTCAGCCTCCGTCAGCAAGGCATCGGCATCAATGCCATCCAGCATGATGCGGGCGTTCGACTGTGCCGCAGCAAGATACTGTGCATGTACCAGCGTGTTCAAGGCTTCGAACGGCTCTTCAAGCCGAGGCCATTCTGCCGCAATGCCTTGCAAGAGCGTCGATGAGGTTGCCGGGTCAATCTCGGTGCTCTGCAATTCGAATCCTGCCTGCATCAGGCGGATGGCGCGTGTCTCGGCGCAATTTGGCTCCGAGCTGATGGCAGAGTAGGTCGACAGAATGGTCTGCTGATCACTCTTCAGTTTTTTAGAAGCAATCGCCACGATGGATGAAGAATCGAGGCCGCCACTAAGCATGGCGCTGATCGGTTGATGGCTGCGAAGCCGGCAATGTACTGCTTCGGTGAAAATCGCCGCCAGTTGTTCTAGCCATTGTTTTTCATCCACGGGGAATGGAGATGGGGGATTCTGTAAAGGCTGCCAGAAGCAATGAGCGGCCGACAGGCTGCTTTTCTCAAGCTGGAGACTGTGCGCAGGCGGTAGCCGCTTGATATCGCGAAAAAAAGTGCTGACGCGATCATGACCTTCGAGCTGGTCGGTCATCGCATCTGCCAACCGGCCTTCATCCAGTGTCGGCGTTTGGCCAAGCAAGGGCCTCAGAGCTTCGGTACTGCTGGCAAACGCGAAAATTCCATCCTGGATGAAGTGAAAATAAAACGGGCGTACACCCAACGGGTCACGGGCACAAAAGAGTATTTCGGTCTGCGGATTCCAGATGGCGAAAGTGAAATCGCCGAGTAGTTTTTCCGGACAGTCGGCGCCCCAATTTTGATACGCAGCAAGAACGAGTTCGGCATCGCCAATAGCGTCGATGGCACGACCGGAAATCCCCAGCGAAGCCGCGAGTGCTTCGCGATAATCCAAACGGCTGTCGGTAACGACCACACAGCCGGTCTTCGGGTCTGTCCAGGGTTGTAACTCGTTCACTGATTCTGGGGTTGTCGCCAGCAGGGCCTGTAAAAAAACCGCATTGCCCGAACGCAATTGTCTCTGTGTGTCGGGGCCGTAGCGGTGCATATTCGCCAGCATTTTGTCGATGACGGCGGCATCCATCTCCTTGCCGTCGAGCGTGATCAGGCCCGCAATGGCGCTCATGCGAAGCCCCCCGTGTTCATTGCAACACCTGATGGTGTTGCAAATCGTCCTGCGCCAGCGGGATTCCGTTCAACTCGACCCAGGCATGTGCATCAAACAATGCATCCTGCTTGCGTACACCGATTTTTATTTCTGCCGCGAGACCCTGGCGCTGAAGAAGAAATTCCAGCAAAACCGATTGCCGCAGGCAGGTGGCCGAAATCCACCCATGACGGCCGGCCATGGACAGCAATTCCGCTTTGCGTTGCGCTTGCGCCAGTTCGGTGGCATCGGCCTGATGCAAGGTATTTCGGGAAACAAACCGGGAAAGGAAATGACGCGTTCGCAGATAGCCGAAATAGCGTATTGCAAACGCGACGAGGGGTAGACAGAAAATGAACATCAGAAACAGCATTTTTTCCCGAAATGCCAGTGCCCGCCATTTTTTTAGACGGCTTTCGATCATTCGCCGACAGTAACTAAACCTGCCTCGGCCAGTTGGGTAAGCAATGCCAGTAGATCCGACTGCAATTGTTCCGGACTTGCATCATAGGTATCGCAAAGATCCTGATGTACTTGCGCCAGACCCATGCCTCGATTGAGCAGGCCCCAGATATGGGTGCCGACCGGATCAAGTCCGAAATAACGCTCGCTGCTCAGGTTCAATAGCACCGCTTCACCGGCGACTTCCTGAAAAAGCACCTCGCCGTTGGGCCGGACCTGATGGGCTAAGGTAATATGCGGCATAAGCTTTTTGTGTCTTGATGGTTTGCGATGGCCAGTATTCATTGAAGCCAGGCATTTGTAAATCCAAACGAGTGAATGATGGCACTACCGTCCGACCTGAAATTTCTTCTGCAACAAACCCGGCCCTACCGCTTGAAGCTGTGGTTTGCCGTCATTTTGCTGATACTGGAAAGCGCTGTTCTGCTGGCAATGCCTTGGTTTGCCGGCGAAGTCGTGCGGGCATTGCTGGCGAAAAGCATACCCGGCCAATTGCTTTTGTTCTGGTTGCTGGTCATGGGCTTGCAAGCAGTGATCAATATGGCGAGCAGTTTTACGATGGGCAGCATCCACCAGCGGGTAACCGCCGATTTGGGCTTGCGTGTTTACGAGCATTTGCAGGCATTGCCGCTGGCCTGGCACCAGCAGCGCAAACGCGGTGAAGTATTGGCATTTCTGCATAGCGATGTCTGGTACATCAGCCAGTTTATTTCCAGTGTACTGATCCCTTTGCTGCCCATGCTGCTGAGTTGTGTGGGTGCCCTGATTTTGTTGTGTCGCATCGAGCCGATATTGGGTTTGATCATTGCCGCGGTGATGCCGTTTTTTTTCATTGCGGTGAAATGGATCACGCGCTCACTGCGACCTCTGGCCAATAGTGCAAGTGAGGAAGAAGCCAGGCGTTACGGTATTTCCGAACAAAATCTCAGTGTACTGCCCGTCATCAAGGCATTTACCCGGGAAGAGGAAGAAACGTCGCGCTATCGAAAGCAAACCGAAAAACTGCTCGCGCTTGAAATTCGGCAATTACGTATTACGGCATGGTTGACGCCAGGCATTCGCTGGTTGATGGCAGCTTGTGTGATCGGACTCTTGTGGCTTGGCGCCCGGCAGGTAGCCGGCGGCAACCTGACTGCGCCGGAATTGATGACATTGATGCTATACGGATTGTTGCTGACCAATCCGCTGAGTCAGTTGGCCGATATTTACGGCAGATTGCAGATGGCTCGCGGCAGCGCCGCACGTCTGATGAATGTGCTCGGGGAACATCCCGAAAGCGACACCGGTATCCGCGAAATAAGTAAATTGCATGGCGACATTCGATTTGAAAATATCGATTTCAGTTATCCGGATCGTCCGGCCTTGCTGAAAAAGTTTACATTACACATCCCGGCCGGACAGACGCTTGCAATCACTGGAGTCAATGGCGCGGGGAAGAGTAGCTTGGCGCATTTGCTGCTGCGTTTCATGGAGGCGAACGAAGGAGATATCCTGATTGACGGAATCAATGCACGTGATATTCCGCTGAAGTCCCTGCGTTCGCATATCGGCTTGGTGAGTCAGCATGTTTTATTGTTCAACGCCAGCGTGGGCTTCAATATCGGTTATGGTCAGGTTGCACCGACGCAGTCGCAAATAGAATCAGCCGCGCGTGCAGCGCATGCGCATGATTTTATCAGCGCATTGCCGAACGGCTACGATACCGTGATCGGCGATGAGGGTGTGCGTTTGTCGGGTGGCCAAAAACAACGCATCGCGCTTGCGCGTGCCTTGTTGAAAGATCCTTCTATCCTGATTCTGGATGAAGCTACCGCGATGTTTGACCCGGAAGGTGAACGAAGCTTCATTGCGGAATGTCATGATTTATTGCGCAGCCGGACGGTATTATTGATTACGCACCGGCCCGCTAGTCTTGCATTGGCAGACCGCGTAATCAAACTGGAAGCAGGGCATTGGGTCGATGTTCAAGCGACTGGTAGCACAACACATTAATATTTTCGATAAGGTTCGGGTTTCGGCATGACGGCAAACGTTTCAACATCGGATTTCCCTCTCTCGCATCTGGATAAACTGGAAGCCGAGAGTATTCATATTTTTCGCGAAGTGGCTGCCGAGTTCCAGAATCCGGTCATGCTGTATTCGATCGGCAAGGACTCGTCGGTATTGCTGCATTTGTTGCGCAAGGCTTTCTATCCAGCGAAGCCGCCGATTTCGCTGTTGCACGTCGATACCACCTGGAAGTTCCGCGAGATGTACGCATTCCGGGATCGTGTTGCCGAACTCTATGGCGTCGATTTGAAAGTCCATATCAATCAGGACGGAATCCGTGATGGTGTCAGTCCGGTCACGCATGGTTCGGCCGTTCATACCGACATTATGAAGACGCAGGGCTTGAAGCAGGCGCTTGATCTCGGTGGCTATGATGCCGCGATTGGTGGCGCACGCCGTGACGAAGAAAAATCGCGTGCGAAAGAACGCATCTTTTCGTTCCGCAATGCGCAACATCGCTGGGATCCGAAAAACCAGCGCCCCGAATTATGGAGCCTGTATAACACTCGCATCCAGAAAGGTGAAAGTGTTCGTGTGTTCCCGATTTCAAACTGGACCGAACTCGATGTCTGGCTTTATATCTATCGTGAAAATATTCCGGTGGTGCCTTTGTATTTCGCGAAGGAACGCCCGGTGGTCGAACGCGATGGCGCTCTGATCATGGTAGACGATGATCGCCTGCCTTTGCTGCCGGGCGAAACGCCGGCGATGAAAAAAGTACGTTTCCGCACACTCGGTTGTTATCCCTTATCGGGCGGATTTGAATCCGATGCCGAAACCCTTGAAGCGATCATTCAGGAAATGCTGGTCGCACGTACCTCGGAACGCCAGGGGCGTTTGATCGATTCCGATGTCGGCGCTTCGATGGAAAAGAAAAAGCAGGAGGGCTATTTCTGATGAATGCCCAAAAAGAAAAACTTGAGTCAGAAATCGCCGCCTATCTAAAACAACACGAAAGCAAGTCCTTATTGCGTTTCATTACCTGCGGCAGCGTGGATGACGGCAAGAGCACCTTGATCGGCCGCCTGCTGCACGACACCAAATTATTATTCGATGACCAACTTGCCGCCTTGACGCGTGACAGTGCACGTCACGGCACCCAGGGTGATCAATTCGATTACGCCTTGTTACTGGATGGTCTCGAAGCCGAACGCGAGCAGGGCATCACGATTGATGTTGCCTACCGCTATTTCAGTACCGAGCGACGCAAGTTCATCGTGGCCGATTGTCCCGGCCATGAGCAATACACCCGCAATATGGCAACCGGCGCATCGACTGCCGATGTAGCGATCGTGCTTGTGGATGCCCGCAAGGGTTTGCTGACGCAAACACGCCGACACAGTTATATCGTCAGCCTGCTTGGCATCAAGCATGTCGTGCTTGCCGTCAACAAGATGGATTTGGTCAATTACGATCAAGCCGTGTTTGACGAGATTCTCGAACAATACATGGCGCTGGCGCAGCAGTTGAATATCGACTCGGTGACCGCGATTCCCTTGTCGGCCCTGAAGGGTGACAACGTGATTCTCAATAGTCAGGCGATGCCCTGGTATTCCGGCCCGACCTTGCTCGAACATCTGGAAACCGTCGAAATTCAAGCAACGGCATCGCAACAAGGATTTCGTTTGCCAGTGCAATGGGTTTGCCGTCCACATCAGAACTTCCGTGGCTTCGCAGGTAATATTGCGGCCGGAAAAGTCAGTGTTGGCGATGACATCGTAGTCACGCCCTCTGGCGTTCGCTCGAAAGTGGCATCGATTATTCGTGGTGATAAAGAAGTCAATGAAGCCTATCGCGGACATTCGGTGATCATCAGTCTGGCCGACGAGATCGATATCAGCCGCGGTGACGTGATCAGTGCCGCCAGCGATGCACCGCCGATTTCGGATCAAGTCGCTGCCCATGTGTTGTGGCTCAGCGATGCGCCTCTGATGCCGGGTCGTGGCTATTGGCTGAAGTTGGCAACGCGTACCGTCAGCGCGCAGGTCAGCGAGATAAAACACAAGATTGACGTCAATACGCAGGAAACCCTCGCGGCCAAACGTCTGGAATTGAATGAAGTCGGCTACTGCAATCTGAGTTTCGACCACGCGATTACCTTCGAGAGCTATCGCGATAATCCGACACTGGGCAGTTTCATCCTGATTGATCGCCAGACCAACGCGACGGTCGCTTGCGGCACAATCGATTTCGCTTTGCGTCGCGCCGCCAATCTGCATTGGCAGGCCGTGACTGTCGACAAACAGGCGCGCTCATTGATCAAGGGTCAGACCGCACGCTGCCTGTGGTTTACCGGACTGTCCGGTTCGGGCAAATCGACGATCGCGAATCTGGTGGAAAAACGTTTGCATGCCTTGGGTCATCACACTTACTTGCTCGATGGCGACAATGTCCGTCACGGCTTGAACAAGGATCTGGGTTTTACCGATGAAGACCGCGTCGAAAATATCCGCCGCGTGGCTCAGGTTGCGAAACTGATGACAGACGCCGGGCTTATCGTATTGGTTTCGTTTATTTCGCCATTCAGGAGCGAGCGCGATATGGCGCGCGCCTTGTTTGCGCCGGGCGAGTTTGCCGAAGTGTTCGTGGACACGCCGCTGGAAATTTGCGAACAGCGCGATGTGAAAGGTCTGTACGAAAAAGCGCGGGCGGGAAAAATTCCGAATTTCACCGGCATCGACTCTCCCTATGAAGCACCCACCGATCCGGAGTTCCACTTGCAAACCGTCGATGCAAGTGCGGAAGTATTGGCGACAAGAGTCGTGGATTACATCCGGCAGAAATAATGCGCTCCAATAAAAAAACCCCTGCACGCAGGGGTTTTTGTTGTGTGGAAGAAAAAAATTTATTTCTTCGAAGATTTAATCATGCCGTAAATGAAAAGTAGCACCATGGCACCGACAACGGAGGCGATGAAACCGACCGTCTCGCCTTCGCGGTACCAGCCTAGTGCTTCGCCGACGTATTTGGCCAGGAATGAACCGCCAATACCCAGGGCAATCGTCCAGAAGAAACCCAGCTTGTCGTTGCCCGGTTTCAGCGCACGAGCCAGCAAGCCTGCAATAAAACCAATAATGACCGTCCAGATTATCGACATCTATCTCTCCCGTTGGTTGGTGAAGTATCAGCAGCAGCCATGATCGCCGAAATGCGCATTGCCTTCATGCACGGCAACACCGCGGGTCAATCCCTTTTCACTGGCTTCGTAATGGTCGCCAATGACTTTCGCGACGACAGAAGTAACGCGCTTGCCGGTCGGAATATGCAGGAATTCATTCGGTCCATGTGCATTGGAATGCGGTCCCAGCACGCCGGTAATCATGAATTGTGCGCCTGGGAATTTTTCACCCAGCATGCCCATGAAAGGAATCGTGCCGCCTTCGCCCATATACATCGCCGGTGCGCCGTAAAACGCCAGACTGGCTTGATCGATACTGCTTTCCAGCCATGGCGCCAGCAATGGCGCATTCCAGCCGGTCGATGCTTTCTCTACTTCGAAACTCACTTTCGCGTTGTACGGCGGATTTTCGGTCAGTACACGTTGCAAAACTTCGGAAGCTTTTTTCGGATCGAGCGTTGGCGGCAAACGCAGGGATAATTTCACCGCGGTATAGGGGCGAAGCACGTTGCCGGCATTGCTCAGGCTGGGCATGCCTTCAACGCCGGTTACCGATAGCGCAGGACGCCAGGTGCGGTTCAATACCAGTTCGGTCAGATCGGTATTCATTGCCTGCATGCCGGCGATGAACGGGAATTTGTCATAGACGGCAGTGTCCAGTACTTTCGCGCAGGATTTTGCCTGCTGCATGCGTTGGTCCGGTACTTCCACGTATAAATCTTCGACCAGGATTTTTCCGGTGATCTCGTCTTCAAGACGTGACAACAAATGTCGAAGGATACGGAAGCTCGATGGCACGATGCCGGAAGCGTCGCCGGAATGTACGCCTTCTTCCAGCACGCTGACTTTTAGATTGCCGCCGGCCAAGCCGCGCAGTGACGTCGTGCACCAGAGTTGATCGTAATTGCCACAACCCGAATCGAGGCAAACTACCAGCGAGGGTTTGCCAATGCGTTCGGCGAGGTGGTCGACATAGAAAGGCAAATCGTAACTGCCGGATTCTTCGCAAGCTTCAATCATTACGACGCACCGGCTATGCGGTTTGCCTTGGGCCTGCAATGCGCGAATTGCGGTCAACGAACCGAAGATCGCGTAACCATCATCGGCACCACCCCGGCCGTACAATTTGTCCTGCTTCAATACCGGTTTCCATGGGCCCAGATCATCGGCCCAACCGGTCATTTCCGGTTGCTTGTCCAGATGGCCGTAGAGCAATACGCAGTCATCGCCGCTGCCGGGGATCTCGATAAAAATAAGCGGGGTTCTACCTTCAAGACGAACCACTTCCACTTTCATGCCGGCGATATCCTGCTGTTTGGCCCAGTCGGCCATCAGGTCAACGGCGGCATCCATATAACCGTGCTTCTGCCAGTCGGCATCGAACATCGGGGATTTATTGGGTATGCGGATGTATTCGATCAATTGCGGGACGATGTCGCCATCCCAGGCGTCACTCACTAAACGGTCGGTTTTTGCGGTATCCATAAGTATTCCTGTTCACAGACCTTCATTCTAGACCTCATTAAAGCCGATCGCACCTCCGCAGGCGTGAAGCCGTAGGGAAAATCCGACACGCATTCAGTGAAATTTCCTACCAAATGCCGGGTGTCAGGGCGATAGGCCGCATCCTGGCGAATCTCCAGACTGTGTTCACCGAAACGGCATCGCCGCAACGGATTAACCCACCCAGGAGATTTGCATGAAAAAACTGTTTCTTATTGTGAAAACCCTCGTCTTGTCCGCCTTGCTGGCAAGCTCGGCCTTCGCCGCCGAGAAAGTGAACATCAATACGGCGGATGCTGCGACGCTTGATCGCGTACTCGTCGGGATCGGCCCCAGCAAGGCAGAGGCGATTGTTGTTTACCGCAAACAAAACGGCGCATTCCGCAGTGCCGATCAATTGGCCAGCGTAAAAGGCATCGGTCTTGCAACGATTGAAAAGAATCGCGACCGCATCCTGTTGGGCGGTGTTGCACCTGCGGCTGCTCCAGCCAAAGCAGCTCCCGCAAAAGCGCCGGTCGCAAAGGCGAAAGCGGCGCCGGCAAAAGCGCGTTGATCAATGCTGCAAACACAAGTCGCGCCGACGAGTGGCGCGGCTTTTTTTATTCCAAAAATATGGAGTGAAATATGTCGACAACCATGGAAGCATCGAAAGCGGTAAACCCTGTAAAACCGCCGATACAAAAGGCCTCGGAAAAAGAGCCGGCCTTGATTCAAAACCAGGCGTATTTGCTGGCGGCGACCACCATTTTCAGGCGACCGGTGTTTCGTGATGTCGATGCGGCCAGGGCGGCGGCATCGGTACACAATATGAAATGGGTCTGGCGTGACAGTCAGGTACTGGCATGGGTGTTGCTACCTGACCAGTGGCAAGGACTCGTGGTGCTTGGGCAAAACGATGAATTGCGAAAATTGATGGGGCGCTTTAAAACGGCAACGGCCAAAGCAATTGATGCCCGATATAAAAAAGTGGGCTGGTTATGGGGTAATGGATTTCAGGACCAGGCTTTGACGCAGGACGTTGTGCTCAGGGATGCAGGAAGGCATCTGGTAACGCAGCCCCTCAGGCTCGGATTGGTAGATGACATCCGAAAATACCCCTATTGGAGTGCCATCTGGCTGGAAACAGGGAACGACCACCTGGCATGGCCTGGGTCGCGCAGATGAGGGTCGCTGCAGTAAACTCCTGGTATGCATATTCAACTCATTCCAGCCAATGAATACCGGCGTACCCGCTGGAAAAACGGCTTGGGCTGGACGCGGGAAATTACCCGATATCCCGAAGATGCCGATGCGTGGTCATGGCGTTTATCAATTGCCGAAGTCGACAAGGATGGCCCGTTTTCGAGTTTTGAAAACATCGATCGTGAGCTGATATTGCTGAGCGGCGAGGGTATGCGCCTGCATTTTGCCGATGGCGAAACGAAGGACTTGCATCCTCCGCATCAGCGACACAGATTTGCCGGCGAACGCGAATTGCATGCAGAACTGCTCAATGGCCCTACCCATGATTTCAATGTGATGTGGCTGCGCGATCATTACCATGCCGAGGTATTGCACCGCCCTCTGGTCGGGCCAATGGTATTTTTCAGCGAGAAAAACGTGAGCTGGGCGATCTACATGCTGAGTGGTATCGCGCAGTTCAAGGATCAGGCGCAGCTCATGCGAATCCAGCAGGGAGATACTGCGTTGTTAATGCCGGATGATACTGGCGGACGATTGATTATTGATGGCGGCGGCGAGGTGTTGCTGGTGAAGCTGCGCGAACTGCGGAAGGATTAATTTCTGTCGTCGCGCGTAAACACTGCGCCATCTTCCACTTTTACCGGAAAAACCACCGTCGGCGTATAAGCCGGGGCACATAGGGCTTCGCCGGTACGCACATCGAATTTCGCGCCATGGCGGATGCATTCAAC
>JAKQKT010000030.1 GCA_029560515.1 Pseudomonadota bacterium
GCGCGGCGCAAGATCTTCCATCGGATGACGTCCGGTCATGAAGGCGCGGCCTTGTTCATCGCGAAGAATGGCACCGGCACCCCGCAAGGCCTCGGTCAACAATGGCCGTCTCAATTCCGGGCCAAGGGATAAAGCCGTGGGATGAAATTGAATAAATTCGAGATCACGCACAGCCGCGCCAGCCGCAAGACCCAGTGCCAATCCGGCACCTTCGGCACCGGGCGGATTGCTGGTCGCCGAAAACAGGGATCCCAACCCACCGGTTGCCAATACGACGCCGCTGGATTCGAAAATATCGGTACTGCCATTTTTGTTTTTTGAACGGACACCGGCGATGGCATTGCCGCGCAAGAGCAGGGCATCGACGTCGCAACCGTCATGCCATTGGATATGGCTTGCCTGTTTTGCCTTCTCAATCAAGGCTTCCATGAACTTGCGACCGCTGGCATCGCCACCGGCATGGGCGATGCGGGCAAATTCATGGCCGCCCTCGCGCGCGAGATGTAAAACATCGCCATCACGATCAAACAGCACGCCTTGAAGCGCTAGCCAGTTCAAGGCTTCCGCTGCGTGCTCAACGAGATAGCGAACCGCTGATTCGTAATTGTGAAATGCACCGGTTTGCATCGTGTCGCATTGGTGCGAGGAGGTGCTGTCATGCGGCCCGACGGCTGCCGCAATACCGCCCTGGGCCAGAACACTGGCGCTGTCCCGGCTATCCTGCGCCCGACTGAGCAGGCAGACCTCACGCGGCGCGACCGCCAGTGCCGTCGTCAATCCGGCAATGCCGCTTCCCACGATAATCAGCGGCGAGTTCTCGCGCCTAGACACGGTCCTGACGACCTACCTGCAACATTCTATCAAGTGCTTGTCGAGCCCTTGCCGCAACGTCGACCGGAATCGTGACTTCATGACGCAGGTCGCGCAGACAATTGAAAATATTGGGCAGGGTGATTTGTTTCATGTGCGGACACAGGTTGCACGGCTGCACGAATTGGATCTGCGGAAATTTCGTTCGAAGGTTATCGGCCATCGAACACTCGGTGATCAGCGCGACACGATCGGGTTTTTCTTTAGCCAGCCATTGGCTCATGGCACTGGTGGAACCAACGAAGTCGGCTTCCGCCAATACTTCGGGTGAACATTCCGGGTGCGCGATCAATTTGGCATTGAAACGTTCGCGTGCATGTCGCACTTGTTGTGCGGTGAAAATTTCGTGCACTTCGCAAGAGCCATGCCATAACACCAGCTCCACATTCGTTTGTGCAGCCACGTAGGCGCCGAGGAATCGGTCGGGTAAAAAAATGACCTTGTCGCTGCTCATCGCTTCGACGACTTGCAAGGCATTGGCCGAGGTGCAACAGGCGTCGGATTCGGCTTTGACGTCGGCCGTGGTGTTGACGTAACTGACAACGGGAACAACGGGATGCAAGGCACGCAGACGCCGAACATCGGCAGCCGTAATCGATGATGCGAGCGAACAGCCTGCGTGCAAATCGGGAATCAGGACGGTCCGATCCGGTGCTAGGATCTTCGCCGTCTCGGCCATGAAATGCACGCCGCAAATCACGATTAATTCTGCGTCGCAAGAAGCTGCAGCTTGTGCGAGTGCCAAAGAATCGCCGGTGACATCGGCCACACCGTGAAAAATTTCCGGTGACTGATAACTGTGCGCCATGATGACGGCGCCGCGTTGCTGCTTGAGCCGGAGGATGGCATCGATCCAGGGCAGGTGCATCTGCCATTCCAGACACGGTACCAAACCTTCGAGGCGGGCACCGAGATCGGCATAGTCAATTTCAAGCTGGTCAGTCCATTGCGGCGGAGAAATTTCAAGTGTGCTTGTCATGGCGTGATATCGAATGAGTGGATTTTGCAAAAGCGGTATCGAAAAATGCTTTCTATGCCGTACTGGCGTGATAGGCCGTGCGTGCGGCGACAGCCAAATCGGTACCGCGCTGCATGGCAATGCGAAGCCCCAGCGGAATTTCCTGCCAAGGCAATTGGTCCAGCAAATTTCTGGCCGTCAGACCCAGTTCGGTATCACCGGTAAGCAAGAGTCGGCGCTGGAAAAACAGGGTGTCGGCATCTTCTCGGCGGCTTGCCAGCAGCATCAAATCGGTCGCGGTACCACGTACGGTGGCCTCGGCGATTTCGTCCGGTTTGCACACTTGCATGCGACCCTCGCGCAACACCACGACCCAGCGAAGATCCAGATCGCTCACTTCGATGCCGAGTCTTCGATCAACCAACATGTCGAGCGCCCCTTTTTCAATCGGCGCACTCAGGACGCGTCGCATGGCCGCTTCGAATAATCTCACCTGCCAGCCAATTGGAATCCGTCGCAAAAATGGCGACAGACGGGAAGGCGGCGGCAACAGACGAAGCCATCGTGAAGCGGTCGGAAATCGGGTTTGGCTATTCATGGTATTTGCGAGCATGCCGGTAATGGGTGGACGAGCGCCCTGATCTGTATCAATTGCAGCCAGCCGGTCGGATACCTGCGATAAGCCTTGCTGCCCGCAAGCATCCTGGATGAGTGCAGTCATCAGGCGATCACTGCTGGCGGCCGGAAGGCCAAAGTGATTGCCGAGTCGTCGTGCGCGCTGGAGTACTTCCTGTTCGCGGTCCGGGTCGCGTATGGGCACACCTTTGTCCTGCTTGATGCGTGCCGCCAGTGAAACCAATCGGCGACGGGCAACGATGAGTGTCAGCAAGGCATCGTCGACACCATCAATCATTCGACGTACGCCGGTCAGCGCACCGCGGGAAGGATCAGTTTTTTTCATGATTGTCTTCACCGTGTAATGCCGACCCCATCAAGCGTTCGGCGATCGGAACAATATGATGGTCGTAAATCGCGCGTGCCTGGGCGGGATCGAAATCGACGTGCTTGCGTTTTTTTACTTCGAATTCGGACAGCACGATGTGCCGATCGGGCCTCACGCCGGCTTGCGATAAACAGGCAGCGGTGCAGGCCAGAATGCAGCCATCCAGCGCAATGATGGGTCGCTGACTGCGAGCGGTATTGACCAGTCCGGTGACGCCGCCACCGACACCGGCGATGCAGGACATCTCGGCCTTGCCTTGTCGATCGAGCCACAGCGCCATCTGGTTCGCCATTTGTGCCGCACTTGAACAACCGGAGCAGGCGTACACCAAGGGAAGTTTCTTGTTCATGTGCGAACTCCCTGCGTATCGATTCGGGCACCAACAAGTTGGCGCGTCCGAAATTGCAACGACAGCATCTCGAACATCACCAGTCCATGCGCCAATGCCAGTAATAGACCCGCCAATCGTACGCTGATGGCATTCGGCCATATCACCGCCATCGGAAGCGCAAGGGCGGACAATACAAACAAAATAAAAATGCGTTGCTTGCGAACTTCGGGAAACAGGCCATCGACACTTTGCAGTCGGCTGCCTTGATGGCGATGACGTTGTAACTTCAGCCAGGCAATGAAAGGAGCAATCTCCAGCAACATGCCGATTACCAGTGATGGCAGCCCGATACCGATCGCTAAAACACCGGCGAGCAGTGTTTTGCCGGGTGTCGAAAGCGACATACTGATCAATGCCGCCATCAACAATGACATCGCCCCGAGACACCAGAAGCCAATCAA
>JAKQKT010000035.1 GCA_029560515.1 Pseudomonadota bacterium
ATCCGTCGGACTTCCGGAAGCAGACCGTCGCCTGCTGGAAATCATCCATAGCCAGTGCCAACGCATGAACGGCATTGTGGAAAATATTCTGGGCCTTGCACGCCGGGAGCGCTCGCAGCCCGAGAGTATCGAACTGACGGCATTCACCCGACGCTTCGTAGAGGAATATCGGCAAAACCACCCGCTTGAAACCGACGTGATGCAATCGGTAAACGAAGCACGCTTGCTGGTGGCGATGGCTGACCCACAGCAACTGCACCAGGTATTGACCGCCTTGGTGCACAACGCGCTGAACTATGGCCGGGAACCGGGCAAGCCGGCCCAGGTAACGGTCTCCGTCCGCCAGGACAGGAATACTGGCGCCCCGTTGATCGAAGTGATTGATCGCGGGCCCGGAATTCCGCCCAGAGTTGCCGAACAGCTTTTTACCCCGTTCTACACCACCAGCGAACATGGCACCGGGCTGGGTTTGTATATCGCGAAGCAATTGTGCGAAGCGAACCAATGCACCTTGCAGTTCGAGCCGGTGCCAGGCGGTGGCTCCTGTTTCCGAATCAGCATGCAAAGCGCTCAGAACCTGATCAGCATTGCCTGATTTAGCATGAGGGCACTGGAAGAATTTTCCTCCCCATTCCGCGTGATTCGAAATATTCCGACGAAAGCCAAAGCAGCGTGAAACAATCTTTAACCGGTATTTGCCTGACTGGCTGCTTGGCCGCATGGTCAGCTTGCGCTAAGGTGTCGGTGATAACAAAAGTGTGATTTATGGCCAATCCCCCCCGAAGCGCATTAGTGGTAGACGACGAACGCGATATCCGCGAGTTACTGGTGCTCACGCTGGGCCGCATGGGCCTGAGGGTCGATACCGCGGCCGACGTGGCATCGGCAAAAGCCCAGCTCGCCGCGAACAAATATGACATCTGCCTTACCGACATGCGATTACCCGACGGCAATGGCCTGGAAGTCATCGCGCATCTTAATCAGCGATTTCCGGAAACCCCGGTCGCCATGATAACCGCGTTCGGAAATGTGGAAGCCGCTGTCGATGCGCTCAAGGCAGGTGCTTTCGACTTTGTGTCGAAACCCGTGGACCTGTCCGTACTAAGACGCCTGGTACAGCATGCGCTTGAATTGAATGAGCAACGTCGCGCCGCCAACTTGCAGCAAGCCAGTGGCAAACTTCTCGGCGATGCACCACGGATGCAGCAACTCCGCAGCACCATCGCAAAAGTTGCCCGCAGCCAGGCGCCGGTTTACATCAGCGGCGAATCTGGCGTCGGCAAGGAACTGGTAGCGCGCTCGATTCACGAACAAGGCGGCCGTGCCACCGGCCCGTTCATTCCCGTCAACTGCGGAGCAATACCCACCGAGTTGATGGAAAGCGAATTGTTCGGTCATAAAAAAGGCAGCTTCACCGGCGCCACCAGCGATAAGGAAGGCCTGTTCCAGGCTGCGAACGGAGGCACCTTGTTTCTTGATGAAGTCGCCGAACTGCCACTGCACATGCAGGTCAAGTTGTTGCGGGTGATCCAGGAAAAGACCGTGCGTGCCATCGGTGCCGCCAACGAAGTGGCGATCGATGTCCGCATTCTTTCAGCGACTCACAAGAATCTCGCCAGACTGGTGGAGGATGGCCGGTTCCGACACGATCTTTATTACCGGATCAATGTCATCGAACTGCCGGTTCCGCCGCTGCGGGAGCGCCATGAAGATATTCCTGTCATTGCAGCCGCCGTCTTGAAGCGTCTTGGCGATGACTGGGGCGATACTGCACCACCACTATCGGAAGGTGCATTGTCCGCACTCGGCAATTACCACTTTCCCGGCAACGTACGTGAGCTCGAAAATATTCTCGAACGTGCCGTTGCACTGTGTGAAGGCGACAGCATTGAAGCCCACGACCTGCAACTACCGCTTTCGCCCGATAGCAGGACGCAGGATTTTGTCCAGACAAACACCGTGCAAACATCGACGTCCAATAACTCCGCGCTGCCAGATGCTCTTGAAAAAATCGAGCGCGACGCCATACAGAAAGCGCTCGAAGCCTGCCGCTACAACAAAACCAAAACGGCGGCACATTTGGGCATTTCCTTTCGCGCACTACGCTACAAGTTGAAAAAACTGGAGATGGAATGATGAATCGTTGGAAAGCTTCTGGCATTCATTTGTTGATCAGCATTTTAGTCGTCGGCAGCATCCTGCTTGCTCTCCTTTTCACTTGGTATCCGCCCGCCATAATGGGCATCAGCAAAGCTGACAAACTTATCTATCTGCTGGCAGGCGTGGATATCGTGATTGGTCCCTTGCTGACCTTGATCGTTTTCAAGACAGGAAAGCCCAGCCTGAAGTTTGATTTGAGTGTCATTGCACTCTTACAGATTTGTGCACTGTCGTTCGGGCTTTACACCATCTGGCAATCGCGCCCTGTTTTCATGGTGGCTGCCGATGATCGTTTCTATCTTGTATTCGCAAATGAAATCGATCCCGTAGCGCTCAGTCTTGCGAAAGAAAAGGAATATTCTTCCCTGAGCTTGACCGGAGCAAAACTGGTCTCGGCAAGTGCTCCGGTCGATCTGTCAAAAACGATCTCTTTTGGTTCGATTCCGGACATCCAGAACCAGCCGCAATATTTCGGCAAATATGAAAAGTATGCCGAAGCGCTGATGGAACAATCACTGCCTGTCATTGCAGACAAAAATAATGCCACACCGAAATCGATAACTTCTGCCGCAAGGAAGTGGGCAGAGAAAAATAATATGAAACCGGAAAGTCTGCGCTACGTTCCGATAAACAGCAGTCGCGGCAGCGGAATCATGATCATGGAGATAGCGGGCAAAAAACCACTCGCCGCCCTTAATGTGAACCCATGGGGCATGGAATCGACTTTCAAGTGACGCAAAGTGTCACACACTGACAAAACGAAATTTCGCGATGCTGACGCCGACACGTCGAATCACACTGTTCGTCACACAATCTGTTTGCTGCAGTGAACATTGAAGCCCCTTCCGTGAACCACGTCAAGTTTTGTAAAACACACTGATTTAATTGACTGGTTGGCATGGATAATGCAAAGTCGTACTTGCACGTGCACGGCGTCTGCCTACCAAGGAAGGGAACGCTGGCTCCAAGCACGAGTAACTATTGAACTCATAAACC